>CAMWWH010000107.1 GCA_947177975.1 uncultured Clostridia bacterium | reverse complement strand
GATAAGAAAGCTTGTCGAAATTCAGTACCAGCGCAACGATATGGACTTTCACCGTACGTGTTTCCGCGTGCGCGGCGACACGGTCGAAATCTTCCCCGCAAGCAACTCGGAAGTTGCAATCCGCGTGGAATTTTTCGGCGACGAGATAGACAGAATATGCGAAGAGGACGCGCTCACGGGCAACATAATTTCACAGCTTTCCCACGTTCTCATCTTCCCCGCCAGCCAGTACGCGGTGGGCAACGACAAAATGCAACACGCGCTATCTATGATAGAGTGCGATATGAATAACGAGGTAAAAGCTTTCCGCGACGAGGGCAAGCTTTTGGAGGCGCAACGCCTCGAACAGCGCACGCAGTACGACTTGGAGATGATGCGCGAAATCGGCTATTGCAGCGGCGTTGAAAACTACTCGAGGTACTTTGACGGACGCGCCCCCGGCGAACCGTCGTTCACCCTTTTAGACTACTTCCCCACGGGCAGATTTTTGGTGTTTATCGACGAAAGCCATATGACTATCCCGCAGATACGCGCAATGTATCACGGCGACCGCTCGCGCAAGGACAACCTCGTAGGGTACGGCTTCCGCTTAAAATCCGCGTACGATAACCGCCCCCTGACTTTCGAGGAATTCGATGAAAGGGTTCCGCAGCTCATCTGCGTTTCGGCAACGCCCGCGCCGTACGAAATGGAGCAATCTGGGCAGACGGTCGAACAGCTCATACGCCCCACGGGACTACTCGACCCCGAGGTCACGATACGCCCCACAAAGAACCAAATCGACGATTTGCTGGGCGAAATCAACGCGGTCGTATCGGGCGGCGGCAAGGTGCTTGTAACGACGATGACCAAGCGCATGGCGGAGAATCTGACCGACTATTTAAAGGAACACGGCAAGCGCGTGCGCTATATGCACTCGGACATAGACGCCTTAGAGCGTATCGACATAATCAACGGACTGCGCGGCGACGAGTTCGACGTGCTGTGCGGCATCAACCTTTTAAGAGAGGGCTTGGACCTTCCCGAAGTAAAACTCGTGGCTATACTCGATGCGGACAAAGAGGGCTTTTTGCGCAGTGAGACGGCGCTCGTGCAGACGATAGGCAGAGCGGCGCGAAACGCGGAAGGCAGAGTTTTAATGTACGCGGATGAAATTACGGGCAGTATGCGCCGCGCAATCGACGAAACGGCGCGCCGCCGCAAAATTCAGCAGGAGTACAACGACAAACACGGAATTATTCCGAAAACCATTATCAAGGAAAACAAGATATCGCTCGGCATAACCAGCAAAAAGAGCGCGGGCGACGACATTAAACTCACGGATATTCCCGCCGAAATCGAGAAATTGAAGGGGCTTATGAAAGTGGCTTCTTCGCAGCTCGACTTCGAAAAGGCAATCGAAATCCGCGACACAATCTCACAGCTCAAAAAGAAGCTTTTGAAGGCAAAGAAACAATGAAAGAAGAGATATACGTTAAAGGCGCAAAGGAAAACAACCTTAAAAATATCGACGTGCATATACCCCGCAACTCACTCACGGTGTTTACGGGGCTTTCGGGCAGCGGCAAATCGACGCTTGCCTTCGACACCATTTTCGCCGAGGGGCAGAGGCGGTATATCGAGAGCCTTTCGTCCTACGCGCGCCAGTTTTTGGGACAGATGGAAAAGCCCGACGTCGAGCTTATCGACGGACTTTCGCCCGCAATTTCAATCGACCAGAAAACGACGTCGCACAACCCGCGTTCGACGGTCGGCACGGTCACGGAAATTTACGATTATTTCCGACTTTTATTCGCCCGCGTCGGCGTTCCGCACTGCCCCAACTGCGGCAGAGAGATACGTCGGCAGTCGGTAGACGAAATCGCCGACAAGGTTATGCTTATGCCCGAGGGCAGTAAGATTATGGTCGAAGCGCCCGTCGTGCGTGGCAAAAAGGGCGAGTTCGTCAAGGAGCTTGCCTCGTACAAAAAGAGCGGCTACGGCAGAGTTAAAATCGACGGTTCGCTGTACGACTTGCAGGAGGATATTCACCTCGAAAAGAATATCCGCCACAACATTTCGGTGGTAGTCGACAGGCTTGTCGTCAAAGAGGGCGTTTTAAAACGTTTGACCGACAGCTTAGAGAGCGCGTTGAAGCTTGCCGACGGAATAGTCGTTATCGACAGCAACGGCAAAGAGGAGCTGTATTCGACCAAGTACGCGTGCCCCGACTGCGGTATTTCGATTGAGGAAATCGAGCCGCGCCTTTTCTCGTTCAATACGCCTTGGGGCGCGTGCCCCGAGTGCTCGGGCTTGGGCTTCAGACAGATTGTCGACCCCGACCTTATTTGCCCCGACAAGTCGAAATCACTTCGCGACGGTGCGATTAAAATAAGCGGCTGGAATTTGGATAGCTCGGTCATAACGCAAATGAATTTAAATTCGCTTGCCAAGGCGTACGGCTTCTCGCTCGACGTGCCCGTGGCGGAGCTTCCCAAAGGTATTTACGATATGCTTATGTACGGCAACGGCGGCGAGCGTATCGATATGGAGTACAACGC
>CAMWWH010000106.1 GCA_947177975.1 uncultured Clostridia bacterium | reverse complement strand
TACATATGGTCGAATACGCTCTTGAACTGCTTGACGATTTCGGAAAAATCGCCGTTGCCGACTTCCGATACGTAGCGCGTATAGAAGACCTCCGACATATACATGCCGTCCAGCCATACCTGATTGGGATAAATAGCCTTGTGCCAGAAATTGCCGTATTCGGTGCGGGGCTGCTCGACTATCTGCCTGTACAGCAAATCAATCGCCTTTCTGTACTTCTCCTTGCCATTTTCCTTATACAAGTCGAAGAGTATTCTGCCCTCGTTGAGATTGTCAAGATTATACGCCTCGATTTTATAACCGCGGATAGAACCGTCCTCAAACACGTAATAATCTACGAATTTGTCAATAAAGTCGAGATATTTTTTGTCGCCGCTCAGCTTGTAAATGGAATACAGCGAGTTCATCATACAACCGTCGATATAGTTCCACGCGGGCTTTTTGCCCTGACGTATGTTCTCTATATTCCAAATCGGAGCTTCGGGTTTGGTATCTTCAATCAGTCTGTCAATGTATTTTTCGATAATTTCGTAGTTCATATTTATTCCTTCCGACAATCACTTAATCGTCAGCTTATCACAGTTTTTCCTTATAATATGTTCGCCCTCTACGCCGCTGAAAGTGACGTTTTTAAGCGTGACCTTCTCCACGTTGTCTATGTAAATTCCCTCTTTGCAGAAGTCACGCACGTTTTCGAGCATCGCCGGCTTGAAGGGCTTGGCGTCCTCTTTGAACGAGAAGCTGACGTTTTCGAGCACAACTTCCTTAACGGGCTGTTCGACGAGTCCGTCGAAATAGGCACACATACACTCACACTCGGTGCACTCGATATCCTTGAAAAGGAATTTGCCCATATAAGGCGTATCGTCGCCCACGGGGTGCTTCTCTCTCGACCAGACGTATTCGGTGTGACCGTCGGGGTCGCAGAAATAGTACAGATTGATAACGAGGGGCGTGATGACGTTAATCATCTTGATATTCTCGAATACTACGCCGTCGATAATGCAGTTTTTACCTCTGCCGCGGCGCGATTTTATGCGCAGACCCCTGTCGGTATGCTTGAATACGCACTGGCAAACGGTAAGGTTTTTAACGCCGCCCGAAATTTCGCTTCCCAAAACGATTGCGCCGTGTCCGTCCTGAAAGAGGTCGTTGCGTATCGTGTGGTGGTTTGCGGGAGTTTTATACTTAGAACCGAGGTACAGCTTGCCCGATTTAAGCGCTACGCAGTCGTCGCCGACCGAGAAAATACAGCCGACTATTTCAACGTTATCACAGCTTTCGGGGTCAAGTCCGTCGGTATTGGGTCCCGTGTACGGGTTCTGCACCCTCAAATCGTAAAATCCGAGGTTGTTCGAAAAGAACGGATGTAAATTCCAAGCCGCGGAATTCTTGCACGTAACGCCGTGGAAGACTACGTTTTCACACTTATTGAGAGTTACGAGGCGGGGTCTTGCAACCGCTCTGCCCTTGGGTTTAGCCCACCAGGTGGACTTGTCCGCGTTGCCGTTAATCGCACCCTCGCCCACTATCTTAATATTTTTCTTTTTATACGCGGAAACGAACGACTGGAAGCACGGATAGGGGTTGCCCTCCCAGGTTGCCATAATTTCTTCCGTACCGTCGTCGTGCTCTATTTTAGCCGGCACGTAGGGGTAATGCTCCTCTACGATATCGCCGAGAAGCTCGCCGCCCTTCTGAATTTCGATAGTTATGTCGGAGGCAAGCACGATGGGGCGGGTATAGTAACTTCCCTCGGGAATGATAACCCTGCCGCCCTTGGGGCAGCTGTCGATTGCCATCTGGATATAGTACGTATCCTCGGTCACGCCGTCGCCCTTTGCGCCGAGCTCTTTGACGTTGACCGTGCCGCTTTCCTTATCCGTGCGGAATTTAAGCGTAAAGCCGTCCGAAGTAGTACCGACGGTATATTCCGTATCGGGAGTTAAGTTGAAGAGGGAGAAAACGTTGCTGTCCTTTTCCTCGTCCACCTTGTTCCCGTTGAGAGTAACGTAATACTTTTCGGGAGAATAATACGGATTTTTATTTTCAAGCTCGAAGCACGCCGTCGTACTCGATACAAACAACAACTTAAACATCTTGTTCCTCCTCTTTTTTACGCTTCTTCCGCTTAACGAGATATACTATCAAATCCTTAATCCCAATAAACGCCATGTCAGCTATCGTACAGAACACGCCGAATAACAGCGGTTCAACGCCGATATAGTAAAGCCCCGAAGTGCCTTTTATAAAATTTATCAGTTCGTTCACACCGAGATAACAGTAATTTACAACAAGCGCTACGACAATGTAATAGATAATGTTCGTAAAAAAAGTCCAGATTGCTTTCAGTGGAAAAGGAAACATCATGTAGATGTTGTATTCCTTTTTGTCCGATTCCATCAATCTGAAATCGGAATTAACCAACAAGTCAACAACGACACCCCAAACCGCTCCGACAACTAAAATTGCATCTAAGTCCTTCAACCCAGTGCCCCACAGAATAAAAAAGCAAATTGCACCGGCAGACCACCATTTTATGG
>CAMWWH010000105.1 GCA_947177975.1 uncultured Clostridia bacterium | reverse complement strand
AAAAAATTCGCGCTCGAAAATCCGCAGATTGACTACTATGTAGTCACTCCCGACGACCCCTTGGCAATCGGGCTTGTAGACGCACTCGAATCAATAGGCAAGCGTTGCTTCGGACCAAACAAGGCGGCGGCGCAAATCGAGGCGAGCAAAGCGTTTGCAAAAGAGCTTATGCACAAGTACGGAATACCCACCGCAAAGTCGAAGACTTTCGACAACTACGGCGATGCGCTCGACTATATAAGAGCGGAGGGTGCGCCCATAGTTTTAAAGGCGGACGGACTTGCACTCGGCAAGGGCGTACTCGTCTGCGAAACGCTCAAAGACGCGGAAGAGGGTCTGAAAGAGATAATGCTCGACAAGACTTTCGGCGCGGCGGGCAATAAAATCGTTATAGAGGAGTGTATGCGCGGACTTAAATACACCCCCGGCGAAGAGGTTTCGGTGCTGTGCTTCACCGACGGCAAGACGATTGTTCCCATGATAACCTCGTGCGACCACAAGCGTGCGTTCGACGGCGACAAGGGCTTGAACACGGGCGGTATGGGCACGTTCTCGCCTTGCCCGTTCTGGACTAAAGAGCTTGAAAAAGAGGTGTACGACACCATACTTTTACCTACGGTAAAGGCGCTCAATTCCGAGGGTAAGCCTTTCAAGGGCTGTCTGTATTTCGGACTTATGCGCACCGACAAGGGAATGAAAGTCGTAGAGTACAATTCGCGCTTCGGCGACCCCGAAACGCAGGTAGTACTGCCTATGTTAAAGACCGATTTAATGGACGTTTTCGAGGCGGTTACCGACGGAAAACTCGACCAAATCAAAATCGAATGGGAAGAGGGCGCGTGCGTGTGCGTAGTGCTTGCAAGCGGCGGTTATCCCGTGCACTATCAAAAGGGTAAGGAAATTACGATAGGCGACGTCGGCGACTGTCAGATAATACACGCGGGCACGGCTGTAAAAGACTGCAAGCTCGTGACCAACGGCGGCAGAGTTTTAGGCGTTGTCGCAAAGGGCAAGGACACCGACGAAGCGCGTAAAAAAGCGTACGCGGCTGTTAAAAATATCAGTTGGGAAGGTATGAGTTACCGCACCGATATCGGCGTTAAATACCGCGAGGGATAAAATATGATTTACAGAATTTTCGTAGAAAAAAAGAATAATTTACAGGCGAAAAAAGTTGCCGAGGACATACGCAATCTTTTGAAAATCGACGTCAAGGACGTGCGCCAGCTCATTCGCTACGACGTTGAAAAGATATTGAAGTCGGAGTTCAACGCGGCAGTTCCTTGCGTGTTCTCGGAGCCTCCCGTCGACAACGTCTACCTCGAAGAGGTAGAATTCCCCGCCGATTACAAGGTTTTCGCGGTTGCGTACCTTACGGGTCAGTACGACCAGCGTGCCGACAGCGCGGCTCAGTGCGTTCAGCTTTTAACGCAGAAAGAGCGTCCTTTAATCAAGTGCGCGACCGTATACGCAATAAAGGGCGTAAATTTAAGTCAGCTTGCAAAAATCAAAAAGCATTTAATCAACCCCGTCGAGAGCGAGGAAGTCGGACTTGAAAAGCCCGAAAGCTTGGCTCACGTTGCCTTAGAGGTTGCCGAAGTCAAGGAAGTCGAGGGCTTTATCGGTTTGACCGACGCGCAGATTGAGGAGTACTACGCGAAAGCGGGGCTTGCAATGAGTGCGGAAGACTTGAAATTCGTCCGTGACTATTTCAAGAAGGAAGGGCGCAATCCGACCGAAACGGAAATAAAGGTTATCGACACGTACTGGTCGGACCATTGCCGCCATACGACTTTCGCGACCGAAATTACGGGCGTTACCGTAAACAGCGACAACCCGCATATCAACAAAGCGTTGCGGACGTACAAGGAGCTGTTTGCCGAGCTGTATAAAGACCGCACCGACAAATACCCTTGCCTTATGGACATAGCGACGATTGCGGTTAAAAAGCTCAAGAAAGAGGGGCTTTTGGATAACCTCGACGAGAGCGACGAAATCAACGCGTGCTCGATAAAGATTGACGCGGTAATCGACGGCAAGCCCGTAAAATACACCGTAATGTTCAAGAACGAAACGCACAACCACCCGACGGAAATAGAGCCGTTCGGCGGCGCGGCAACCTGCCTTGGCGGCGCAATCCGCGACCCGCTTTCGGGCAGAACCTACGTGTTGCAGTCGATGCGTGTTACGGGCTGTGCAGACCCTACCGAGCCTATCGAAAACACGCTCGAAGGCAAGCTTCCCCAGCGCGTTATAACCAAGACGGCTGCGGCGGGCTTCTCGTCCTACGGCAACCAGATAGGACTTGCCACGGGTCAGGTAGAGGAAGTTTATCACCCCGGTTACAAGGCGAAGAGACTTGAAACGGGCTTTGTCGTCGGCGGCGCGAAGTCGGATATGATTTACCGCGAAAAACCCGCAAAGGGCGACGTCATCATACTTCTGGGCGGCGAAACGGGGCGCGACGGCTGCGGCGGCGCTACGGGCTCGTCAAAAGCGCATAACCAAAAATCGGTGCAGACCTGCGGCGCGGAAGTGCAGAAGGGTAACGCGCTCACCGAAAGAAAGCTGCAAAGACTGTTCTTAAACGGCGTGGATACCCGAATGCTTAAGAAGTGTAACGACTTCGG
>CAMWWH010000104.1 GCA_947177975.1 uncultured Clostridia bacterium | reverse complement strand
GAGTTAAACAGTCCCTCAACGTCGCAGCCGCTCTTTATAAAGCAACCTATCAAATCGTCGGCGGTGGCAATTTTGCCGCAATTTTCGTTAAAATACTTCTTTAATCCGCCGAAAAAGCTCTCGTCCCCCAAAGTAGTCCTAAGCATCTCGAACAAAATCATACCCTTGTTATAGGTTACGTTGTTGTATTCAAGCTCGCTGGTGTATTCGCTAAGGTGCCTGTGCATACGCGTATCGGCAACGTCGTTCAATTGGCTGAACACGGTGAAGAACGCCCGGTAATAGCTCGTTGCGGAATTAATCATTCCTTTACGCGTGAACCCGTAAGTGGGGTGGCTTTCAAAGAAAGTCAGCGTAGAGTACTCCGCCAAGCCCTCGTCTTGCCAAGCGTCGTTCATCTGGTCGCTGCCAACCATCGCATACCACCATTGGTGCGCGTTTTCGTGTACTATCGTATAAATATTGTTGTCTGAATCAAGTCCCTCGGCAATCATCGTAAGCGCGGGATACTCCATCCCACCGTAGCAGAACCCCGTCTGCACG
This sequence comes from uncultured Clostridia bacterium, assembly GCA_947177975.1. Lineage (GTDB taxonomy): Bacteria > Bacillota > Clostridia > Christensenellales > Borkfalkiaceae > Coproplasma. The sequence continues at coordinate 2,302 of CAMWWH010000104.1, read as the reverse complement.
ACTGCAAGGGTGGGGTAGGCGTACTTTCCGAAGGTTCCGGAAAAGTACTTCAAGCTTTCGGTCGCCGCCGCTAAGGAGTTTTCGGGCGTCGTGTCGCTGATGTAATAATAGCTTACCTCAACCCCGTCAACGGTTTCGGAAACGACCTCGAATTTATCCGAAAGCACGAGCGCGAAGTCGCGTGCGCCGTTTAAAATGTAGCTGCATTTCTTTCTGCCGTCCACGCAGGTTTCGCTCGTCAGCTTGCCGCTGCTTGCCACGTCGTATTTTTCGGGCACGTCTACCGTAACGCTGTAATTTGCGCATTCCGAATAGAACGGGTCGCCGCAATAATAGTAGTTGCACTCAACGAAGCCTTCGGTACTCCGCCCGCAGATAACGGGATAAAAATTGCCTAAATTTATTGTGTCCGCGCATATCCCCGTACGGTGATTTACCTTGGCAAGTGTAAGGGTGTACTCAACCGTCAAAACCACGTTATCTTCGGGATATATGGGGGTCAATAGGTTTACAACCAGTATATTTTCGTCCTCGCCGGCTATATTCCAGCCCGCGCAGTTTTCAACGTTTTCAACCGTCATTGCACCGAAGCTTTCGCCCGCGTAGTACGCACGGTTTTTATACGTGTCCGAAACGGGCGAATAGGTCGCGCCTTCCCTGAACGCGTTGCCGTAAAGGTTAAACTTCAAATCGCTGATTTCGGTATCGGTATCGTTGTAATAATCGACGTTCATCGTGCCCTTAAGCGTGCCCGTTTCTTCTTCGTAAATACAAAAGATATCGTAAGAAGTTTTATTTTCGCTGTCTTTGTTGCAAGCGGTAAGCGTAACGCAAAAAGCAATTGCACATACGGTAAGTAAAACCGAAATAAATTTTTTCACCCTATCACCTCAATGGGCGCAAATCGCGCTTTTTAAAATAAGATATGCACGCGTTTTTATAAATAAAACCCGTTTTAACATATTTCCGCCCGCCGTAATAAAATGTACAATATGGTATTTTGCGTTGTTAACGACGGCACGGTCGAGGAAAGGGAAACCCTCCCCGACTGCGACGTGGCAATTTTCGGGTTCGGCGGACTTGGCGAAGTGGACTATGAAAGCGAGCTGAAAGGCGAAACAGACAAGTTCGATAAGGTCGCAAGGCTGTCAAAGGAAGGGGAGTGCGGGCTAGTTTGCGGCTGTAAAACGGTAAGCCGCGGGCTCGTCAGAAAGTCCGCCGCCGTGTCGGATAGGGGCAAGCTTTTGGGGATTTCGGATATGCTCCACGTGCTTGACTGCGAAGATTATAAAAGCGGCTCTTCCCTTGGCTTTTACCGCGTCAACGGCTGCAAGGTCGGGCTGTGTGTTGAGAACGATTTGCTTTTCCCCGACACCTTCAAAAGCCTGTCAATGTGCGGGTGCAACGTAATAGTCGCAATACTCGAAGAACTGCGTGACAGCGTCCCGCCGCTACTCATTCGCGCCTACTCGTATCTGTACGGAATACCCGTCATTATGGCGGCGGGTAAAACGGCTTATTTCGCGGATATATCGGGGGCAATTGCAACTTCAACGCAAAATATTACCCTGTTTGAAGTCAGTCCAAGGAACAATTATCATTTGGTTACTACGCGAGTTAAAGGCATCACCGCCGACGCAAAGAATGACTATTAGCTCTTGACAGTTTTGTAATTTGTTGTATAATAAAATTATGACTGAAAAAGAAAAGATGCTTGCGGGTAAAATCTACGACCCCAACGGAACCGAATTAAAGGCACTTAGGGCAAGGGCGCACGCGCTGTGTATGAAGTACAACGCAACGCCCGAAACCAAATCTAAAAAGCGTGAGAAAATTCTTGCCGAGCTTCTTCCCGATAAAGGCGATGGCGCGTATATTCAGGGACCCGCCCAATTCGATTACGGCGTGTTTACCAAGGTAGGTAAGAACTTCTACGCAAACTTCAACCTAACCGTTTTGGATACTTGCCCCGTAACGATAGGCGATAACGTTTTCGTCGGACCCAACGTATCTATTTTAGCGCCCCTTCACCCGCTCAGGTACGAGGACAGAAATCCTTATACCCACCCCGACGGCTACGGCACCGATAAGGAGTACGGCGCACCTATCACCGTGGGTGATAACTGTTGGATAGCGGGCGACGTAAAAATTCTTGCGGGCGCAAAAATAGGCTCGGGTTGTGTTATAGGCGCGGGCTCGGTCGTTACTGGTGAAATTCCCGATAACTACCTTGCCTACGGCGTTCCTTGCAAGCCTGTAAGAAAAATAACGGCAAAGGACGCAATCGACTTAAAAAAGGAGC
>CAMWWH010000103.1 GCA_947177975.1 uncultured Clostridia bacterium | reverse complement strand
GCCGTAGGCAAGGCAGTAAATCTGACTTACCGCATAGTCGTTTGTATAACTTCTCGTCACGAACATATTGCTTTCGGAAAAGTAAACTTCATCCGAAAAAGACATAAACGCTTCGCAGTCGTTCATATTCAGCGTTTTTTCTTCAAGCGAGCAAATTACGGTGTAGTTTGCGGAATTTGCATTATCGGGGCAGATTATATCTTCGAGGGGAAGAGTGGTAAAGGAATCGGGTGTTCCCGTATGCGGAAGATATTGCGTCTTGTCGGAAAAGTCGGGGTTTCTTAACGTGAAGTTGGAAACAAGCAGAAGTTCTCCGTTTTTTATCCTTGAAGAAACGTACTGTCCCGAAATATACGTGCGGTTTATTTCTTTTATATTGCCCGTATCGGAAACGTCAAGCGAAATAACGGCGGTATACTTGATACCGTTTTCGCGGTTATAGCAAGGTGATACTATCGTGACTGTCGTGCAGTCCGTACTTAAAAACATTTCGCGTTCGCGGTAATAGCCCGAAAAGGTCATGCCGCCCTTATCGCCTATGATAAATTCCGCGGTTTTTTTAGTATCGGCGCCGTCAATGGGGTATACCTGTAATCTGTATTCCTGACTCCAGCGGTAATCGTTTCCGTTCATGGGACCGTATAATTCGCCTATTCTGTCGTCGCCCTTATAATATGCGCCGCCGCAGTCAAGGTAGTATATATTTTCGCTGCTGCGCTTGAACAAATCGCCCTCTATAACGCCGTCCGTCTGGTTGTTGGTTACTTCCTCGTAATCAGGTCTGTTGGGTCTTGCTTCGCTGCCCGGTGCCATACCCGTGCTTCCGTCGGTAGCTCCCGCACCTTTGGTAAACAAACCGAAAATAGCGCTTAAGCTTTCCGTAACGCGTTGAAAATTATTTTTCTTCTCAACCTGTCCGTAAGTAAGTTCTTTTACCTTTTTAATTACGGAGTAATATTCGCTGTTTTTATATTTTGTAATATTTACGTCGCCTGCCCTATACGGCACGAACATAAACAGGTTGAAAGCCAGCATGGCCGCGCAAACGCTTGCAATAATCGAAGTCAGCTTTACGGTTTTTATCTTTTTCGCTTTGCCCGCTTCGGCTTTTTTTAATATATCCTGTGTTCTTTCGTTATAAGTCTTCATAGCTCATTCCTTCCATAATTAGAATATCTTTTAGGGAGCTTTTGGCTCTTGCAAGGAGATTGTAAATTTGCTTTTTACTTTTGCCTGCGGATTTCTTTATTTCGTCTGCGGAAAATCCCTGAAAGTACGTTAAGTACAGCACGTCAAAATACTGCTCGGGCAATTTTTGCATACACGCGAAAATTTCCAAATCGCGTATTCTGTTCATAGCCGCAGTTTCTGCACTTTCGCATTTAAGCACGTTCTGTAAATCCGAAATGGGTACTTCGCGCGCCCGTTTCGAACGCAGAAAATCCATACATTTGTTGCGCGCAATCTTGTAGAGATAGGAGAGGAAGGGCGCGTTTTCTTTGAATTTTTTACGCTTTATAATAAGCGTAGCAAACGTGTCCTCCATAATATCTTCAGCCGTCTGGGAATTGCGCACGTAAAAATAAGCGTAACGCACAATCGCGTCGCTGTATTGGCGCACTAACTCTTCAAGCGCGCTTTTATCGCCTTGCAGAAAGCGGTGGTAGCTACTTGCACCGTTATCCATCTTGCACCTCCCGCTTATATAACGTTTCAGAACGGAAAATTTCTCACTTTTTTATAAAATTTTCCAAAAAAATTCGGAGCGATTTTTTATCGCTCCTTTTCATTATAAAATTTGCAATATTCTTTAAGCGTACAGTTCGTGCAGTCCGGGCGCTGCGAATGGCAAACGCGCCTGCCGTGATATATAAGATAGTGGTGCGCCTTCGACCATTCGCTTTTCGGCAGAACCTCGCAAAGCCCGTCCTCAACTTTTTCGGGAGTCTTGCCCTCGGCAAGCCCCAACCTGTTCGAAACGCGGAAAACGTGCGTATCCACCGCAATTGCGTCTCCGCCGAACGCAACCGAATAGACCACGTTCGCCGTCTTTCTTCCGACCCCTGCAAGCGTGCGCAATTCTTCGAGGTTGTCGGGGACCTTACCGCCGAATTTTTCTATAATATCGTGCGAAGCGGAGAGTATGTGCGCCGCCTTGTTTCTGTAGAACCCGCAGGAAAATATATATCTTTCCAGCTCGCTCTGCGTAAGCGTAACCATCTTTTCGGGCGTGTTGTATTCTTTGAAAAGCTCCGCCGTAACCTTATTCACCCGCTCGTCGGTACACTGTGCCGAAAGTATTACCGCGACAAGCAATTCGAATGGCGTTTTGAATTTCAGCGCGGGCTTCGCGTCGGGGTAAAGCGCGGCAAGCCCGTCCAGTATCTTTTGCGTTTTATTATCCATATACGGTAGTTTAGCATAACCGCGCCGAAAAATCAACCTATCTTTCCGAAAATCGTTCTGCCGTAATTTTTCTGCATTCTGTAATAGCCGTAAAAAGCGGAATAATTCAGATTTCTTATAATCATTTTTACCCGCTCAAGCATATTTATAGGAATTTTAACCGAAAGCCCGCAGCCTATGTTTGCTTCTCTCGGTGTGTTTATAATGCTTGCGGGCACGCCCATAGCCTTTAATCTTGCGTTGCAGTCTATCGCCTGCGAGCGTGAACGGAATACTGCGAGTATCTCTGTCATAAATCGAACCCTCATACGTAAAATATATTAAAACGCATATATGCTTCACAATACTTTGTTGTGCTTGCGTTTTGTTTTGGCCGTGTGCTTCATTGTACACTCCCTGCAACAAATCCGCGCACGCCTCGTCTTGTTCGCATCTCTGCGTTTTTAATAACGTTTATTATTATCTTATGTTTTACCGCGGAAATATGATAAATTCCGTCGGTACCGCATATAGATATTGAACGGCGCAACCGAAAATGACACTTTTCGGTTAGCGCACCCAATTTGCGCATATCTGCGCCTCGGCGGAGTGAATTCGCGCGATTATATATC
>CAMWWH010000102.1 GCA_947177975.1 uncultured Clostridia bacterium | reverse complement strand
TACCGTTCATATCCGTTACACTCGAAGTGTCAAATGTAGATAAATCGAGCGAAGTTAAGCCGCTGCAATTGTAGAACATACCGTTCATATTCGTTACTTTTTCGGTATTGAACGAAGCTGGCAAGGTAAGCGACATTAAGCTGCTGCAATTGCTGAACATACCGTTCATATCCGTTACACTCGAAGTGTCAAATGTAGATAAATCGAGCGAAGTCAATTTACTGCAATCGCGGAACATACCGCTCATATATATTACTTTTTCGGTGTTGAACGAAGACAAGTCAAGTGAAGTCAAACTGCTGCAACCATTGAACATATAGTACATATTCAAGACGTTTGAAGTGTCAAGATTGGGTAAATTAGTAATAGTCGTTAAATTCGAGCAATTGGAAAACCAAGATTGCATAGATGACGGTGCTATGGTATTTACGATTTCAACCTGCTCAATCGAGCTAGCACTGTCGGACCAACTGCTGTACGCGTTATTAGTGTACGTGCTGTCAGGCTGGTCCGACCTTAAAGTAAGCACGCCCTCGTCTAATTTCCAATATACGTCGGTTGTTGTTGAATCGGCGTGCGCCGTAGTTTTGGACGTGAACATAAATGCGCACGATAAAAGCAAAACCGCAATTACCGAAGTGAGCAGTATTAAAAAACTCTTTTTCTTTTGCATATAACGTTTCCTTTATGCGCTTTTCTTATGAAAAGCGCATAGCCCATGGGCTATTTTTTATTTTTAACTCCGTTTGTACGTTTCGGGGCACCCGCTTGACAACTCCCCTTACCGTACTTTATACTTACATTATAACTTATGCAACTATGCACATGTCAAGAAAAATTAACAAGGATTTTTTATGGAAAGCCGCTATCCGTTTATTCTGGTGCACGGAATAGTAATAAAAGATTTTAAATTTTTAAGAGCTTTCGGGCGCATCGAAAAAATGTTGAAAGCCGAGGGATACAAGGTCTATACCGCAAAAACCGACGGCTTCGGCACGATTGAAAATAACGCCGAGCAACTGAAAAAGCATATTGACGAAATACTTGAAAAGGAACACGCGGATAAAATAAATATAATTGCTCATTCCAAGGGCGGGCTGGACAGCAAATATATGATTGAAAATCTCGGTATGGCTGACCGCGTTGCTTCCCTCACTACTTTATGTACCCCGCACAAAGGCTCGCAAATCGCAACCAAAATACTGCGTATGCCCAAGTTTTTCAAAAAATTCATTGCGTTCTGGATAAATACCGCTTATAAAATTTTCGGCGATAAAAAGCCCGACTCGCTTAAAGTATGTGAGCAGCTTAAATCCGTTCCCGACGACGAGATTACTCCTCTCGGTTTTTCGGATAAAGTCTATTGCCAGAGCTATTCCGCTAATATGGAAAAGAGCCGCGACGACTTTATTATGGGTATCCCCCTTATGTTCTCCAAGCATTGGGAAAAGGAAAAGTCGGACGGACTTGTTTCCGCAACGTCCTCGGAGTTCGGAAATTACAGGGGCGCATTTCCCGACGGCTCGATTTCTCATTTACAGATTGTCGGCTTTGCGGCAAGTAAAAAGAAGAAAGAGAAAATTTACGCATTTTATAAACGCATTTGCGAAGAACTTTCCGAAATGGGATTTTAAAACGAAATTGAAAAAGGCGCGGCAACAAGCCGCGCCCTTTTAATGTAATCAGATTTCAAACGGAAAAAAGTATTCCCGCTTTTTTTCTACCGTCACTCGTCCGTTTAAAAAGTTGCCCAGCGCCGAGTTGAATTCCGCCTCCCGCTCCCTTTTAACCGCAACCGTAAAAGTCACTTTGTCGGCGTAGTCTGTCGATAAAACGTTGCAGTCCTCTTTATTGAAAAACCGCATAGCCGCGTCGACTTCGGGATAGTCCACGCTATACTCACTCTCCGCGCACGTTTCGAAAGCCACTTTTTTCGCCGCCGCGATATTTTCCGCAACGCAACCCGAGTACGCGCGCACAAGTCCGCCCGCACCCAGCTTTATCCCTCCGAAATAGCGGGTCACGACCACCGCCGTTTCGCAAAGTCCGTTTGCCCGCAACACCTCAAGCATTGGCATACCCGCCGTGCCCTGCGGCTCGCCGTCGTCCGAAAATCGCAAAATATTTCCAAGACTGTCGCTGACGTAAGCGTAGCAGTTGTGAGTTGCGTCGGCGTGCTTTTTGCTTACTTCCGCAATGAACGCTTTCGCCTCTTCCTCGCCGCATATGTGGCGGCTAACCGTGATAAAGCGCGACTTTTCTATAATTTTTTCGGTCACGGTTTCACCCGCGACCGACTTGTACTTTTCAATCATATTAAACTAAATTAATCTTAACGTGAACCTTTTTGCCCTTGTGGACAATATCGCCGCTTGTAACAGGCATATTGATATCCGTGACCTTGGTTTCGTTCAAGGTTACGCCGCCCTGCTGAATGAGCCTGCGCGCCTCGCCGTTGCTTGAACAGATACCCGCGGCAACGAGTACGGGAATAATAGTCGCCGTTTCCACCTTGATATCCTTTTGCGGAAGATTTTCGGTAGAGCCGCCGAACGCCGCCTTTGCCTGCGCCATTGCGGTTTTCGCCTTCTCTTCGCCGTGCACGAGCTTTGTAAGCTCGAACGCTAAAATTTCCTTCTTTTCGTTTATGCGGTTATCGTCCCACTTTTCCATTTCGCGGATTTTGTCCATAGAAATGAACGTGAGCATTTTAATACACTTCATAACGTCCGCGTCGTCGACGTTGCGCCAGTACTGGTAGAACTCGTAGGGCGAGGTCTTGTTTTCGTCCAGCCAAACCGCACCCTTCGCCGTCTTGCCCATCTTCTTGCCCTCGCTGTTAAGCAAGAGAGTTATGGTCATAGCGTATGCGTCCTTGCCCGTCTTCTTGCGGATAAGCTCCGTACCGCCGAGCATGTTCGACCACTGGTCGTCGCCGCCGAACTGCATATTGCAACCGTAAGCTTCGTGCAAATGGTAAAAGTCGTACGACTGCATAATCATATAGTTGAATTCGAGGAAAGAAAGCCCCTT
>CAMWWH010000101.1 GCA_947177975.1 uncultured Clostridia bacterium | reverse complement strand
GATTTCGCTCGTAATGGTTGTGCTCTTCAACAAGTACAATCTGTTCGGCGGAGTATTCCACCTTATCTAATTTAAAAAACTTAACAGCCCGCAGTAAAAACTGCGGGCTGTTTTTATTTGATTTTCACAAACTTGTTTTGACTTTTAGCCAAACGCATAATATAATAAAAGTACTTGATTATGAAAAAGAAGATTTTAGCAACAACATTGGCAATCGCAACTCTCTCGCTCGGCGTGTTCTCGGGCTGTAATCTTTTGCAGACGACGACCTCGGTCACGTCGATCGAATTTTCACATTCGGAGGGCTTGGTGGATATCTACACCATAACCTATTCGGACGGAACGACCTCGCAACTGACCGTAACCAACGGCAGGAACGGCACCGACGGCAAGGACGGCAGCGACGCTCAGGACGTCACCGCAGAGGACGTCTACAACACCTACAAGCAGATTTACGGCGAGGAGCTTACCTTCAAGCAGTTCTGCGAATTGTATCTGACCGTCGATAACGACAACACGGCGGCGTTCAACTCGGCTCTTTGCTCCTGCGTCAAGGTGTATATGCCCTATACCAAGCGCGAGTACGGACGTTTAGTGCAGAAAAACTCGCTCGGCTCGGGCGTCATTTACAAGATGGAAGAGGACTACACATATATCCTTACCAACTACCACGTCGTGTTTATCGACGAGGCGTACGGCGAAAAGCTGAGAACGCACGGCGGTATCTATCTGTACGGCAGTGAGAGCGAGCCGGGGCTTGACGAAAACAATACTATCGTTTACGGCAGTCTCGGAGTCGAGTGCGACTACGTCGGCGGCTCGATAGACTACGACGTCGCGGTTTTAAAGGTTAACACCGCGGACGTTTTGGAAGTCAATCCGCAGGCGGCGCCCGTAAAAATCAGTTACGACTTTACCGTGGGTGAGGAAACCTACGCGGTAGGCAATGCGGACGGTAAGGGTATATGCGTAACGAAGGGCGTTGTCAGCGTAGACAGCGACATAGCCGTGCTCGATATCGACGGCACCGAACGCGAGTACCGCTCGATAAGAACGGACACCGCGATAACGCACGGAAATTCGGGCGGCGGACTGTTCAATATGCAGGGCGAGCTTATCGGCTTAAATAACGCGGGGCGCGAGGATATAACGTTTATGAACTACGCCATACCCGCTTCCGTACTGACGGCGGTCGGCGACGGTATTATGTACTACAACGCGGCGTTCGTTACTGTTAAATACACGAAGATTACGCGCCTCGGAGTGACGATAACTACCAAAAATTCGCGCTACGTCTACGACACCGCAACGGGCAAAGGCGATATTTTAGAGGAAACCGTCGTTTTGGAAACGTCGGCGGGCAGTCTGTCCGCGCTGGCGGGTCTTAAAAAGGACGATATAATAACGTCGTTGACCTTAAACGGCAAGACGACCGAGATAACCCGTCAGTTTAAAATAACCGACGTGCTTTTAAACGCGCGTGCGGGCGATAAGATTAAAATCGGTTATACGCGCGGCGGAGTGGCGGCGCAGTCGTCCGAGCTGACCGTGCGTGCGCAGGATACCGAAAAGGTGGATTAAAGCGGCTTGCGTTTTTACGCGGCGTATGTTAAAATTATTTTAATTTAAATTTTCAAAGGAGAGTGATTATGGAAGAAGTTAAAAAGACGCTCTATTCGGGCGTACAGCCGACGAACAATCTGACAATCGGAAACTTATTAGGAACTCTCCGCAGTTGGCGCGGCTTGCAGGAAGATTACGACTGCATTTTTGCCGCGGCGAATATGCACGCGATAACGGTCAGGCAGAACCCCGCCGAATTAAGACAGAAGACGCTTGCGCTCATAGCGTTGTTTTTGGCGTGCGGCGTAGACCCCGAAAAGAGTATAGTTTACGTGCAGTCGCAGGTGCCCGCGCACGCAGAACTGTGCTGGGCGCTCAACACGTTCACCTACGTGGGCGAAATGGAGAGAATGACGCAGTTCAAGGATAAATCGGCGCGGCATGCGGATAATATCAATATGGGTCTTATGGACTACCCCGTCTTGATGGCGGCGGACATACTTTTATATCAGACCGATATAGTGCCCGTGGGACTCGACCAGCGCCAGCACCTTGAAATTTCGCGCGATATAGCACAGCGGTTCAACAACGTATATTCGCCCACCTTCAAAGTTCCCGAGGGGCTTTATCCCAAAATGGGCGCTAAAATCTGCGACCTTCTCGAACCGACCAAGAAAATGAGTAAGTCGGCGGAAAACCCCAACGGCGCGGTGTTCCTGTCCGACGATAAGGATACGGTTCTGCGCAAGTTCAAGCGCGCCGTGACCGACAGCGAAAACTGCATAAAGTACGCTCCCGAAACCAAGGCGGGGGTGAGCAATCTTTTAACTATTTACTGCGCGTTTTCGGACAAGAGCGTCGCGGAGGCGGAAAGGGAATTCGACGGCAAGGGCTACGGCGATTTCAAGCTTGCGGTCGGCGAGGTGGTTGCCGATAAGCTCGCGCCTTTACAGGCGGAACATAACAGACTTCTTGCCGATAAAGCGTACCTCGAAAAGGTAATGGCGGACGGCGCGGAGAGAGCGTATAAGCTCGCCCGCAAGACGCTTTCCAAAGTCTATAAAAAGATAGGATTTTATCAGGTTTAATGTTCGGGTATATCAGTCCCGACAGCCCTTGGCTGTTTAAAAAGGACGAAGTTTTATATAAGGCAACCTATTGCGGAATGTGCAAGTCGATAGGCAAGGGGTGCGGCGGCTTTGCAAAGACCGCGCTCACCTACGACATTGCGTTTATGTCCGCGCTCCTGCACAACGTTGCAAACTGCGATATGAAAATCGAAAAGCGCCACTGCGGGCTGCACTGGTTCAAGCGCCGCCCTATGGCTCTTCCCGACGATATCTCGGTGCTCTTGGGTTGCGTAAATACCGTGCTCGCCTACTATAAGCTGCTCGACGACAAAGCCGACGGCGACAAAAAAGGCGCGTTCGCGTTCCTGTATAAAAGGGGCTTTAAAAAGGCTTTAAAGCGTCACCCCGAGGTCGCGGAGATAATAAAGCGCAACATAGACGACCAGCGCGAACTCGAAAAAGCGGGCTGTAAAATCATAGACGCGGCTTGCGAGCCAACCGCGCAGATGATGCAGAAGCTTTCGCGTTACTGCCTTAAAGAATATGCAAACGAGCACACGGACGCGCTGTGCTACGACATAGGCAAGTGGGTATATCTTGCCGACGCGCTCGACGACTACGACAAGGACGTA
>CAMWWH010000100.1 GCA_947177975.1 uncultured Clostridia bacterium | reverse complement strand
ACCTTGCATACGGCGAGAGCGAGGACTTGCAGATTATCATATCCAACACGACGGAAGCGGGCATTGCGGTAGACCCTACCGACACCGACTTAACCGTCTGCCCCAAGTCCTACCCCGGCAAGCTGTTGGCGCTCTTAAAGAGAAGATACGACCACTTCAAGGGCGATATGAGCAAGGGACTTGCAATTATTCCCTGCGAGCTTATCGACAACAACGGCGACGAGCTGTACCGCTGTCTGACCGAGCTTGCGAAGATAAACAATATGGACGGAAAGTTCATCGAGTGGATGCAGAAGGCAAATCATTTTACGTCCACATTGGTTGACAGAATAGTTCCCGGTTATCCCAAAAACGAAATCGAAGAAATTCAGAAGGAAACGGGATATATCGACAACAATATCGTAAAGGGCGAAATTTTCCACCTTTGGGTTTTGAAGAAAGAGGCGCACGTTCAGAAGATTTTACCCGCGGACAGTACGGGGTTAAACGTAATCTTTGCCGACAGCATCAAGCCCTATAAGCAGAGAAAGGTCAAGATACTGAACGGCTCGCACACGGCTATGGTGCCCGTTGCGTACCTTTGCGGTATCGACACGGTAGGCGAGGCGGTTAACGACCCCGTAATCGGCAAGTTCGTGCGCGACTTCGTGTTCGAAGAGGTCAATCCCACGATAGATTTGCCTCAGGACCAGATGGTTGCGTTTGCAAACAGCGTTATAGAGAGATATCAGAACCCCTATATCCGTCACGAGCTAATGAGTATTGCGCTCAACTCGACGACCAAGTTCAGAACGCGCCTTCTGCCCACGCTCGAGGATTATATCAGAATTAAGGGCGAGGTGCCCAAGCACCTTCTGTTTGCTTTCGCGGCACTCGTCGAATTCCACAAGGGACTTCGCGGCGAAGAAAAAATCGCGCTCAACGACGACCCCGCACTGCTTGCTCACTGGGCAAAGCTCTGGGCGGAGTTTGACGGCGACTATACCGCGCTTGCAACCAAGGCTCTCGGCTGGACGGAAGCGTGGGGCGTCGATATGAACGGCTTACACCCCGACGTTACCGCAACCGTTGCGAAGTATCTCGGCGCTATGGATACCAAGGGTATGAAAGCGGCTGTTGAGTGCTTTGTAGGCGGTTGCAAGGGAACTTGCTAATAAAATAAAGAGGTCTTATGGCTAAAAAATCAATTATTATAAACCCCCTCGACAACGTTGCCGTTGCTCTGTGCGACCTTAAAAAGGGCGAAACGGAGCAGGGCGTCAAGCTTGCCGAGGACGTAAATAAGGGGCATAAGTTTGCTCTCCGCGCAATAGGTAGCGGCGAAAATATCATCAAGTACGGAGTGCCCATCGCACACGCAACCGAGGATATATCCGTCGGCAAATGGGTGCATACCCACAACGTAAAGACCAATCTTTCGGAAAACTTGGAGTACGAGTACAACAAGGTCGACTGTGAGTTGAAGCCCGCAAAGATGCGCAAGGTCAACGTATATCCCCGCGCTAACGGCGACGTGGGTATCCGCAACGAAATCTGGGTAATCCCCACGGTCGGCTGCGTCAACGGACAGGCTAAGGAAATCGTGGAGACCTTCAAGGCGGAGTGCGGCGAAGACGGCTTCGACGGCGTATTCACATACACGCACCCCTACGGTTGCTCCCAGCTCGGCGACGACCACGAGAGAACCAAGCTCATTTTGCAGAAGATGGTCCGTCATCCCAACGCGGGCGGCGTGCTCGTTTTGGGCTTGGGTTGCGAAAACAATCAGATGGCGGCTTTCAAGGAAACGCTCGGCAAGGTTGACGATAAGAGAATAAAATTCCTCGTATGTCAGGAAGTTGCCGACGAAATTTCCGAGGGCGTCAAACTTTTAAAGGAAATCGCCAAGACCGTCAAGACGGACAAGAGGGTTGAAAAGGACATATCCTGCCTCAAAGTCGGTTTGAAGTGCGGCGGCAGCGACGGACTTAGCGGTATTACCGCAAATCCTTTGGTCGGCTATTTCTCCGACTATATCGTATCGGTCGGCGGCACGTCGGTACTTTCCGAAGTACCCGAAATGTTCGGCGCGGAACAGCAGCTTATGAACCGTTGCAAGGACAGGGCTACGTTCGAAAAGGCGGTTAAGATTATCAACGATTTCAAGGATTACTTCCGCGCTAACGGTCAGCCCGTTGGCGAAAATCCTTCCCCCGGCAACAAGGCGGGCGGTATAACCACGCTCGAGGATAAGTCGTGCGGCTGTACGCAGAAGTCGGGCTCGGGTCCCGTGTCGGACGTTGTGTTCGACGACGGCTTTGTAACCGAAAAGGGCTTGAACCTTTTGAACGGACCGGGCAACGATATGTGTGCGGTAACCAACATTGCGGCGGCGGGTTGCCACCTCGTGCTGTTCACGACGGGCAGAGGCACGCCCTTCGGCGGCTTTGTTCCCACGATTAAGATTGCAACCAACTCCGAGCTTGCCAAAAACAAGGCAAACTGGATAGACTTCAACGCGGGCGCGGTTCTCGATAGCGATTTCCCCACTCAGCTCGAAAAGTTTATCGACCTTATAGTCGAAGTTGCAAACGGCAAAAAGACAAAGAACGAACTCAATAATACCAAAGAGATTGCTATTTTTAAGACAGGAGTAACCTTATAATGAAAAAATTTATGGATAAAGACTTTCTGCTTGAAACCGAGACGGCGAAAAAGCTGTATCACGAGCATGCGGAAAAGATGCCTATTATCGACTATCACTGCCACTTACAGCCCAAGGAAATTTACGAGGACAAGAAGTTCCGTAACTTAACCGAGGTCTGGCTGGGCGCGGGCGACAGATACGGCGACCACTACAAGTGGCGCGCACTCCGTGCAAGAGGATACGAGGAGGACAGTATTTCCGGTCCCGACGACGACTACAAGAAATATATGCAGTTCGTCGAGAGTATGCCCTATTTCGTGGGCAACCCCTTGTATCACTGGTCGCACCTCGAAATGCAGAGATATTTCGGTATCGACGATATAATCAATCCCGCCAACGCCGAAAAAATCTGGAAGAAGGCAAACAAGGTTCTCGAAACGCTCACCGCGCGCGAGATGATGTATAAGTTCAACGTAAAGACGGTGTGCACCACCGACGACCCCGTCGACAGCCTCGAATGGCACAAGAAGATGAACGAGGACAAGACCTTAAAGGTAAAGGTTCGTCCCGCGTTCCGCCCCGACAAGGCTATCAACGTAGAGCTTTCCTGGTTCGCAAGCTGGGTCAATCAGCTCGCGGGCGTAGTAGGCAAGGAAATCAAGACGCTTGAAGATTTGTGCAACGCGCTTGCGGACAGAATTAAGTATTTCGACGAGATGGGCTCGCGCCTTTCCGACCACGCGCTCGACGTCGTATGCTACGCTCCCGCAA
>CAMWWH010000099.1 GCA_947177975.1 uncultured Clostridia bacterium | reverse complement strand
ATAACCGACGAAACCAAGAAGGAAATGAAGAAGGTTCTGGAAGAAATTCAGGACGGTACGTTCGCTTCCAAGTGGATAGCGGAGAACAACAACGGCAGAGCGCACTTCAATGCGAAGAGGGCTTTGGAAGCTTCTCACGAGCTTGAAAAAGTCGGTGCGGAAATCCGCGGAATGTATTCCTGGAACGACGACAATATCGAGGCTGCCGAAGAGGGAAAATCAAAACTTTAATTATAAATTAAAAAATCAGGCGCGCCCGCACTTTTGCGGGCGCGTTTTTCATTTTTTAACCCGCATTTTGTTGTCTTTTTCAGTTGTGAATGTTATAATACAAAGTGAAGAAAAATGCAATCGGAGAATTTGCGGTGAACAGGAAGAAAAACAACGATAAACGCTCATATATACTAACGAAGGAAACGCTCGGAATGACGCTTTTGTTGTTCTGCTTTATTCTTACGGTAATTCTGTTGACGAACCGTGCGATATTTATGGGGTTCGGCGGAGCGATATGTACGTTTATGTACGGCACGTTCGGTTACGCGTCCTACTTTATCGTCGCGCTTTTGGCTTACCTCGGCGAGTGGCTTGTTTTCGAAAAGAAAATAAAAATCAACGTGCGCTGTCTTGCTCTTTCGGCGGTAACGGTATTTATGCTGTTTTTGCTTTTTCATTCGGCAACGACCGCAAGGTACTCTATGGACAGCTACGGCGGCTACCTTGCGCAGTGCTTCAACAACGCGGCAAAAGGGTATAAAGGCTATTCTTTCGGCGGCGTACTCAGCGGAATTTTAGTTTATCCCGTGGCAAAGGGCACGACTTTCGTAGGCGCATACGTAATCTTTTCGCTGCTTACGGTTGCGAGCGGAGTGTTCGCGTTTTTGGCGGTGAGAAGTCTTGTGCTCGGCAAAATGGTTGCCCGCGCTCATTCCACGGCGAAAGAGGTTGTGTCAACCGAAGAGGAGCAGCCCCAGCAGACAGAAAAACTCGATAATAATCCCGACAAACTGTACTCGGTAAATCAAAACCACGAAATCGTAACGAACGTAAATCACCAAGCTCAGCCTAAGAGCGCGCCCGCCAAGGTGGAAACGACGCAAAAGAACGACGACAGATTTTCGCCCGAAAATCTCGGCAGACGTATTCTCTTCCAGAACGGCGAGTTCGCCGCGGAGAGCTACCGCAGAAATATGATTTATAACGAGGATTCGTATTTCAACCACCCCGTGCAGAACGAGGGTGATTATCTGAAAAGCTTCAGCAGCGACCCGACTGCATCCGCAGGTGGACAGAGCGCGGAAGCTTCTTATACTTCCGATTACGCCTCCGACGTGGAAAACGGCGGCGAGAGCGACGGTACGCCTTCGTATCTTTACGGCGACGAACCCGTGCAGAATTTGGACGATAGGCCGCTCTTTGCGGAAAGACCTCAGGCAGACGACGATTTCAGCACGTATACCGTGGACGAAAATTCGTCTGTGGATTTCGTTGATGAACCCCGCGAGCCCGAGAGCAAAATCGATTTCAGCGAGCCCGCAGCGCCGATTATCGGCAGCGACCCTTACGGTCTGAAATCGGATGACGAACCCGAAATTGTAGAACCCAAGCGTGAAGAGCCCGAAAGAGGCGGCTTTAAAATTGACGACGCGCCCGCTCCCGCGGAGCGTACCGAACAACCCAAGCCTGCGGAAACTCCTCGCGAAAGAGGCAGTAGCCTTTTCGATTTGTTCAGTTCGTCAAATCCCAGACTGAGCAGTGAACGCCGTATCGAACCAGACGTATCGGCGTTGAAGTCGGACAGAAGGGAGAGGAGCAGAGAGAACCTTTTCGACGATTCGGACGGAAACGACGGTCTTTTCAGTGACCAGACTCCGTTTGTAGACCGCAGTCGCGAAGACGCAGGAAGAAAGTCCGAAGAGCCGCCCGCAAGAGAGCGCGGCAGTGTAATTCCTCCCGAACGCACCGAGGTTGCGCTTCCCGTGCGCGAATCTGTCCGCAAGGAAAAAGCACCCGCGCCTCAGCCAGAACCCGCGCCCGTACCAGAAGAAAAGCCCAAACACGTATGGAAAAAGTACGTGCGCCCGACACTCGATTTGCTGGACGATTATCCCGAAAATAACAACGTAAATACGGCGGAGATAGAGGAAAGCAAGCAGATTATCTGCGATACGCTTGCCGACTACCGCATAGAAAGCCGCATTTCAAACGTTGTTGTAGGTCCCGCAATTACGCGCTACGACGTAATTATCGAGGACAGAACCAATATAAAAAACGCGCTCAAATACCGCGAGGCGATAGCAATGGCGCTCATGAAAGAGAACGTCAACGCATACCTCAACTATTCCAAGGGTGCAATTTCAATCGAAGTACCCAACTCGTCGCGTTGCGTGGTCGGATTGAAAACCATGCTCGCAAGCAGTACTTTCTTGAATTCCAAGCCCAACAGCCTGACGTTTACTCTCGGTAAAAACGTCGAAGGTCAGGTTGTCTGTCCCGACATTACGAAAATGCCGCACCTTCTGGTTGCGGGTACTACGGGTAGCGGTAAGAGTATCTGTCTTAGCACGCTTATAATAAGCTTGCTGTATAAGTACGGTCCCGAAGAACTGCGTTTTGTTCTGGTCGACCCCAAGCAAGTCGAGTTTATTTCCTACGACAAGTTGCCCCACCTTATGATAAACGAAATTATTTACGACGTGGATAAGGCAATCAAGGCGCTCAACTGGGCAATCAAGGAAATGGAAAGGCGCTATCAGCTCTTCAAGGAAATGACCGAAAAGGGAGTGGCGACGAAGAATTTGACCGAATACAACGCGCATCTGCCCGAGGGCGAGGAAAAGTTGCCTAAGATAGTCGTTATTCTCGACGAGTTCGGCGACTTGATGTTGCAGGCTAAAAAAGACATAGAGAGCCGAATAATAAGGCTTGTTCAGAAGTCGAGAGCCTGCGGTATTCACCTTATACTCGCAACACAGCGCCCCTCGGTCGACTGCATTACGGGCTTGATTAAATCCAACCTGCCCACGCGTATCGGCTTTAAGGTCAATTCGTTCGACGATGCAAGATGTATTTTCGATATCGGCGGCGCGGAAAAACTTTTGGGCAAGGGCGATTTGTATTTCCGTTCGGCGGAAAATCCCGAGCTTGCCAGAATTCAGGGTTGCTTTATAGACACTCACGAAGTGCAGAGAGTAACCGACTTCGTAAAACAGAACAACGAAACGTATTTCGACCAAAGCGTAAGCGACTTTATCAATACCGTTGAGGAAGAGGCAAGCGACAGTGCTCCCGAGGGCGGAGAAATGGGCGGCGACGCGTCGAAGGTAGACGATACGTTTATCAAGGCTCTCAAATTCTGCGTAACCTCCAATCAGGCTTCCGTTTCGATGATACAGCGCCGTTTCCCCATCGGCTATATGAAGGCTTGCAAGATTATCGACTGGATGGAAAATATGAATTACATAACCCAGTCGGAAGGCT
>CAMWWH010000098.1 GCA_947177975.1 uncultured Clostridia bacterium | reverse complement strand
TTTGACGATATGAGTGCCCCGAACTATCGCGGGCAGAAAGGCAGAGCCTTTCAAATTCGCAGAAACTATTTCGCGTCGCCAGCGGAAGAGTTTTGCGAGAAAGGAGGTTTTTTATGGCATACAGAGGTGGCAACGGCGGAATGCAGAATATGATGAAGCAGGCTCAGAAAATTCAGGAGCAGATGCAGAAGGCTGAAGCCGAGCTTGACGAAATGGAAGTGCTCGGATTTTCGGGCGGCGGCGAAGAGGGCGACGAAACGGTCGTCGTTTATATGAACGGTAAAAAGGTCATAAACGGCATCGAATTCGGCAGTAAGATTTCCGAAATGGTCGACCTTTCCGACGAGGACGATGTTGAAATGCTCGAAGACCTTATAATGGCGGCAATCAACGACGGCTACAAGAAGGCGGACGCGGCGTACGAAGAAAAGATGGGACCTCTCGGCGGAATGAGCGGTCTTAACGGACTGTTATAATGGATACTTTTATCGAACCTATCGGCAGACTTATAAACCAGTTTACCAAACTCCCCGGAGTCGGCAAAAAGACGGCGCAAAGATATGCGTACAAGATAATCGATATGTCGCCCGATGAGGCAAAGCAGTTTGCCGAGAGTATTTTAGACTGCAAAAAAAAGGTGCGCTATTGCTCGGTGTGCGGCAACTTTTCCGAAGAGGATACCTGCGATATCTGCAAGCGGCGCGACCATAATATTATTTGTGTGGTCAAAGAGCCCAAGGACGTAATCGCGCTTGAAAAACTCAGAGAATACAAGGGCGTTTACCACGTTCTGCACGGCGTAATTTCGCCCATGGACGGAGTAGGTCCCAACGATATCCGCATTAAGGAGCTTTTGGCGCGCGTGGGCGGCGGAGTGACGGAGGTTATTATCGCAACCAATCCCGACGTGGAGGGCGACGCGACGGCAATGTATATCGCCAAGCTCTTAAAGCCCTTGGGAGTAACGGTAACGCGCCTTGCTCACGGCATACCCATAGGCGGCGAAATCGAGTACACCGACGAGGTAACTTTATCCCGCGCGTTTATAGAGCGCAAACAGATTTAAGAGGTATTTATATGAAAATTTCCGTACTCGGCTGCGGCAGATGGGGCTCGTTTATAGGTTGGTATCAGGCAACCGTCCTTAAAAATCAGGTAATACTCCACGGCGAAGAGGGCAGAGAGGCTTACGATATCTTAAAGAAAGAGGGCAAGAACGAATATGTTGTGTTGGATAAAAGCATAACATTGACGTCCGACCTTGCATACGCGCTTAAAGAGAGCGACGTTATAATAATTTCCATAAGCTCGCAGGCGCTCCGCGAGTTTATGCAAAAGGTTATAAAATACCCCGTTGCGGACAAGACCTTCGTGCTGTGTATGAAGGGTATAGAGGAAGCCACGGGCAAGCGCCTTTCCGAAGTTCTGACCGACAGCGGAATAAAGAGCGATAAGATTGCCGTGTGGGTAGGTCCGGGACACATTCAGTCGTTCACTGCGGGCGTGCCCAACTGTATGATTATCGACAGTGCCAACGAGGAGCTGAAAAAGTACCTTGCCGAAAGCTTCAAGTCGAATTTAATCCGCTTTTACTACGGCGACGACCTTCTGGGAACGGAAGTCGGCGCGGCGGCAAAAAACGTTTTGGGCATAGCCGCGGGCGTTTTGGACGGAAGCGGATACGTGAGTTTAAAAGGACCGTTAATGGCGCGCGGCGCGTTCGAGGTGGCAAAGCTTATCAAGGCAATGGGCGGCAATCCCATGTCGGCGTACGGCTTGGCGCACCTCGGCGACTACGAAACGACGCTGTTTTCGCCCTATTCTCACAACCGTATGTACGGCGAAATGATGGCGAGGGGCGAGCATTTCGGCAAGCTTGCCGAGGGCGTAATGACGGCTAAGGCTATGAAGGAGCTGGGCGACAAGTACGGCATAGAGCTGCCCATAACCAACGCGGTATACGAAGCGTGCTTCGAATCGGACGAATTCGGCAAGAGCGAACACGACTGTATGCACGTGATTTTAAAGCTTTTCGACAGGGAAACCAAATCTGAATTTTAATGAGTAAACGCACGATAATAATCTGGGTAGCCGTCTGCTTGACGGTAATGGGCATCTGTATAAGCTTGGGAGCGCGGTACCACCGGGGATATATAAGTTTGGGCGGCGTTATCTTTTGTATGGTCGGACTGACTATTCTCGGTATTATAAACAAAGTCAACACTTGGCGCTATATGAAGCACGAGCTGAAGGAGATTGCCGAGGAATTTACCGAAGATGCGAAGAGAACGCTGAAAGTAACGCCGCTCGGCGATAAGATTAAATTAATATTGCTTTTCGGGTCGCTCGGGTTGTTGCTCCTTACAATGGCGGTGGGCGTCACGTTTGCACGGATAGGCACGCTCCCCGACGGAACGATAACTAAAATTGCAATAATCGGTTTTATATTAATGGGTATAGGCGGAGGCGGATTTTTCCTTGAAATAATACTGCTTATCGTGATATCGAGCATCAAAAACCGTTAATACATATAGAGGATTAAAAAAATGTTAAGAGAAGATTTAAGAAACGTAGCGATAATCGCGCACGTAGACCACGGCAAGACAACGCTTGTCGACGCAATGTTAAAGCAGAGCCATACCTTCCGCGACAATCAGGCGGTTGAAGAGAGGGTTATGGACAGCGGAGATATCGAAAGAGAGAGAGGAATAACAATACTTGCAAAGAATACGTCGCTGCACTATAACGGCGTTAAGATAAACGTAGTCGACACTCCGGGTCACGCCGACTTTTCGGGCGAGGTGGAGCGCGTAATGATGATGGTCAACGGCGTTCTTGTTTTAGTTGACGCGGCGGAAGGACCTATGCCGCAGACCCGCTTCGTTATGCAGAAGGCGCTCGAAATGGGTCACAGACTTATAATCGTCGTCAACAAAATCGACCGTCCCGACGCGAGATTGAACGAAGTTCAGGACGAAATTTTGGAACTTCTTCTCGAACTCGACGCGTCCGATGATCAGCTTATGTCGCCCGTCGTGTGGTGCTCGGGTCGTGACGGCACGGCAACCTTGGACTTAAACACTCCCGGCAAGGATTTAACGCCCCTGTTCGAAACGATTTTGAGCCACATCAAGCCTATGGAAGTCGATACCGAGGGCGAAACGCAGATACTTTGCTCGTCAATCGACTACAACGATTACGTGGGCAGAATAGGTATCGGCAGAATAGAGCGCGGCGTCGCCAAGGCGGGACAAGCCGTCGTTCTGACCAACTACAACAACCCGCAGCTTAAAGTTTCGGGCAAGATAGTCAACCTCTACCAGATAGAGGGACTTGCGCGCGAACCCGTAGAAGAGGCAAAGGCGGGCGATATCGTCTGCTTCTCGGGGCTTGAAAAAATCAATATCGGCGACACGGTCTGCTCTACGACCTGCCCCGAACCGCATAAATTCGTAAAGATAACCGAACCCACCGTCGAAATGACCTTCTCGGTCAACGATTCGCCGTTTGCGGGCAAGGACGGCAAGTTCGTTACGACCCGCCAT
>CAMWWH010000097.1 GCA_947177975.1 uncultured Clostridia bacterium | reverse complement strand
TTTTTTGAAAAATATCTTTACCTCGTGTTCTGCCCCTACGAAATGCTCTGTAATCTGTATAAATACGAGGATTCGCCACTTATCTGCATAGGCAATCATTACAGCTATATGGACGTAGTTTTTCCGTGTCTTTTAACCGACCGCCCGATACACTTTATCGCAAAGCAGGAGCTTTACGACGACGGCGGTTTTATGAGATGGTTCGTTAAAAAGTGCGAGTGTATTCTTGTAAAGCGCGACGGCTCGGACGTTCAGGCGATTAAGGATTCCATGCGCATTTTAAAGGCGGGCGGAGTAATAAATATTTTCCCCGAAGGTACGCGCAACCATTCGTATAAAGAGCTTTTGCCATTCCACAGCGGCGCGGCGGCGTTATCCATAAAGACGCAAACGCCGATTGTTCCGATTGTCAAGGTTACGAAAATCAAGCTGTTTAAAAAGACGCACGTAATATACGGCGACCCCATTGAATTCCGTCAGTATTACGGTAAAAAAGTAACCAAAGAACAGATAGAGGAATGTGACAATATTTTAAGAGAGGCGATGACGAATATGCGTCTTGCGTTCCTCGATAAGCACCCCTTAAAGTTCAAGAGCGATAAAGTATAATGCAGGTTTTCGTTGCCAAAAGCAGCGGCTTTTGCCGCGGCGTAAAAATTGCCGTTGATACGGCAATGAATATTCATCCCGAAAACACGTACATTCTGGGTGAAATCATTCACAATAAAGACGTAACGCAGTCGATAAAGGCGCGCGGGATAACGGTTGTCGAGAGCCTTGACGAAATACCCGACGGCGCAACGGTAATATTCCGTTCGCACGGAGTTCCGCTTGCGTTTTACGACGAGTGCAGACGAAGAAATATAAAGTATATCGACTGCACCTGCAAGTTTGTAAATAACACCCAGCGCATCGTCAAACGCGAATACGAAAACGGAAACAGCATTATTATCTGCGGCGAGCCCACGCACCCCGAGGTTATCGGCTTGCAGGGGTGGTGTAATAACTCGGCGCTTGTTATAAGCAGTGAAAGCGACGACATAAGCTCCGTAATATCAAAAAACGTGAGCGTAGTGGTTCAAACTACGTTTTCGGTTGAAAAATTTGATAAAATTATAAAAAATATTAAAAAACTTTGTGAAAAATCAGTTGCCGTTTTTAAAACAATTTGTTATACTACTGTAAGTCGGCAAGTTGAGGCGAAAGAGCTTTCGCATATTTGCGACGCGATGATAGTTATAGGCGGACTGAACAGCAGCAACACGAACAAGCTGTACGAGGTTTGTAAACTCGGTTGCAAAAACGTCGTAAGGCTTGCAAGCGCCGCCGATTTTGATTTTGACACTATAAAAAATTTTAATAAAATAGGTATTGTATCAGGGGCATCAACCCCGAACGCGCAAACCCGGGAGGTTCTCTTAAAGATGGAAGAAAAAAGCACAGAAGTTATTGCAGCTAATTCTATGGAAGAAGTAGTTGCAAAGATTGACAACGAATCGAAATTCAGGAGGGGTCAGATTGTCACCGCGACCATATCGGAAGCGACTGCAGACGGACTTCAGATCTTGTTGCCTTACTCGAAGAAAGAGGTTCTTTTGAGCAAGGACGAGCTTGATTGCGAAGTTTACAGCCCCGAAGCATATGAAAGCAAAATTGGCGATTCGATCGATTTGTTGGTTGTCGAACTTAAACCTTCTTTAAAGCTTTCCCAGAAGCTCATCAAGCTCCGCGCGGAAGAGGAAGCCCAGATTGTTGAAATCGAACAGGGTAAAGAATTCCAGATTGAATGCACAGGTTCGAACAAGGGCGGACTTACCGGTCAAATCGGCACTTACTCCGTATTCGTACCCGCAAAGGAAATCCGCCCCAGCTTTGTTCAGGACCTTTCCAAATACGTAGGCAAAACCTTAAGACTTCGTATGATCGAAATCAAGAAGGACAGAAAGAAGGAAATTATCGCTTCCCAGCGCGTAATTTTACAGGAAGAGCGCGACGCTAAAGCGGCGGCAAGAGAAGCAAGAGACGCAGAGTTCTTCGATTCCATTACCGAAGGCGACATCGTTGAAGGCAAGGTTGAAAGAGTAACCGGCTTCGGCGCGTTCGTATCGGTAGGCGGTTTTGATTGCCTTGCTCACATCTCCGATTTGAGCTGGACGGGTGTAAAGGCTGTTACCGACGTACTCGAAATCGGCAAGAGCTATCACTTCAAAATATTAAAGATTGACAGAGCAAACAAAAAGGTTTCCATCGGTTACAAGCAGTTACAGCCTCAGCCTTGGGATTTGGCGGCGGATAAATATCACGTCGGCGACGTAATCAAGGGCAAGGTTGTCCGCATCGTTCCTTTCGGCGCATTCGTGGAAGTCGAAAAAGGTATCGACGGTCTTGTACACGTTTCGCAGATTTGCCACGAGAGAATCGAAACTCCCGCAACCTGCTTAAACGTTGGCGACGAGGTTGAAGCAAAGATTGTTGCTTTCGACGTTGAGAACAAGAAGATGAACCTGTCGATTAAGGCTTGCCTTGCAGAGCCCGAAAGAAAGCCCCGCGAGGATAAGGGCGAGGGTGAAGGCGAGAGAAAGCCCCGTACCCGTGCTACCAGAAAGTCTGACGACGACGAGCTTTCGAGCTGGAGCGAGGGCAGCGTATCTGTCGGCACTTCGCTCGGCGACTTGCTTGCAAACGCAAAGAAGAACAAGTAATTGTTAATTTAATAATCAAAAAGCGGTTAGTTTTAACCGCTTTTTTTGTTGTACAAGTTTAACAAAATTTTAATCGGTTTATATAAATAACGTGACTAAACGGAGGTAAAGATAAGTGAAAGAAGGACAGATTAAAATATCAAGCGAAAATATGATGCCCATTATCAAAAAATGGCTCTATTCGGACAAGGATATATTTTTAAGAGAAATCGTCGCTAACGGCGTAGACGCTATAACCAAGTTCAAGAAGCTCATAACAATGGGCGAGGCAACCGAAACCGAAGGCGAAGAATACTGTGTTAAAATCAGCGTTGACAAAAAGGCTAAAACCTTGACCGTCGAGGACAACGGTATCGGTATGACAGAGGACGAAGTCGAACAGTATATAACGCAGATTGCTTTTTCGGGTGCAAACGATTTCCTTGCAAAGTACGAAAAGGCGGGCGGCGACGGTATAATCGGTCACTTCGGTCTGGGTTTTTATTCGGCTTATATGGTCTCCGAACTTGTCGAAATCGAAACCAAATCTTATAAAGACGGCGCGTCCGCAGTAAAATGGGCTTCGGACGGCAACTCGACTTACAGTATCGACGCTTGCGACAAACAAAGCCACGGTACAAAAATAATAATGCACATTTCGGCGGACGAAAAGGAATTTTTGAGCGATGACAAAATCAAGAGTCTTGTTAAAAAATACTGCTCGTTTATGCCCTACAATATTTACGTCGACTACAAGGCCGACGGCAAGGACGAACCGCTGAACACGACCGCGCCGCTGTATACAAAAGCGCCCAAGGACTGCACGGACGAGGAGTACAAAAACTTCTACACCGACACGTTTATGGACTACGAAGCGCC
>CAMWWH010000096.1 GCA_947177975.1 uncultured Clostridia bacterium | reverse complement strand
GCAGCGGACCTGCGTACGCTTTTATCTTTATCGACAGCCTTATCGACGCGGGCGTAAAGCAAGGCTTAACTGCGGACGAGGCTAAACTTTTAGCCCTGCAAACAGTTTGGGGCAGCTGCGGTATGCTTATGGAGAGCGAGAAGCCGCTTTCCGAACTTATTATGAACGTGTGCAGTAAGGGCGGCACGACAATCGAGGCGGTAAAGGTGTTCGAACAGAATAACTTCCGCGGCATAATTTCCGACGCAGTTGACGCGTGCGTCAAGCGCTCGAAAGAGCTTTCCGACCAATGAAGAGGGTAACTTTATACACGGACGGCGCGTGTTCGGGCAATCCCGGCGTAGGCGGCTGGGGCGCGGTTTTAATGTTTAACGGACACGAAAAGCGTATATCGGGCGCGGAGCAATCCACAACAAACAACCGTATGGAGATTTTCGCCGTCATAAGCGGACTCGAATGTCTTAAAGAGCCGTGTGAGGTGACCGTTTACAGCGATTCGGCGTACACGGTTAACGCGTTTTCGAGCGGTTGGGTGTACGGTTGGGAGAAGAGCGGCTGGAAAAAAGCCGACAATAAACCCGTTTTAAACGTCGATTTATGGCAAAAGCTTTTAGCGTTGACCCGTATCCATAAGGTGGAGTTTGTCAAAGTGAAAGGTCACGCGGATAACGAATATAATAATATCTGCGATAAACTCGCAACCGACGCAATTAAAAATTTTCAAACGGCATAAACCGTTATTATATCACCATAATAATATAGTAATGGAAAATGCCGATAATTTTTTAAAACAGTGTAAAGACAGCCGCAGTGCGGCGAAGATTGCCGTCAATATTTTGACTGCGGTTTTTTGCGCGCTTGCGGCAGTTCTTTTTGCCGTACTCGGCTACAGATATAAGGGGTTGCCGTTCATTGCCGAGCACTATGCGCTTTTGTTCTGGCTGACGATAGGCGTTCTTTCCGCTCTGCTTATTGCGTACTTAATCTTTTACGTACTCGGTATGCAGGCTGTTCACCGCTTAATTTTGTGCACGCTGATTTTTCTCGACGTGGTAGCAGTTACGTTTTTCATAATTAGCGCTACCGGAATAATTTCTAAGCTTACGAGCATTTCGGCGCTCAGAGATTATATCGCGAGTTTCGGCGCGACCGCAGTTTTTATATTCATCTTATTTCAGTTTTTGCAGGTCGTCATACTGCCCATACCGGGGTCTGTTTCCGTGGGAGTGGGCGTTGCCCTGTTCGGTCCGTTAAGATGCTCGATTTTCAGCTTTATCGGCATATTTACAGGTTCGGTCGTTGCGTTTGCAATCGGCAGAGTGATAGGCTACAAAGCCGTATGCTGGATAGTCGGCAAGGACGATTTGGATAAGTGGCTTGAAAAAGTAAAGGGAAAAGATTATCTGTTGCTTTCCATAATGTTTTTACTGCCGCTGTTTCCCGACGACGTTCTGTGCTTCGTTGCGGGCTTGTCGTCGATTACCTGGACGTATTTTATTATAATGATAATAATTACCCGCTTGATATCGGTATTTACGACCTCGTTTTCGCTTCAACTCATTCCGTTTAATACGTGGTGGGGTATAGCGATATGGGTATTGCTCGGCGCGGCGGTGGTGCTTGCCTTCTGGCTTGTATGGAAATATTCCGACAAAATCGACGCGTTTTTAAAGAGCAAATTCAAGAGAAGAAACTAAAACAACGAATAAATTTTTCAGCCTTCCGAAATAGTAAAACGGAAGGCTTTTCTTTGTAAAAATCGGTCGAAAATCAGTTGATTTTTTTTGGCAGAATTGGTAAAATTATATAGGTTAAAAATTTTTTTATCGGGAGTTTTTCAGTGGATAAAATAAAGTTATTAAAGGAAAGAAAGGAAAAGCTTTTCGCCGCGGGTAAAGAGATCCGCGCGGATATTGACGCACTTGTCGACAAGGGCAGTTTCGTTGAGCTTTCGACCTATTCTTTTTCCGAGAGTGAGTACTACGACGGTACTGCCGAGGGCGAGGGCGTCGTCTGCGGTTTTGCCACAATCGACGACTATCCTTACTATATCGTCGCGCAGAACGCGGCGGTTTTGAACGGCGGCGTGAGCAAGGCTAACTGCGAAAAGATGATTAAGTGCCTGGAGCAGGCGAATAAAAACGATACACCCGTTATCTATATGCTTTCTTCACAAGGCGTAAGAGTCGGCGAGGGAGTAAACGTACTCGAAGGCATTGCGGCACTTTTGGCAAAAGCTAAAAGCCTTCGCGGCGGCGTTGCGCAGTACCTTATCGTAAACGGCGAGGTTTACGGTCAGATTGCGCTTTTGGCAAGTATTTGCGACTTCAATTTCTTTATTGATAAAAAGTCCGTGCTTGCGCTTACAAGTCCCTTGGTAATTACCGCGGCTGGCGGTCAGAACTTGCCCAAGGAAAAGGTAGGCGGCGCCGAAGCTTTAAATAAGACTTTTTTGCCTACTTTCGTAGTAAAAGATATCGCGGAAGTCGCCGCAAAAATTAAAGCTATAAACGAAATTACAAATACCAAAGTCGTTGATTGCGAAGAGTTAAACGTATCTTTGCCCGCGCTCAATAAAAAGTGCGACGCAAAAGCGCTTTTAAATGTATTTGATAAAGATTCTGCAATCGAGCTTTGGGCGGGTACCGCACCCGAAGTCAAAAGTTATTTTGCAAGAATAGGCGGCATTTCCGTTGTCGCGGTAATTTTCGATAACGAAGACGGTGTAAAACTTTGCGAAAGAAAAATGCAAAAGATTTATAGAACCGCTTGGTTTGCCTGCGAGTACGATTTGCCGTATGTAACTTTTGTTAATACTCTCGGAGTTAAGGAAACGCCAGAGGTTGCTAACAGTTCTTTTATTGATAAGACCGAACCGTATATAAATGAGTTATATTGTATGGAAGCGCCTAAAATTTCCGTCGTTTACGGCAAGGCAATCGGCTTGGGCTACACGCTGTTTGCGGCTAAGTCGATGGGTTACGATTTCACGTACGCGTTTGCAAATGCGAAAATCGCGTTGTTCGACAGCGCTCAGGGCGCGGAAATCGAGCTTGCTACCGACGGCAAAGCGGATACGGCTAAGCTTGCCGAGAAGTACGCGGACGAAAACTCCGACCCCATAAACGCGGCGAAGGGCGGCTATATCGACAACATTATCGAGCCCGCGTTTGTAAGACAGTATCTGATTGCTTCTTTGCAAATGCAGATAAAGTGAGGGAATTATGCTGAATAATCTTATGGCGATAATTCAGGGCGACGGCTCGAACTGGGCGGGTCAGCAGAAATCGCCCAACAACTTTTATTTTGATAATTTCGGCGAAGCTGCGTTGTATGCTTTAATCGGCTTTGTGGTCGTTTTCGTCGGCATAATCATAATTATAGGCATTATATGGCTTGTCGGTCTTATAATGCGCAAGACAAACAATCTTGAATTTTTAACTAAAAAGCGCGAAAAGAAACCAGAAAAGAAGAAAGCGCAAACCGATACCGCTGCGGTCGCACCGCCGTCAGACGACGATATTCCCGACGAGGTGAAGGCGGCGATAGTTGCGGCGATTATGGCTTACTATCAGGAAAGCGAAGAAAAGTGCGAATTCACGGTTAAAAGAATTAAGAG
>CAMWWH010000095.1 GCA_947177975.1 uncultured Clostridia bacterium | reverse complement strand
CAGATGGCGCACGAAACGCTTATATCCGAGGGTATGCGCAGGGAAAAGCGCAAGTCTTACGTGGACGCGCTTGCCGCCGCCAATATTCTTGACGGCTATTTACAGAAAATCAACAGAAAAGGAGTTTAATTATGGCAGATAATAAAAATTTAACTGACGAAGAAATCGAGGACGAGGGCATTATCGAGCTTGTCGACGACGAGGACAACATTATCAAGTTCAGACTTTTGGACGTGTGCGAATACAAGGGCGAAAAATACGCGCTCCTGCTTGCCGCCGAGCCCAACGACGCGGTTGCCGACGACGAGGTCGCAATCTTCCGCTACAAGGAAGAGGAGCAGATGTTAGAGCCTATCGAGGACGAAGCACTGCTCGAAGAAGTATTTGAATACTATCAGAACGAAGAAGACGCGGAGTGACTCCGCAGCCAAGTCCTTTAATTGCTTGCGATGTTCGCAAGCGTTACGGCAGCAAAACGAAAACAAAGCCGCGGGGTTATCACCCGCGGCTTTTAAATTTTTTTACCTACATAAATTTATGTAGAATAAGTAACTTCCTTTTTCTTATTGTAAAATAAAGTTGTTACCCCTAAATGGGCTAAAATAAGTATTTCAAATTTTTATGTTTTACAATATTTTTATTAACAAAAAGGATAAATAGAATATGGAAGAAGAAAAATCAAATTGCGGGCACTGCTGTTATAACTGCGGGTTTTATACTCCTTATTATACAAAGGGGAATATTAAGTTCAATAAAGCGGAAGAGGGGCGGTGTCGTGCAAAGCGCACGACGGTAGACCGTCACGATACGTGCGAAAGATGGATGAGCGTGCGCTACCGTATCAAACATTTCGACAAAACCGCTACGGCAAAAGCTCTCGGTGAAATTCTTTCGCAACTAAGCGAAATAAGACAAATAATCGAAGAGGCGCAAGCCAATGAATAACCGTTGCGAAAATTGCGCCCATTATAAAGCTTTTTACCGTGCGGGGGATTGCTGTTTTTGGAAAGAGAACGAAGGCATTTGCCGCAAATGCGAAAAACGCGTAAACCGCGACCAAAACTGTGATTTGTTTGTACAAGCACCCCGCACGCAGAAAATTACCGTAGCAATGATTGACGGCGCGATAGACGACGTCAATTATATTTTAAAAAATCTGTTTTAAATTAACCGTACATTTTATAGAGTATCGAGTTTAAGCATTTTACCGAGAGGAAGCGGGAGAGGAAAATTTCCAGCTTGGAAACGAACCCGACTGCAACGCGCAGGGGCGGGTGCTTTTTCGAGGCGGCTTTACAGATTACCTTTGCAACGCTCTCGGGACTTTTGCCCTTTTGTTCGTCGCGCGCCATTTTCTCAACCGACCGCTTTGCGGCGGCGCTTTCGCCCTCGCAGATACGTGCGGCGGTAAATCCCGTCTTTGTGTCGCCGGGGAGGACTGCCGTCACCTTTATCTTATACGGCTTCAATTCGTTGGCGAGTGCGCGCGAGAAAATCTCCACGCCCGCCTTGGTCGCCGAATACATAGCCTGATAGGGAAGGGGCATTATCCCGCCCACCGACGAAACGTTTATTATGCGCCCGCCCTTTTCTTTCATATATCCCGCCGCTTTTGCGCTTAAAATGCAGGCGGCGGTTAAATTTACGTCGACTATTCTTTTAACGGCTTCGGGCGAGCTTTCGTCCATTGCCCCCGCAATTCCCATACCCGCGTTATTTACAAAGACGTCAATCTTTCCCTCGCGGTTTAAAATATCTTTAAAAACCCCGTTCATCGCGGTTAAATCGCATATATCCGCTGGGTAACAGGTAAAATCCCCGCCCGAATAGGGGTGGCGGGCAACTCCGTAAACCGTGTAGCCCTTACTTAAAAACAACCTGGCGGTTGCAAGCCCTATGCCGCTCGTCGCGCCAGTAATTATCACAACTTTGCTCATAAATATATTTTAATATCATTCACGCACGCTTGTCAAATTTTTTATTTAAGACAAGCAAAACCGCTTTACAAACGCGGAAAATTCTGCTAAAATATCAAAGCTATAAAAAAATTCACACCCGTAAGGCGGACTGCCCGTGGCGGAAAAATCTTTCCAATTCCGCTTAACAGTCCTTTGTGTTTACGTTTGACTTGTGATTGGTTGGCTTGCGAAAAGGCAATTAAGAAACTTGGCAGCGGCGACACGCCGACGGGGAGGTTTAACGGAGGTTTTATATGGCAGTTATCACTATGAAACAGCTCCTCGAGGCAGGCGTGCACTTCGGTCACCAGACCAGAAAGTGGAACCCCAAGATGGGCAAGTACATCTACGCGGCAAGAAACGACATTCACATTATCGACTTGCAGCTTACCGTAGGCTTGGTTGAAGAAGCGTACAAGTTCGTTTGCGAAACCGTAAAAGAGGGCAAGTCGGTTCTCTTCGTCGGCACGAAGAAGCAGGCTCAGGACGCTATCAAGGAAGAGGCTGAACGTTGCGGACAGTACTACATCAACTCGCGTTGGTTAGGCGGCACGCTCACCAACTTCAAGACTATCCGCTCGCGTATCGAGAGAATGGTTAAGCTCGAAAAGATGGAAGAGAACGGCGAGTTTGATCTTCTGCCCAAGAAGGAAGTTGCCAAGCTCAAAGAGGAAATGACCAAGCTTCAGACCAACCTCGGCGGTATCAGGGATATGACCAAGATGCCCGGCGTTATGTTCGTGGTTGACCCCCACAACGAGGACATTGCGGTTGCGGAGGCGAGAAAGCTCAACATTCCCATCGTCGCAATCACCGATACCAACTGCGACCCCGATTTAATCGACCACGTTATCCCCGGCAACGACGACGCTATCCGTGCGGTTAAGCTTATCGCAAGCGTTATCGCCAACGCGGTTATCGAGGCAAATCAGGGCGAGGCTTACTCGGTTGAAGAGGAAATCGAAGACGGCGCTCCCGCTGTAGAACCCACCTCGATTGAGGAAGTTGTCGACGCGGCTGACAAGGCTGAATAATTTAGAATATTTAAGGAGAATAAAGAAATGGCATTCACGGCTAAAGACGTAATGACTTTGAGAGATAAGAGCGGCGCGGGCATGCTTGACTGCAAAAAGGCTCTGACCGACGCAGACGGCGATATGGAGAAGGCTGCCGAGCTTTTAAGAGAACGCGGCATTGCAAAGGCTGTCAAGAAGGAGAGCCGTATCGCGGCTGAGGGCGCTGTCGGCGCATACCGTTGCGAGAAGTGCGGCGTTGGCGTACTTTTGGAAATCAACTGTGAGAGCGACTTCGTTTCCAAGGGCGATAAATTCCACGGCATCGTGGACGCGGTTGCAAAGGTAATCGCGGAGAACAAGCCCGCCGACGTAGAAGCTTTAAACGCTTGCCCTCTCGAAGGCGCAACCGTAAAGGACTATATCACCAACGCAACGGCGGTTATCGGCGAGAAAATCGCTATCCGCAGATTTGAGATTTACGAAACGAGCGGCAAAATCGAAACCTATATCCATATGGGCGGCAAGGTCGGCGTAATGGTAGAGGCTGTTGACTGCGCTGCTGGTTGCGAGGAAACCCTGCACGACGTCGCTTTGCAGATTGCGGCAAGCAGACCTTCCTACGTAACCGAGGCGGAAGTACCCGCAAGCGTTATCGAAAAGGAAAAGGAAATAATGCTCGTTCAGATGCAGAACGACGAAAAGAACGCGAAGAAGCCTAAGGAGATTTTGGGAAAAATCGTTATGGGCAAAATCGGCAAGTTCTATTCGGAAAACTGCCTGTTGAAGCAGCCGTTCGTAAAGGACGACTCGCAGACCGTAGAGCAGGTTATCGGTAAGAAATTCAAGGTAACGCGTTTCGTTCGTTGGGAAATGGGCGAAGGCATCGAGAAGAAGCAGGAAAAC
>CAMWWH010000094.1 GCA_947177975.1 uncultured Clostridia bacterium | reverse complement strand
CTAATACTATACATTACATAGTATGCGGTGTCAAGTATTTTTATAAAAAAATTGAAGAAAATATTTACATATGAATTATTCGATAAAACAAAGGGTGGAAGCGGTAAAGAAAATTCTGCCGTCCGAGGACATACTCGTTTTCGAGTTCGAAAGCGCGGCGGGCAAGAAGTTTGCCGTGATTTACGCCGACGGGATAGTCGACAAAAATCAGATAGGCGAGCTTGTCATCAAGCCCCTTAGAAACGCGCAGGAGGACGTCACGGCGGATGAGGTCAAAAAGCTTTTGGCTTCGCCCGACGTCAAGGACGGCAAGGATTTAAAGGACGCAATCAAACAAATTTCCGACGGCAACGCGGTTTTATACACGGACGGAGAGAAGGACTTTTTCGTAATAGGCGTAAAAGCGCCCCCAGGTCGCGCCGTCGCCGAACCGCCCACGCAGGTCACGGTCAAAGGTCCTCGCGAGGGCTTCACCGAGGATATCAAGGTCAACTTGGGCTTGGTCAGAAAGCGCGTCAAGAGCGACAAGCTGCAAGTCAAAACGCTGACGGTCGGCAAGCAGAGCCAGACGGCGGTCGCCATCTGCTATATCGAGGGAGTGTGTCCAGAAGGACTTCCCGAGAAAATCGAAAAGCAGATTATGAATAACGAAATCGATATTATCCCCGATTCGTCGTACGTCGCCGCGTTCATTTCCGAACGACCGCACTCGCTGTTCAAGAGGAACGCAACCTGCGAAAAGCCGGACATATTCTGCGCGAAGATGTGCGAGGGCAGAGTGGGCATAATCGCCGACGGCTCGCCCATAGCTCTCACCGTTCCCTATATGTTGGTGGAGGATTTCCAGACTGCAGAGGACTACTACGCGGTAAGCTACCGTTCGACGATACTGCGAATTTTAAGGCTTGCGGCGGTGCTGATCGGCGTACTGTTGCCCGCGCTGTACGTGTGCGCGCAACTATTTAAAATACAGCTTATCCCCGCGCAGCTACTGTTCAAGATTGCAAGCTCGGTTGCGGGCATACCGCTTTCGCCGAGCGTAGAAATATTTTTAACGCTATTCGTATTAGAGGTTTTAAACGAAGCTTCGATACGAATGCCCAAGTACGTTGGACTTGCGCTGTCGGTAGTCGGCGCGCTGGTTCTCGGCGATACGGCGGTAAAGGCGGGCATAATTTCCACTCCCGCGGTAATCATAATCGCGTTCTCGGCTATCTGC
Organism: uncultured Clostridia bacterium; assembly: GCA_947177975.1. Classification (GTDB taxonomy): domain Bacteria; phylum Bacillota; class Clostridia; order Christensenellales; family Borkfalkiaceae; genus Coproplasma. The sequence continues at coordinate 2,675 of CAMWWH010000094.1, read as the reverse complement.
CTTTACTGCGTGCCCGACCTTGTGGAAACGTCAACGACCCTTAGGCTGCTGTTTTTGATTATAGCAGGCTCGATAGGAACTTACGGCGTTGTGCTGGCAATAGCTTTCCTTTTATGCTATCTCGTGACCGAACAGGACTACGGAGTGCCGCTCATGGCGCCGTACGCGCCGCTTATCGGCAGGGATATGCGCGACAGCTTATTGAAATCGAACGCCTACGCGCTGTCAAAGCGACCCAAGGTGTTTAAAACCAAAAACCGTGTGAGGATGAAAACCAAAAAATGAAAGAAAAAATTTCCGTAAGGCAGATTTGCTTTATATTGATAGCGTACAACGCGGCTTCGAAACTGCTGCTTTATCCCACTACGGCGGCGAGCTCGGTGGGCAACGCGCTTATATTTCCCGCGCTTTTCAACTTAGTTTTACAGACGATAATAATATGGTCGGTGTCCTTTTTGAGCTCGCGCACGGATAAAAGCTTTTTCGAGCTTTTAGAAAACACGTTCGGCAAAATTACCGCAAGGATTATCTTCGGCTTTTTCGCGGCGTATTTCCTCGTATCGGCGATTATCCCGATGAACGAGCAACAGCTTTTGGTGCACGACAGCTTCTACGACACTATGCCGTCGCTGACGATATTTTTGCCCTTTTTCATCTTTGCGGTGTACGCGGGCGTAAAATCGTTTACCAACGTCGGAAGGTGCGCGGATATTATGTTGCCTGTGTTCGTTCTCTGCGCCGCCGCGTTTTTGATAATGTCGGTGGGAGAGGCGGACTTTACCAACCTTCTGCCCGTGCTCACCCAGCCGTTTACCAAGGTGGCGGGCTTCTCGGTGGCAACGCTGTTCCGCTTTTCCGAGAGCGCGTTCCTTCTGATGTTTATGGGGCACTACAAATATAAGAAGGGCGACGCGGCAAAACTGACTGTATCGTACGCCGCGGGCGGACTTGTGGTTATCGCGATAATGGCGGCTTTCTGGTCGCTGTACGGCGCGCTGACGCCCACCCGCTCGTTTGCGATAAGCAACATTTCGGTATTCTTCCCCGTAATAGGCTTCGTGGGCAGAATAGACCTGTTTTTAGTGTACGCGTTCGACCTCGTCGCTCTGTTTGCCGCCGTGCTCAATATACAGATGTGCGTGCACTGTCTTGTAAAGACGGTCGGTAAAAACTACCGCATACTCTATTCGGTGTGCATAAACGCGGTGCTTATTGCCATGACGTTTATCTTCAATAACAATTATACCGTCCTGCAAAAAATCGCGGGTGACTGGCTGTGGATACCCGCTCTGCTGTTTGCGTATATCATACCCGTCCTCGCCTGGACGCTAAGGAGAAAATCAAAATGAAAAGACCGCAGATAAAAAAGAGGCTGAGTATTCTATACCTTGTCATCTTCGCCGTGCTCGCCTTTTTCTTTTTCACCAACGACTTCGGACTTTTGGACTTGCGTAAAACCTCCGTCGTAATCGGCGTGGGGCTGGACGTCGAGGAAGAAGAGGTCGTGCTGACGGCGCAGTTAGCCGTGCCGCAGCCCGCAGAAAACGGCGAAAACACAAAGTTCAACGTGGTTACGGGCAGGGGCTCGACCGTCGCGGCGGCGCTCAACGAGGTCAACGTCAAGACGGGCTTTTATCCCAAGCTCGTGTTCTGCAAGCTGATCGTTCTCGGCGAGAGCTGTTTTAGCGAGGATATAAAAGACCTTTTGGACTACTTTTACCGCAACGAATACACGGGACTGACTTTAAACGTCGCCGCGTGCGAGGGCAAGGCTTCCGAGCTGATTGCCCAGCAGTTCCCGTGCGGCAATTCGGCGACGGACGTTATCGACAAACTGCTCTCGTCGGAGGCGCAGGCTTCGGGCAATGTCGCGGCGGCTAACGTAAAGGATATCGGCGAAAAGCTGTTCGCAAAGAGCGAAGCGTGCTATATGCCTTACCTTGAAAACGGCGTGCTCGACGAAAACGGCGGTCAAGGCGGCGAAGGCGGAGAAAGCGGCGGCAGCGGCGGAGGCGGCGGTGCCGGTCAGCAGTGCGAGGAAAGCGAGCTGACCTGCAACAAGTGCGCCGTATTCTCGAAAGGCTATTTCAAAGGCGTACTGCCCGTCGAACAGACCTTTGCTCTCAACCTTATTTTCAGCGACGTCAAGCACGCGTTCGTGGAGAGCGGCAAGGAAGAAGAGGTTAAGATTTTAGGCTTGCGCAGTTGCAAGGGCGGCGTCGATTTAAAGATAGAAAACGGCGAACCGCAGGTCACTTTCAAGTTCAAAGCCACGGCTAAAATTCAGGACGGAGGCGAGGGGTTCTCGCCCGAGGAAGCCAAAAAAGCCGCGGTCAAAAGAGAGGTGTTAAAGGAGGGCGAGGAGAAAATACAGAAGCTTTTCGAGAGCCTTTTCGAAAAAGTTCAGACGCTCGACTGCGACGTTTTAGGGCTTAAAACCCAGCTTTACAAGAACTTCCACAAAAAGTACGAACAGTACTCGGAGGGGCTTTTGGATAACGTCAATGTGAATTTCGAAATCAAGCTTAAATCCAACGCTTAACGCGTTAATTGAGGCATATACGGCACCCAACTACAATAAATGGCGGGCGCGGAATTACTTCCCCGCCCCCCAAAGACGATGTGTTACGGCATAAATTAAACAATACAGAAATGAGCAAGGCTTTAGCTAAAAA
>CAMWWH010000093.1 GCA_947177975.1 uncultured Clostridia bacterium | reverse complement strand
CTCCTGCAATTCCTTTGCGCGCTGCTCGTTCTTCTTGTTCTGGTCCTTCTGCTGACGCGCCAAAAGCTGGCTGGTTTCGTACCAGAAATCGTAGTTGCCGAGCATCATATTTATCTTGCCGTAGTCGACGTCGCAGATATGCGTGCACACCTTGTTCAGAAAGTGACGGTTATGCGACACGATTATTACCGTGTTTTCGAAGCCCATTAAATAATCTTCGAGCCAGCGCACCGTCTTGATGTCGAGGTTGTTGGTCGGCTCGTCCAATAAAAGTATGTCGGGGTTGCCGAACAGCGCCTGCGCCAAAAGAATTTTGACCTTGCGCTTCGCGTCGACGTCCGCCATTAAGACGTCGTAGAACTCCTCGCCGATATCGAGAGCGTTCAAAAGAGTCTGCGCCTCGTACTCCGCGTTCCAGCCGTCGAGCTCGGCGAACTCGGTTTCGAGCTCGCTCGCGCGCACGCCGTCCGCCTCCGAGAAATCCTCTTTTGCGTACAGCGCGTCCTTTTCGTCCATTATCTCGACCAAACGCTTATGCCCGAGCATGACCGCACGCAGGACCGTCACGTTGTCGAACGCGCTCTGGTTCTGCATAAGCACGGACATACGCTCGGTTTTGTCCATTACGACCTCGCCCTTGTTAGGCTCGATTTCGCCGCTCAAAACCTTTAAAAAGGTGGATTTGCCCGCGCCGTTCGCGCCTATGATGCCGTAGCAGTTGCCGCCCGTAAACTTTAAGTTTACCTCTTCGAATAGCTTTTTACTGCCGTACTGCAACGATACGTTGTTTACCTGTAACATTGTTCCTCCGATATTTTAGCTCTCAAATTGACTTTGATATAATTTTTTGTAGAACCCGCCCGCCGACATAAGCTCGTCGTGCGTGCCCTGTTCTATAATATTGCCCTTGTTCATAACTAGAATGAGGTCGGCTTCCTTTATGGTCGACAGCCTGTGCGCGACGATAAAGCTCGTCCTGCCCTTCATTAGCCGCGCGAACGCGTTCTGAATTTTCAGCTCCGTGCGCGTGTCGATTGAGCTCGTCGCCTCGTCCAAAATGAGCATAGGCGGCAGGCAAAGCATTATCCTTGTAATGCACAGAAGCTGTTTCTGCCCCTGCGAGAGGTTGCCGCCGTCCTCGCCTATTACCGTGTCGTAGCCGTCCTTCATCTGCATGATAAAGCCGTGCACGTGGGTCGCCTTTGCCGCCGCGATTACTTCCTCGTCGGTCGCGTCGGGCTTGCCTATGGTTATATTCTCGCGCACCGTGCCGCTTTTCAGCCAGGTATCCTGCAATACCATACCGTAGCTCTTTCTCAGCGATTTGCGCGTTACGTGCCTTACCTTGTTGCCGTCGACGGTTATCGTGCCGCCCTGCACGTCGTAAAAACGCATTAAAAGGTTTATTAGCGTAGTCTTGCCGCAGCCCGTCGGTCCGACTATGGCTATTCTCTGCCCCGCCGCTGCGCGGATATTCAGATTTTCGATAAGCGGTTTATCCTCTTCGTACGAAAAGTAAACGTTATTGAATTCGACGTCGCCTTTAACCTCTTCGAGCGTCGCCGCGCCGTCCGCATCGGGCTGCTGCGCGGGCTCGTCGATAAGTTCGTAAATTCTGCCCGCGCACGCCAATGCGTTCTGGAACTCGGTTACGACTCCCGAAATTTCGTTGAACGGCTTGGTGTACTGGTTGGAAAACTGCAACAGCGACGACAGCTTGCCCACGGTAAACGCAACGGGCAATACCGACGGATAAATGAGCGTGAGCGCGCCCGCAAGCGCGACTGCCGCGTACACGATAGCGTTTACAAAGCGCGTGGTCGGGTTCGTCAGCGAGGAAAAGAATATCGACGACAGCGAGGCTTTGGTCAGCTCTTCGTTGATTTCATCGAACTTTTCCTGATTTTCGTCTTCCCTGCCGAACGCCTGCACTACCTTCAAGTCGCCGACCATTTCGTCGATAAACGCGGTCTGCTCGCCCCTTATCTTCGAGGTCTTTTTGAACATCGAATAGGTGCGGCTTGCAATGAATTTCGCAACGAACAGCGAAAGCGGGGTTATTACGAACACCGCGAGCGCGATTATCCAGTTGAATATGAACATTATTACAAGCGTTACGACTATGGTTATTACGCCCGTAAACAACTGCGTGAAGCCCATTAACAGTCCGTCGGCGAACTGGTCGACGTCGGCTATACAGCGCGACACAACGTCGCCGTACGAGTGGCTGTCGATATATTTCAGCGGCAAGTTCTGTATGTGTGTGAACGCCTCCGCCCTTATATCGCGGATTACTCCGTAAACGATACGGTTGTTAATGACGCTCATAAGCCACTGCACCGCGGCGGTCGCCCCTACGATTGCGCCTATCGCAACGAAGTAATAGGTCAGTTTGTCAAACTCTACGCGCCCCGCCTCGATAATGTTATCGATTGCGTTGCCGAAAAGCACGGGCACAACGAGGTTGCCCGCAACCAACAGCATTGCAAGGAACAGTGAAAGCACTATTGCGGGAGTGTATTTTTTAAGCTGTTTTAAAACGCGCTTTATTGTTTTGGACTGGGGTTTCGACTTTCTCATACAGCCGCCTCCCCGCCCGAATACTGCGACAAATGAATTTCTTTATACACCTCGCAGGTCTTCAAAAGCTCGTCGTGAGTGCCGCACCCGACAAGCTCGCCGCCGTCGAGCACTAAAATTTTATCGGCAAAGCGCACCGAACTCGTGCGTTGCGATACGATAAATACCGTGGGGTTATAGTCGAGCGAACGCAGATTTTTACGAAGCTGTGCGTCGGTCGCGTAGTCGAGCGCGGACGCGCTGTCGTCTAAAATCAGAATTTTCGGCTTTCTTACCAAGGCGCGGGCGATTGTAAGCCTTTGCCGCTGTCCGCCCGAAAAGTTTTTGCCGCCCTGCTCCACCTGTTCGTCAAGTCCGTCGGGCTTATTCTTTATAACCTCCGCCGCACAGGCAACCTCCGCCGCCGCGAAAATTTCTTCGTCCGTCGCGTTTTCGTTGCCCCACTTTATATTCTCGCGTATCGTGCCCTTGAACAGCACGGCGCGCTGAGGCACTACTCCGCAGCTCTCCCTCAAAGCTTCGTCGCCGACCGCATTGACGTTTACTCCGTCAACGGTTATTTCGCCCTCGCTCGCGTCGTAAAAGTGCGGTATTAAATTTATAAGCGTGCTCTTGCCCGAGCCCGTGCCGCCTATTATGCCCACCGTTTCGCCCGCGTTGACACTGAAAGAAATTCCGCTCAGAGCGTTCGAGCCGCCTCCCGCGTAGCGCATACTTACGTTGTCAAATTTTATGAAGGGCGCGCACTCTTTCTTTTCGGCAATCCCGCCGTGAATAAGCGAGGGCTGCATTTTGAGTATTTCGTTTACTCTGCCCGCGCACGCAAAGCACTTGGTTACGGTTATTATGAGGTTGGCAAGCTTAATCAACTCTACCAAAATCTGCGACATATAGTTGTACAACGCTATAACCTGTCCCTGCGTGAGCGCGCCGTCGTACACCTTACCCGCGCCGAAATATACGAGCACTATTATGCCGACGTTTATGACCGCGTAAGTGAGCGGGTTCATTAAAGCGGATATGCCGCCGACGAATTTCTGCGATTTCGAGAGCGCGGTATTGCGCTTGTCGAACTCTTTTATTTCGTCGTCCTCTTTGCAGAACGCACGCACAACTCGCGAGCCGACCAACGTTTCACGGGTTGCCGCCGTCACTCTGTCGAGCTTGCCCTGCGATTTTCTGTACAGCGGTATGGTTATCGCCATTATGCCGAACACGACGGCAAACAGTACGGCAATCGTTACCGCGAACACTCCGCCCGCCGTGACGTTAATCACGAACGCCATTATAAGCGCGCCGAACACTATGAACGGCGAACGCATAAACAGGCGCAGTACCATATTTACGCCCGTCTGCACCTGATTAACGTCGCTTGTCATTCGCGTTATCAGCGCCGACGTGCCGAGGTTGTCAATCTCGTAATAGGAAAGCGACTGCACCTTTCTGAACATATCGCTTCTCAG
>CAMWWH010000092.1 GCA_947177975.1 uncultured Clostridia bacterium | reverse complement strand
ATTATATACCATAATCGTTCCGAAATAAAGTGTTTTTTAAAATAAAATGTATATAAAAAATCTGGTTTTGAAAAATTTTAGAAATTACGGCGGAGAAAAATTCGAATTCTCCCCCGGGCTCAACGTGCTTTTCGGTAAAAACGCACAGGGCAAAACCAACTGTGCCGAGGCGGTCTTTTACCTCTGCACGGGCACTTCGCCGCGCACAAGACGCGAAAAACAGCTGGTTAAGAGCGGAGAAACGGCGGCGGATATCTCGTGCGTGTGTGAGGGACGGTACGGCGAAGTGGAAATTTCCGCGCACATAACCGACGGCGGGCGCGAGGTCAAGGTCAACGGTAATAAGATAACGCGCAACGCCGACTTGATGGGCAATATCTTCGCGGTCTTCTTTTCACCGCAGGAGTTGCGGCTCATTCAGGACGGTCCCGACGAGAGGCGCAGATTTTTAAACGTGTCCATATCGCAGTTATCGCGTCCCTATTTCGTGGCGCTTTCCCGCTACAATAAAATTCTGGAACAGCGCAACAATCTGTTGAAGAACCGTGATTTGGATTTGGTTTTCGAAACTCTGCCCGTGTGGGACGCGCAACTTTGCAAGTACGCGGCGGTGGTTGCGCAAAAGCGCGCCGAATATATTTCAAAGCTTTCCCCGCTTGCCGCCGAGGCGCACGCCTACCTCACCGACGGCGCGGAGGAGCTTATAATTTCTCCCGAAAAAAGATACAAGGGCAGTGAGGAGGAGCTTGAAAAGCGGCTCTTCGACGAGCTGTCCAACAACTACGACCGCGATATACGTTTAGGCTACACCGTGAGCGGACCGCACCGCGACGATTTAGACATTACGATAAACGGCGCCGACGCGAAGAATTTCGCCTCCCAGGGGCAGACGAGGACGGCGGCTCTTGCGATAAAGCTTGCCGAGGTCAACGTTTTCAAGGACGCCTGCGGCGAGTACCCAGTACTCATTTTAGACGACGTTATGAGCGAGCTGGATTTACCCCGCCGCAAAAAACTCGTGGGGCGGACGGACGGCTTGCAGACGATTATTACCTGCACTCACGCCGAGCGTGTGCTGTACGGCAGGAACGTAAACAAAATAATGATAGAGGGCGGTGCAATCAAGAGATGATACGCGCTGATATGCACATACACACATATTATTCGGACGGCGGTCAGTCGCCCTCGGACGTCATTGCGGGAGCCAGGCGCGCAGGCGTAAATTTAATTTCGGTTACCGACCACGACAATTCCAACGGTCGGGACGAGGTGAGAAGGCTCGCGTTAAAGGCGGGTATTACTGCGGTGGACGGCGAGGAGATTTCCGCCTACGACGGCGACGTGAAAGTGCATATTCTCGGCTACGGTATGGACTACTCCAATCCCGCGTACGAAGCCTTCCACAAGGATTTATACGAGGGCGCGGAAGAGCGCACTCTGGATATTCTGAACAAGCTTAAAAAGGTCGGCGTTAACATTTCTTACGGCGAAGTTCTGCGCGAGCGTAAGTGCGACAAGTCGCCCTTGCACGCCACGCATATCGCGGTTGCGGGTTCGAGGAAGGGTTACGCAAGCTCGCCCTGGACTTTTTTCGCCAAGTATTTAAACAGCGGTACGGCGGGCTTTTCGTGCATACGCCGTCCCTCGCCCGACGAGACTGCCCGGATAATTACCGGGTGCGGAGGAGTGTGTTCGCTGGCGCACCCCGGCAGAATTTCGATGGACGCCGACGGTGTGAAAGCGTTGATTAAAAGGCTGATTCCCTGCGGGCTTGCGGGCATAGAAGCGGTGTATTCGGGGCATACTTTTAATGAAACGCAGTACTATAAGGAGTTGGCGGACGGGTTTAATCTGTTGGTGACTGGTGGTTCGGATACGCACTACGCCGAGGGCAACAGGCGCATAGGCGAACCGGTATTCTATCCCGACGAACGGCTTTTGTCCGCATTGAAGATACTTTGAGAAAATATATAGTAAAACTTATCTGCAATCTCACTGCGCTTGTACTCACTGCAAGCGCGGTATTTTTTTGCTGCGGCTTTTCCGTAAAGCTTCCCAAGGGGGTTTTCGTCAACGGCACGGAGGTCGGCGGGCTTACCCGCGGGGCGGCAAAAGCGGTGTTAAGAAGGGAGGTTGAGGAGCATTTAAAGACCAAACGCCTGCACATATGTGCCGGCGAACGCGTTTTTACCTATGCTTTCCCCGAAATAGACTACTCGGATACGTTCGATGAATTGCTGCCGAAAATAACGCGCGGCGGCGAATATTCCGCCCCCGTGACCTACCGTCTTAACGGCAAGGACGAGGTTATCGACGGCATATGCGCCGCCCTTTACCGTGCGCCTGTGGAACCGTACGCCGTATTCAATGCCGAGGGTGAGCCGTTCACTTACTTTAACGGCAGCGACGGCGTCGAGTGTGACAGAGCGCGGCTATCGGCGGCAATCGATAAATCTCTCGAAGGCGGATTTGAACAAGTGCGCGTATGTACACGCGTTGTAAAGAGACAATTTTCAACCGAAGACGTTAAAAACCGAACGCGCGAAATTTACTCGTTTACCACGTTCTTTGACGCAGATAACACCGACCGTTCGGGCAATATACGCCTTGCAGCGGGAAAAATCAACGGTACGGCGGTGGAAAGCGGAGGTATTTTTTCCTTTAACGACACCGTCGGCGCACGCACCGAGGCGAACGGTTTTAAGCCCGCAAAGATTATAGAGGACGGCAAATTCGTGCTTGGGTACGGCGGCGGGGTATGTCAGGTTTCGACTACTTTGTACAACGCCGCGCTCTTGTCGGGGCTGGAAATCGAAGAATACCACCCGCACAGCCTGCAGGTTGCTTACGTTGCGCCCTCCCGCGACGCTATGGTAAGCGGTAGCTATTTCGACTTAAAATTCAAAAATAACCGGTTAACCCCCATATATGTGCGGGTTAAATGCGGTCTGGGCAGTATAACCTGCACGGTTTACGGCGAAAACGACGGCTATAAATACTCGCTGAAATCGGTGGTTACAAACACCTTGCCCCGTCCCGAAGCGGTTATAGTCGAGGGCGACGAGGACAAGATACTGACCTACGGCAGGGAAGGCACGGAGAGCGAGGGGTATCTCGTAAAGCGCGGAAAAGAGGGCGAAACGTGCACGCTTATACGTAAGGATAAGTACCGCGCGGTCGCCGACGTCGTGCAGAAAGCCAGAGAGATTTCCGAAATAACTGATTATTAATGTCCTCTATATATTTGTGTTTTTATAAATCTTATGATATAATCATAAGAGAGTATTTTTTATCGAGGAAATTTTCGCGTGGATAAAATCATTTTAGACGGAATGGGCGGCGACAACGCGCCCGCGGCAATTGTCGAGGGGGCGGTCAAAGCGCTCAAAGACGACAAACAACTCTACCTTATAATTACGGGAAGAGAGGCGGAGCTCAAAGCCGAGCTTGCCAAATATAAATACGATTCGTCGAGGCTGGAAATTATCGACTGCCCCGATGTCATAGGTATGAACGATATTCCTACAGAGGCGATAAAGAATAAAAACGCTTCGCTCACCGCGGCGTTCTGGCAGTTGAAAAAGCAGGACGATATCTGCGGACTCGTTACCGCGGGTTCGACCGGCGCGACGATTGCGGGCGGTCAGCTTATCCTCGGAAGAATAAGGGGTGTCAAGCGCGCGGCGCTCTGCCCCGCTATACCAAACGTCAACGGCGGCGTGACCCTTCTTTGCGACTGCGGCGCGAACGCCGAGTGCAAGCCCGTTATGCTCTGTCAGTTTGCCGTGCTTGCCTCCGCATACGCGCAAGCCGGGTTCGGCAAGACCAACCCGAAAGTCGGTCTTTTGAACAACGGCACCGAGGAGCACAAGGGCGACCCTTTAAGACAGGAAACCTATCAGTACCTTTCAAAAATGGAAGGGATAAATTTCGTCGGCAACGTCGAGGGCAGGGATATTAACTTCGGCGACGTCGACGTGGTCGTTGCCGACGGCTTTGCGGGCAACGTTGCGTTGAAGTCCATAGAGGGCTGTGCGAAAATGATACTCGTCACAATGAAGAAGCAGTTCAAGTCCTCGCCCGCTTCCCTGCTCGGCGCGGCTTTTGCGGGCGGCGCAATCAAGAGAATGAAAAAGGGGCTGGACTTCGACAAGTACGGCGGCGCGC
>CAMWWH010000091.1 GCA_947177975.1 uncultured Clostridia bacterium | reverse complement strand
TCGGGGCAGTTTCAGTTTCGATTGCGGCGGGGAGACGACGTAAGCATACCAAAGGCTCGGCTTTGTAAAAACGGAAAATTAAATTTAAACGCAGATAATAAATCTGAAAAAGTAATGGCTTTCCCTGCTCGTCAGGCTAGCCTTGCTTGCGCAGCTTAAACTATAGCTGTCCGTCGGCGGTACTCTCTTTCGCCTGAGTGCCGTCGGCGCTAAACTCGGCGGAACTTTCGCAAAGGTTTAACCGCCCCTTGCGGAAGAATTTCAGCGGTTTGCCCGCACATATTGCCCGTTTACACGGCGTGTGTGCGGAAAGATTAAAGTGTAAACTAAGTATGTAGAAAGCGCGTCCGAACGACGTAAGACCGGGGTGCAAGTCCCCGCTGCTCCACCAAAGCCGCATAGCCCGCTTTTGCGGGCTATGCGGCTTTTACTTCTGTGGGCAGCATAGGGGGACTTGCGGGGAGGCAAGCAAACGTAGTTTGCGCAGGTTGCCGAAATCTATCGGCAACTTGACAGCCCTCGGTTTGGGCTGTCAACCGTGCGTGTCCGCCCAAGGCACAAGTCCCCGCTGCTCCACCAAAATGCGTTGCCGTCCTTTGGCGGTAACGCTTATTTTATGTAGTTCATACAATAAAAAGTATGATAATAAAAGACTATAACAGACAGGCGGCGGTTGAGTACGCCCGCAAATGGGCTTTCAAGCGCAACCCCAACTATTACAATTTCGATAATCTCGGCGGCGATTGCACCAACTTTGCCTCGCAGTGCGTGTACGCGGGCTCGGGCGTTATGAATTACACTCCCACGTTCGGCTGGTTCTATAAATCCGCAAACGACCGCACGGCAAGCTGGACGGGAGTGGAGTACTTCTACAATTTTTTAACGGGTAATAAGGTCGGTATAGGCGACGGCGCGGGTCCGTTTGCCGAGGAAGTGACGGCGGATAAAATCGAGGTCGGCGATATAATTCAGCTCGGCAGAGCAAACGGCGATTTTTATCACTCGCCCGTGGTCGTCGGCTTTTCTCCTAACGGCGTTCCACTGATTGCCGCGCACACCTACGACGCGTACGGCAGAGCGATAACCTCATACACCTACGAGCGAATACGCTATATACATATTCTCGGAGTAAGGCAGTCTTGACAACGGGACATTATTGTAGTAAAATAAAAATATGAAGATTTGTGTTTTCGGCGCGGCAAGTGCGCACATTGACGAAGTTTATATCAAGACGGTTGAAGCTCTCGGCGAAGAGATGGCAAAGCGCGGACACTCGCTTGTTTTCGGCGCGGGCGGTTCGGGACTTATGGGCGCGGCGGCTCGCGGAGTAAAGAGGGGCGGCGGCTATATACACGGCGTAGTGCCCTCGTTCTTTAAGGAAAACGAAATAGAGCAGCTCTACGACCAATGCGACAAAATGACCTACACCGACAGTATGCGCGAGCGCAAGCAGATAATGGAGGACGACGCGGACGCGTTTATAATCACCCCCGGCGGCGTGGGTACGTTCGAGGAGCTGTTCGAGGTTGTCACTTTAAAACAGCTCAACCGCCACGACAAGGCGATTGTTTTTCTGAATACCGAGGGGTATTACGACGAACTCGAAGCGTTTATGCATGTCGCTTGTGAGCGCAAATTCATAACGCCGAGCTGTTTGCAACTGTACGAAATCAAATCGACGGTAGACGAAGTTCTGGACTATCTCGAAGCTTACGTGCCCAATCCGATACCCTTTAAAAAGACTAAACTCGGTGAGTAAATGATTGCCGTAACTTTCGTTTGCCTCGGGAATATATGCCGTTCACCGATGGCGGAGGCGGTTTTCCGTCGGCTTATCGAGGAGCGCGGAGTGGCGCTGTCGTTCACGGTAAATTCGCGCGCAACCTCCGACTGCGAGGAGGGCAACCCCGTGTATCCGCCCGCGCAGAGAGCGCTTAAAGCGAGGGGGTACGACTTTTCGCACAGAGCCAAAATGCTGTCGCTTGCAGATATCAAGAACGCAGACTACGTTCTGGTTATGGACAGAATGAATTTAGCGGACGTCACCTATCTTGCGGGCGCGCACTCCGAAAAGGTGCGTATGCTCGGGCATTTTCTTCCCGAAAAAATAGAGATTGCCGACCCTTGGTACACCCGCGATTTCGACCGCACTTATAACGAAATATGCGCTTCGTGTAACGCTTTTTTGGACTATCTTATAAAGGAACACGCAGAAGCTTTTAAATACGACAGCAGGCATTAAAAAAGCGCTCCGCACGGAGCGCTTTTATTTATTATTTTTTAAGTCCTAAAATATCGTCGGCAGATACGTCCAAGATTTCGCAAAGGTTGGCAAAAGTATCGATAGCGGGAAATGTGCCGTTGTGCAAATATCTGCTTATAGTAGAAGGATTTACACCCAGCCTTTCAGCTATTTCCTTTTTTGATAACGAACTTGTTTTTATAGCTTCGCACAAGTTTTTTTGAATTACTTCAAGATTAACCATCACTATATTATTTGCATACTATACAAATTATTACTTGACATTTGTTAAATATGCAAATATTATTATTTGCGGGGACTATGATTTTATGCAGAGATGGATAAATGCAAAAGACAGAACGCTTGCGGAATTATATACGTATATTTTAATTGTTTACGAACTGTATGAAAGCGGTGAAATAACTAAACACGATTACGAAAGAGTAAAGAGAATGTATCTGTATGATACACAAACTTACTGTGAAATGTATGAAAACGTAACGGCCTCGCCGAAACTCTTTATTTTTTGCGGCGAGGGGGAAAGGGCTGTTGACGTATTAAACGATTTGATAGCTGCGGGGGCTATCAATATTTATGAATATAATACTTTAAAGCAAAGACATCAATTATAATTCTTCCGCAATTGCAATCGCCGCGGCTTTTACGCGCTCCTTTAATTCGAGGGGCGCAATTACCCTGACCTTGCCGCCGTAACCTAAAATTTTGTCGACAAGCATATTGTCGTCGGGCAACGACACGTTTGCTATAAGTCCGTCGCCGTACGGCTCTACGTTGTCTACGCCCAGCCATTCCTCGACGTCCGCAATGGCGTCTTTTTTTATTGCCAGAGTTACGGGTATAAGCTCTTCGGAGGTGTACTCGAAGTTGAGGGGTATCTCGTCCTTGGTGATTTCCTTTTTGACAAAGCCGCGCCCCGTAAACCTCGCGCCTTTAATTCTGCCTATCTTGAAGGTGCGGAAGTCCTGACGCGAATGGCAGAAGGCGTATATGTACCACACGTTTTGCTTGAATATCAGCACGTACGGGTCGATTACGCGCTTGCTGTGCTCACCCTCGCGCGAGATATAGTCTATTTCAAGGCACAGGCTTTCGCGCACGGCTTGCTCGCAAACCTTCATTTTATGCGGGAACGTGCCCAAATCCGCCCAGGCGCCGCCGTCGACGATTATGTTTCCGCACACCGCAAGCTCGCGCTTGTCCGACTTCTGCTCGCGTTGCAGTTTTTCCAAAGCCGACACAAGCTCCCCGTCCTCGACGGTCGAAAGCATAGCAGTCAGCGCGTTTACCGTCGCCGCGTACTCGCCGCGCGTAAAATAGCCCGCGGGCAGTTTGAACGTGTCGGCAATGAATATTCCGCCGTACCGTCCGCGTACGACGTCCACCGGTACACCGGCAACGTTCAGCTCCTCGACGTAGCGGTATACGCTGCGCACGGATATTTCAAAGCGGTCGGCTAATTCTCTCGCCGTCACTTTTCTTCGCGAAGTCAAAAGCATCAGCATTTTTATCATTATGCGGTATTTCATTGCTCTTCACCTAATAAAATATTAAAAAACTTAAAATTATTTTATCATATATGACAATATGTGTCAAGTATAATATTTTATAATGCGCTTGTAAATTAAGAAGAGGTGATTGATATGACGGTTTTGAATTATATGAGAATGCAGAGGGAGAAGATAATTGCGCGGCACTCGGGCGAGACCTTTTTGTTCGGCGCGGGCGGCGAGGCGGTAGAAATCGAGCAGCGGACGGCTTACGATATTTTAAGGGAAATCGACGCTATGCCGGGGTTGAACGTCAAGGAAAGAATGGCGGCGTGCGAGGGATTAAGAGTATAAAAAGTATCAGGGCGCGGGGCGTTTTAAGTAGGCCGCGCCCCCAAATTTTTTTGTGGGTTGTTTTTTATTACACGCAATTTTTGTCGGCAAACCG
>CAMWWH010000090.1 GCA_947177975.1 uncultured Clostridia bacterium | reverse complement strand
CGCCAACGCGGTCAAGTACAAGTTACAGCAGGCGCAGGACGACATAGTCTTTGCGACCAAGCGTATGGGCGACGTCGACAAGGGTATACGCCGCTGCGAGGAATACGCCGCAAAGAACGGCGAGAGAATAGAGAGGTTGCGCGCAACCTGCGCCGAATTGCAGGCGGATATATCGCGGTTAACCGAGAGTATAGCCAACTACGAGCTGTCCACCAACGAGCACAGAAAGCGCGTTATGGAAACCTTCCGCGACCTTTCGGAAATGAAGGAAAACATCGGCTCGCTTGCGGCTAAAAAGGAGCTTTTGAAGGAAAGGCTCGCCGAGATGGACGAGGCTATGGCTACCGTCCGCGCCGAGCACGAAAAGCTGAAAGCCGACTACGATAAGACTTTAAAGCAGCAGGAAGATTTGAATACATATCTCGGTGAAGAGAACGTGCTCTTGGAAAACGCCGCGGCGGCGGTCACGGCGGCTAACGAAAAGGTGCAGATGTTCGTAAGGCGCATATACGATTCCGAGGCGCAGATATCCTCTTTGAACCAAAGCCTGCGCACGTATACCGCGCTCCGCGACAGGTTCGAGGGCTACGTTTACTCGGTTAAGCGGCTTATGTCCGACGCAAAGGACAATCCCCGACTTTCCTCCAAAATTATGGGCTTGATTGCCGACGTCGTGTCGTGCGACCAAGATTACGAGGTTGCGATTGAAACGGCTTTCGGCGGCGCGATGCAGAACGTCATAACCGAAACGCGCGAGGACGCGCAGTACCTTATAGAATATCTTAAAGCCAACCGCGGCGGTCAGGTTACATTCCTGCCTTGCGACGCTTTAAGACCCCGCTTCGAATCGGCGCAGATTAAGTCGGCGTGCAACGAAAAGGGCGCGGTCGGGCTCGCAATCGATTTGGTTCACTACGACAAAAAATTCGAAAACGTCATACATAATCTTTTGGGCAACACGCTCGTGTGTCAGGATATCGCGTGCGCGACGGCGATTGCAAGACGGTACCCCCGCGCGTTCAAAATCGTTACGTTGGACGGCGATATAATCGCGTCGTCCGGCTCGATGACGGGCGGCAGCCGCAGAGAAAATTCGGCTAACCTTCTCGCCAACGAACGCAAGATTAAAGAGATAGAGGACGAGATTGCGTCCAAGAAAACCACTCTCGAAAATTCCGAAGCAAAGCGTGCGGAGGCGGAACAGGCGCTCGAACAGGCGCGGGCTTTCCGCGCAGAGCTGGACGGCAAGTTGCAACAGGCTCGCGTAGAGCTTGCCGCGGCAAAGGAAAAGCTGTCGTCGCTCACTTTCAACATTGCCGACAAGGAGAGCGAGTACTCGGTTTACAGACAGTCGAAAGACCAGATAAACGACAAGCTCGCCGAATTGGACGGCAAGTATGCCTCGACGAGCAAGGGTGCGAGCGCACTTTCGGCTCAGTCGGACAAGGCTTCCTCCGAGATTGATTCGATGAGCGAAGCAAACGACAAAGTTATCAAAGAGCGCAACGAAAAGGCGGCGAAGCTCAACAGCTTACAGGTTGAAATCGCCTCCTTGGAGAGTGCTATGAAGTCGAATATAGACAGCGCGGAGCGCACCAAAGCGGAAAAGTCCGAGCTTATCGAAAGGGTGACAAACCTGCGTACTTTATTGCCGCAGTTACAGCAGCAGTTCGACGAATGGAGCGAAAAGGCGGCGCGCGCGGCGCTCACCAAGGACGAGCAGGTCAAGCTCGACGAGCTGAACGCGAAGATTGCCGAGGTTGAAGAGAGCAAGAAAAAGCTCAACGACAGGGTTGCCGAAATCGACAAGGCGCGCTTCGATACCGCCGAGCTTATGGAAGAGCTAAACGGCAAACTGCACAATCAGGAAATGGCTATGCAGAAGATTGACTCCGACCTCGAATTTTTGCAGCAGCGTATCGACGAGGAGTACCACGAGGATTACGAGGGCTGTCTGAAATACAAGGTGGACGACTTCGACGTCGGCGCGGCTTCGTCTACAATAATCAGTTGTAAGAGGCAGATTACGATGCTCGGTCCCGTAAACCTTGCGGCTATCGACGACTACGAGGCGGTAAGCGAACGCTACAACAAGATGTCCGCCGAAAAGGAAGATCTGGAAAAGGCGATAAACGACCTCGAAACGGCGCTTGCCGATATAAGAAGCGAGATGCTCAAAATCTTCGACGCGGGCTTTACTACGATTAACGAAAACTTTAAAAGAACTTTCAAAGAACTGTTCGGCGGCGGCAGAGCGGAATTGCAGCTCGACTATACCGATTGCGACGACCCGTTGGAAGCGGGCGTGGAAATCGTCGCGTGCCCTCCCGGTAAAAACCTTGCCAAGATTTCGTTGCTTTCGGGCGGCGAGCAGGCGCTCACGGCTATCGCCATTCTGTTTGCAATCATTCAGATGCGTCCTATGCCCTTCTGCGTTCTCGACGAGATCGAGGCGGCGCTCGACGACGGCAACGTAGGCAGATACGCGGCTTACCTGAAAAAGTTCGCCGAAAAGACGCAGTTCATCGTCATCACCCACCGTAAACCCACAATGGAAAAAGCGGACGTCCTCTTCGGCGTAACAATGGAAGAAAAGGGCGTTTCGAAGATAGTTTCGGTTAAGTTGTCCGAGGTTGAATCGAGGCTCGGCGGAGATACGGTTGCTTAAAGGAGCTATATGGGTATATTTTCAAAACTTGCTAACGCTTTAAAAAAGACGAAAAAGGCGCTGTCCGACGCAATCGGCTCGCTGTTTTCCAAGAATAAAATCGGCGACGAGTTCTACGACGGACTCGAAGAAATTCTAATCAGTTCGGATATTTCGGTCAATACCGCGGCGGACGTCGTCGAGGAACTCCGCGCCGAGGTCAAGGCGGAAAAGATTAAAGACAAGGAATTCGTCGTCGCGTGCCTTAAAGATATTTTGCAGGACAAGCTTGAAGAAGCGCCGCTGCCCGAAATAGAATATCCCGCGGTCATTATGCTCGTGGGGGTCAACGGCGTGGGCAAGACCACCACGGTCGGCAAGCTTGCGGCGTACTTTTTAAGACAGGGCAAGACGGTCACCGTGGCGGCGGCGGACACCTTCCGCGCCGCGGCAAGCGACCAGCTTTCCGTGTGGGCGGACAGAGCCAAGGTCAGGATTGTCAAGCACGAGGAGGGGAGCGACCCTTCGGCGGTCGTGTTCGACGCTATCTCTTCGGCAAAGGCGAGGGGCACCGACGTGGTAATCGTCGATACGGCGGGCAGACTGCACGTCAAGTCCAATCTTATGGAAGAGCTGAAAAAGATGTCGCGCGTCGTCGGCAGGGAATATCCCGCCGCGAACTTCTACAAGTTGCTTGTTTTAGACGCGACTACGGGCAACAACGCGTACAATCAGGCGGAAGTCTTCGATAACGCGGTCGAGCTTGACGGTATAGTTTTAACCAAGCTTGACGGTTCTGCCAAGGGCGGTTTCGTTATTTCGCTGTGCGGCGAGTTGCAGATACCCGTCATCTTTGCGGGCGTCGGCGAAAAAATAGACGATTTGGAACTCTTCGACCCCGAGGACTTTATAGACAATATATTATAATATGTAATAAAAACAGCGCCCGCGCGACTGAATGTCGCGCGGGCGATACTTTTACTTTATTTTAGGCGGAGTGGTTGTTATAAGTTGTTTAAACGGTATTTCAAACGCGTTGTAAAACAATAGCATTATTTTAAATGAAACGCATTTTTGTTTCCACGAGGTTAAATAGAAATGCAACCGTTTTTCGGGTATACCCATTTGTTCCGCCAAGACTTTTTCGGTTAATCCGCGCTCTTGCATAAGGTTTTTAATGTGTTCCATATCTAAATAGTACTGTTTGCTCATAATAGCTCCTCTTAATGTAAAATATGTCTTACAAAGATTATAATGTAAGACATATCTTATGTCAATGCTTTTTTATAAAATATGTCTTATATTTTAATTATGAAAAATTTATTTAGCGTTAGATTATCTGAATACATAAAAGAGGAAGGTTTAAGCAAGCGTAAGTTTGCGGAAAAGGTTGGCGTATCTGCAATGAGTGTATCTGATTGGACGAGTGGTAAAATTCAGCCGAGTGCCGAGAGTATTTATCTAATTTGTAAAGCTTGTAATATCAGTGCCGACTATTTGCTTGGACTTGATAATAAATAAAACTTAAAACGTCCAAAATGAATAAGCCGCGCGACTTTGAGTCGCGCGGCAATTTTTTAATCTTCTTTATCTTCGGGCGGTTGTTCTTTCGGGTGCTTTTTCTCGTAATCTTCCTGCAAGCCTTTAAACAGCATAGTCAGGGCGAAGAACGCCGCCGCGGCAACTACCGAGCAGAGTCCCCATATAACTCCCAGATAGACGAATATGAAAATGCACGCCGCAAGTATCAGAGCGCAGATAACGCAGCAGATAATACGCAAAATCTTATACATATTATTATAATATACTTTTTTAAACCGCAAAGCAAGCGTATTTACTATATATTATATATAAGGAAAAGGTAGGAGAGACGCGGGTGCGCATATGACAATATGTGAATT
>CAMWWH010000089.1 GCA_947177975.1 uncultured Clostridia bacterium | reverse complement strand
TAATATATACCATATTATATATAGATATTAAATATTTGGCGCATTAAACTGAATATGCGCTGAGTGAGGTAGAAATTGAACAAGAAAAGCAGAGTTATTCTAATCGTAGTTGTGGTTATTCTGGCTTTGGCTGCGGCGTGCACGTTGTATTTTACGTTGCGAAACGGCGGCGCAAAGCAAATTGACTTCGACACATTCGTTGAATACGTAGAAAACAACAGGTTTGAAGAAGACGAGAAAATCAGTGGCGCAACCGAAGCCGATGACACTTATACCGTTAAGCTTAAAGCCGGCTATGAGGGATCCGAAAGCGAGGAAGAGCTGCAAAATTACCGTTTTAACAATAACCACGTGCTTCAGAAGAAGAGAATGAAAGACGGCGAACCCGTGTTAAAGGACGGCAAGCAGGTCTGGGATAACGTGACTGTCATAACGGGAATTAACTTTTCCGAATACAAGATGTACGGTAACATTCGCGAGGGAGGCAAAACCGTATCGAAGTTTTACACGGTGGGACCTTCGTTCTATTCGTCGCCCGTTAAAGAAAGTGTATTATTTAAGTGGGTTGATTTGGGAATTTCAATCAGCTACAAGGACCCCAATGCGGGCAGTATCTGGTCGTCCGTTCTTCCTATCGGCGGCGTAATCCTCGTATGCGTTGTATTCTGGCTGATTATGCGCTCGACGATGAGCGGCGGCAGCAAGGCGATGAGCTTTGCTAAAACCAAGGCTCGCGTTTCGACGAATATTAAGGTGCGCTTCTCGGACGTGGCGGGAGCCGAGGAAGAGAAGGTTGAGCTTGCCGAAATCGTAGAGTTCTTAAAACAGCCCAAGAAATTCGCCGATCTGGGTGCGCGTATCCCTAAGGGCGTGTTGCTTATAGGTCCTCCGGGAACGGGTAAAACTCTGTTCGCAAAGGCTGTCGCTGGCGAAGCGGGCGTGCCGTTCTTTTCGGTATCGGGCTCCGACTTCGTTGAAATGTACGTCGGCGTCGGTGCATCGCGTGTGCGTGACCTCTTTGACGTAGCTAAGAAAAATCAGCCCTGCATTATCTTTATCGACGAAATCGACGCAGTAGGACGTCACCGCGGAGCGGGACTCGGCGGCGGCAACGACGAGAGAGAGCAGACCTTAAACCAGATCCTCGT
This sequence comes from uncultured Clostridia bacterium, assembly GCA_947177975.1. GTDB lineage: Bacteria > Bacillota > Clostridia > Christensenellales > Borkfalkiaceae > Coproplasma. The sequence continues at coordinate 3,420 of CAMWWH010000089.1, read as the reverse complement.
GCAGATGGACGGCTTTGAAAATAACGAGGGCGTAATCGTAATGGCGGCGACAAACCGTTCGGATATTCTCGACCCCGCGCTTACGCGTCCCGGACGTTTCGACAGACAAGTATTCGTCAATCTTCCCGACGTCAAGGGCAGAGAACAGATATTAAAGGTACACGCGCGCAATAAACCGCTTGCTCCCGACGTCAACCTGAAAGCAGTAGCAAGACTTTCGGCGGGCTTCTCGGGTGCCGACCTTGCAAACCTTCTGAACGAGGCGGCGATTTTGGCGGCAAGAGCGAACAAGCAGTTCATCGGTAACGCGGAGCTTTACGAAGCGTTCGACAAGGTAGCGATGGGACCTGCGAAGAAGAGCAAGGTAGTTACCGAACCCGAAAAGAGGCTCACGGCGTTCCACGAGGCGGGTCACTGTATTTTGGCTAAGCTTTGCCCCAACTGCGACCCCGTGCACGAGGTTACAATCATTCCCCGCGGCAATGCGGGCGGCTTTACTATGATGCGTCCCGAATCCGACAGAGCTTACTATTCGAGAAATTATATGTACGACGACATCTGCATGGCATTGGGCGGCAGAGTTGCTGAAGAGCTTGTAATCAAAGATATTTCCTCGGGCGCGTCGGGCGATATCAAGCAGGCGACAAAATTCGCAAGGCTGATGGTAACCGAACTCGGTATGAGCGAAAAGCTCGGACTTATAAGTTACAGTAACGATTCACAGCCCGTGTTTATCGGCAAGGATATGGCGACGCACAGCTCCTATTCCGAAGAAACGGCGAAGATGATAGACGACGAAGTGCGTGAAATCATATCGACTCAGCACGAGCGTGCCCGCCGTCTTTTGAGCGAAAACAGAAGTATTTTGGACAATATGGCCCGCGTGCTTATCGAGAAAGAAACCATATACACCGAAGAGGTGGAGTTGCTTATGGAAGGCAAATCTTACACAGAGGTGTTGAAGTATATGGACGAACACGAGAACGAGCACACCAACACGGCTTTTAAAAGGTACGGCAGTGAAGATACTGCAAATCACAAAAGTACGGATACCGACGGTGAGTAATTAACCGACCTTGCCGCCCGCAAAGGTAAAGCTTTGCGGGCGGCGGGTAAAAAGTTTCACGGGAAACATTCATACATTGAAGAAGGGGAAGTCGGAAAGAATATGGGAAAAGTTATATCGTTTACGAACAAAAAGGGCGGCGTAGGCAAGACGACGACGGTTATCAATATGGCGGCGTACTGCGCCGACTACGGTAAAAAGGTGCTGCTAATTGACCTTGACAGTCAGGGCAACGCAACAACCGGCTTGGGCTTTTCGAAGAGCGCACTCAAAAAATCGGTCTACGGCGTGCTTATCGAGGACGAAAAGATTTCGCAGAACATTTTACCGACCATGGTTCCGCTTCTCGATATATTGCCCGCTAACGTCGATTTGACGGGAGCGGAGGTCGACCTCGTGTACAAGCGTGACCGCGAGAAGATTTTAAAGACTGCCCTAAGCGAGGTCAAGGACAACTACGACTACATATTTATCGACTGTCCGCCGTCGCTCGGACTGTTGACCATAAACGCCTGGGTTGCGTCCGATTCGGTCGTAATTCCCCTGCAAAGCGAGTATTACGCAATGGAAGGCGTAAGCCAGCTGATGAACACCATTTCGCTTGTAAAGCAGCATCTGAACCCGCACCTCTTTATAGAGGGAGTGGTAATTACCATGTACGACGGCAGAGCGATTGTATCGCGTCAGATTGCCGCCGAAATCAAGAAATTTTTTAAAAATAAATTATACGAAATAATAATTCCCCGTAACGTGCGTTTATCCGAGGCGCCCAGCCACGGTAAGCCCATTTTAATATACGACCCCAAGTGCGTAGGCGCGCGGGCGTATAAGGCGCTTACGGAGGAATTTTTATCCAAGCAGAGATAACTCGGTTTTACGGATTAGTTGAAGAAGGAGAGAAAACATGGCGAAGAAAGAAGAGAGAGGGCTCGGCAAATCGTTTGCCGACCTGATGGGGGACACCGTCGACGCGTTCGAGCAGACCTACGCAGGCGGCAAGCGTGAAATGTTTACATACACCGAGGAGGAGAAGAAGAACGCGGAAGATATGCCGCTTTCCCGAATCTACGCCAACCCCAACCAGCCCAGAAAGAACTTTGACGAACAGGCTTTGAGGGAGCTTGCCGATTCCATCAAGAAGCACGGCGTAATTATGCCCATAGTCGTAAACGACGACCATAACGGCAGATTTATGATAATCGCGGGCGAGCGCCGTTTCCGCGCGACCAAGCTTGCGGGGCTTTCGACGATACCCGTTATCGTGCGCAATTATTCCGAAAGAGAAATCAAGGAAATTTCCCTTATCGAAAACTTACAGCGCGAGGACTTAAATCCTATTGAAGCCGCCGCCGCAATGAAACAGCTTATGGTCGATTACAAGCTCACTCAGGACGAGCTTGCCGAGCGTATCGGCAAATCCCGCCCCGCAATCGCCAACACTTTAAGGCTTCTGTCGCTGACGGGCGACGTCATGCAGATGGTAGCGGAGGGCAAACTTTCGGCAGGTCACGCAAGAACTCTCGTGCCGCTTGCCGCCGAGGACCAGATAGCTTTCGCGGCGGACGCGGTTAAAAGCGGTATGTCCGTGCGCGAGCTTGAAAAAAAGGTGCGCGCCTACAATATGTCGCCCGAGCTTCTTGAAGAAAAGAAGAAGAAAAAACGTGCGCTCGCGTCAATCGAACTTAAAAACCTCGTAGAGCGCATGCGCTTTGCGTTCCGCACGAAGGTCAGCCTTATCGGCAACGACCAGAAGGGCAGAATTTATATCGATTACTATTCGCGCGACGATTTGGAGCGCATTTCCGAAATTTTGGATATAATAGATAAACAATAAGTTATGAACAAAATTATCAACAACGGTTGATAACCTGCTGTCGACGCTTTGTGCAAAGGTAGATAACTCAATGGACAGGTACAGCAAATTTACTATTTTGGTAAACAGAATATCGAGAAGTATTCACCGTATAAAGGACGAAGTTATGTCCGGATACGGGTTAAAGAGTGCTCACGTTTCCTGTCTTTATTATCTGTATAAAGAGGGTAAGCCGCTCACCGCGCGCGAGCTTTGCGACGCGTGCGAAGAGGACAAGGCGGCGGTTTCGCGGGCAATCGATTTGCTCAATCGTGAAGGGTACGTAATCTGCGGCGTAAACCCCGAGAAAAAATACAAGAGCCCTATTAAGCTTACCGAAAAGGGTGAAGAGGTAGGCAAAGCCGTTGCGGATAAAATAACCGATATTTTAAGCGTTTTAGACGACGGCGTAAGCGAAGAGGACAGGGCAGTTCTGTACGAAAGTCTAGATACCATTTCGCAGACTTTACAGAATATTTGCGACAGCGCAGAGGAAAATTAG
>CAMWWH010000088.1 GCA_947177975.1 uncultured Clostridia bacterium | reverse complement strand
ACGCCGTCGTCTGCGTTATGAGCGGCAGTTTTACCCAGCGCGGCGAAATCTGCCGCACCGACAAGTTTTTACGCGCAAAGCACGCAATTTTATGCGGCGCGGACGCAGTCTTGGAACTCCCCGCTCCCTTCGCCGTAGCTCCCGCCGAGATTTTCGCACGCGGCGCGGTCAGGATTGTTTCCGCTATCCCGCAGGTTAAATATCTCGCGTTCGGCTGTGAGGTCTGCGGGGATTTCGAAAGCGCGGCAAAGATACTGTGTAACGAAAGCGAGCAATTTAAAAATGCGCTGAGCGCAGGTATGGACGGCGGCGAAAGCTATATACGCAGTCTGACGGCGGCTTTTGAAAAGTGCGGCGGCGCGGAAGGCTTGCTCTCTTCCCCCAACAATATATTAGGTGTCGAGTACGCGAAAGCCGTTTTAAAAAGCGGCGTTGGTTTAAAGCTCGTGCCCGTCAGGCGCGTGGGCGCGGGTTATTCGGACGGCGAGCTTGCGGGCGAGTACTCCTCTGCGCATGGCATACGGATTAATGCGGAGAACCCAGAAATCAAAAAAAGTATGCCCGAATGTTCATATGTCGATTTTATAAGTTCGCGCGACAATACCGCGCGGTTCGAGCAGACGGCGGTCGATTATTTATATATGTGCGACAAGGAAAATTTAAAGCGCGTTTACGGCTGTACCGAGGGGTTGGAAAACAGACTTAAAACCCTCGCTTTCGGCAATTCGTTTGAGGATATTGTAGGGTTTGCCGCCTCGAAGCGCTATTCCAAGGCGCGTATACGCCGCATACTGTGCGGCAATTTACTCGGCTTGTATTCCGACGAAACGGAAAAGCTTTTGCAAGGCGGTTTACCCGCAAATATACTTGCGGTAAAAAAGGACAGAGCCGACGAACTTTTGCCACTTTTGCCGTCGGGCGGCGGCGATGAAATAACCTCGCGCACGTATGCGTTATGGCGTTATCTGTCCACCCCTCTGGTTTACCAAAACCCCAACTAAAAAATGATTTTGTTTTAATATTAAAAGCGCCCCGACGTTTCGTCGGGGCGCTTTTCGTTTTATTTTAAGATATCCTGTAACAGCTTCATAAGCTTATCGATCTCTATCGGCTTAGCCGCGTATCCGTTCATTCCGGCTTCCATTGCCTCCTTCCTATCCTCGTCGAAGGCGTTTGCCGTCATAGCCACAATAGGGATTGTCGCCTTTGCGGGGTCGTCTAACGCACGGATTGCTCTCGTCGCCTGATAGCCGTTCATTATGGGCATCTGCACGTCCATAAGTATAAGGTCGTACGTGCCTGCGGGCTTCTCTTTCATTTTCTCGACTGCTACGCTACCGTCGTCCGCCGTATCGATTACAAAACCGGACGCCTCTAAAATCGTCTGCGCAATTTCCATATTCAGCTCGTTATCTTCTACAAGCAGAATACTCTTTCCGTCGAAGTTGATTTCGGCTTCCTCCGCGCTTTCGTTTTCCGTGCGCGTTTCTGTCGGCATTTCGGCGGTGCGGAAACAGAATTTGACGATAAACTCCGAACCCTTTCCGACCTCGCTCTCAACGGTAATAGTGCCGCCCATAAGGTCCACAATGTTTTTGGTTATTGCAAGCCCCAGACCCGTCCCCTGAATACCGCTTACCGTGGAAGTCTGTTCACGTTCGAAGGGTTCGAAAACGTGTTGCAGGAATTCGGGGCTCATACCTATGCCTGTATCCTTAACTCTGAATTCGTAGGTTGCATATCCGTCCTGCTCTTCCGCCGTCTGAATAACGCGGACGCCGACTTTACCGCCTGCTCCCGTATATTTTATCGCATTGCTTATAATATTTAAAAGCACCTGGTTCAAACGGAGCTTATCGCAGATTACCGTTGCGTTTTTCACCTCCTGAATGTCGACGCCGAAATCCATTTGCTTAGCCTTCACGTCAGCCTGTACAATGGTTTTCAAATCGTTCATAACCTCGGGGAGGTTGACTTCCTTTTCCTCGATTTTTACCTTGCCGCTCTCTATTCGGCTCATATCCAGAACGTCGTTTATAAGGTTTAACAGATGATTGCTCGACGTTATGATTTTGCCCAGATAATCGCGCACCTGCTCTTTATTGTCGATATGCGTTATCGCCAAAGACGTAAATCCTATAATTGCGTTCATAGGCGTACGGATATCGTGCGACATACTGTTGAGGAAGGTCGTTTTTGACTTGTTGGCGTACTGTGCCTGAGCAAGCGCCTCGGACAGAACTTCCTTTTGCTCCTGCTCCTTTTTGATTACCTCGTCTATATTGCGGAAGCCCACGAGGATAAAGCCGTCGTGACCATTATTCTCGTTATCCGCAATCTTTAAATACGTATACTGGAAATGCTGAACTTCTCCGTTATCCTGTATACGGTAACTGCCTAAATATTCGTTGTCGTCTTTCAACTCTTCCCTTACGTGGTCGAGTGCCAGAGCCTCTGACAACTCCTTCTTGTCTTCGGGATGAACGCGGGTACGGATATATTCTCCCAGAATTTCGGCGTAATCGTACTCCTTCACCGTATCCTTTTCCAGACCCGCGGTCACGTAACCCTCTAATTTAATTACGCGGGCAGTGCCGCTCTCTTCGTTGACGGCGAATACGTTCATATAGTCGCGGCTGAGCGCTTCGACTATGGCGAGCTGTTCGCTCATCTTCTTGTTCGACTGCTCGGTATTGTGCAGAAGCTTTCTGTTCCACATTCCGCGCAGCCACAGCACGGCGATAACGCCTGCAATAACTACGATTATAAAGCATACGGCAACTATAATTTCGGGATGCGCCTTTAAATACTGCCCGAAGTTCATACTGCCGCCTTCAATCGTAATCGTGTACGAGGTATAATCCGAAGCAATCTGATTGAGCGTATCGTCCGACGTCTGCTTTATACATTTGTTAAGTATTGTCACAAGCTCGTGGTCGGTATCTTCGCTGACGTGCATACTGAAGCTTGTGGTCATACCGTTAACGGACGTGTAATATACCGTTTTGGTGGTATCGTGGTTTACGAATACCTGCGCGGAATAGCCGTATACGTAAGCGGCGTCCACCTCGTGGTTGAGTACGGCTTGCATAGCCTCCTCTGCGGTATCCTTGATAACTACCGTATAGCCTTCCTTCTCGAGAAGCGGTCTGAACTGAACGTCCGCCAGCGCAACGACCTTGACTTTCTGACTGAGGTCGTTTCTCGTCACTCTAGCCATTCGCGCCGTCATATAGCTGTTCGTCTTGAAGCAGTCTTTAACGTCGTCCTCGAAAATATCGTCGTCGCCCGTGCTGTCAAGTATAACGTTAGCACCTTCCGTTCCGAGTGCAACAAACTCGTAAGGCAGTCCCGCGGACTTCATAAGCTCGGCAAAATAGTCGGGCATAATGCCTTTCAGCTTCCCGTCCTCCATATAGGAATAGGGCGCTCTGTCGCCGCTTGCGGTAACGGTGATTTTCGTTCCTTCCGCAACCATCTTGTCGATATACGCCTGCTCGCTTGCGCTGAACGTCAGGTCGGAAGAATAGCTGGGACCGTAGTACTTGTAAAATAACGTGTTCTGCCAGTCGCCCTCGTCGATATCCATCTGCCTGATGGCTCTGTTGATTTCGGGAAGTATCCCCTTCGGGTCGCCCTTCTTTACGACGGCGTAGAAGTCGTTTTCATCTAATATATCAAGCTCTTTTTCATTGGTCGTCTTTCTTAAATTGCTCGAAACTATCGCGTCGATTTCACCCTTTTGCAGAGCCTCGGCAAGTAGCTTGGTGCTATCGTAATCTTCTACTATTTCATAGTTGAATTTTTTGTTTTCATTTTCGCCTGCAAACTTCTTGAAATCCGTGATTTGGCTGCTTCCCAGTATGCCCACGCGCATCGGACCCTCTTTGTCATAGGTGGAATAATCTCCGCGGTCATAACGCGTTTCACTGCTTTTTATCGAAAGAACGGTCTTTTTTCTGCCGATGGGTAATGACCATTCACACTCGTCTTCTCTGTCATCGGTTCTGGTGACGGAAGTCACCACGTCGAAATCGCCTCGGTTCAGCATACCGAGTATGTTTTCTCCGTTCGGGTCGGCGTTCTCGGGCCAGTTAAAGTCCACGTCATAACCCGTGTATTGGAAATTGAGGTGAGAATATTTGGAAACGAGGTTTAAAAACTCGATGCCGTAGCCCGACAGTCTGCCACTCTCGTCCTTATCGTGATAGCCCTCGAAATTGAAAACGCTGGCTATGACCGTACGGTTAACAGGCTGCTCTTCGTCGGCAAACGCCGTCTTTGCACCTAATACTACGAAATTCGATAAAACGAATATAATGCTTGCTATAAACGCCGCGAATATTTTTACCCGCGTTTTAAAGCGTAATCTGAATTCTGATTTGTTCCGCATAATGCGTCTCCTTGTCGATTGCATAGTGACGAATATATTATATCATATTTCAAAGACTAAATCAATAATTTAGACGCTTGAATTTTTTCCCTGCCGCAAAAGCGGCGCGGACGAATTTTCGTCCGCGCCGCTTCATTTAAAATAAAATCCGAGCTTAATCTGTAAGCCGAGTTCTGTCGTGTACGGTTATCTATCCAGA
>CAMWWH010000087.1 GCA_947177975.1 uncultured Clostridia bacterium | reverse complement strand
TGGTGCCTTGGGGTGGAATCGAACCGCCGACATATGGATTTTCAGTCCACCGCTCTACCGACTGAGCTACCAAGGCATATTTAAGCGCCGGTTAAGGCGCTTAATAAAAAAGTTTTGGCGACCCGAAACGGGCTCGAACCGTCGACCTCCAGCGTGACAGGCTGGCGCTCTAACCAACTGAGCTATCGGGCCAAAAATTTATGAAGTTTAGTGGTGGGCCTTCACGGACTCGAACCGCGGACCAATCGGTTATGAGCCGACCGCTCTAACCAACTGAGCTAAAGGCCCTTAAACTTACCGTGCTTCTCTGCACAACGCTTGTATATAATAATATACCTCGTTTTTTTTGTCAAGTAATTTTCTTGCCTTTTAACTATTTTTTTTACGTGTTTTCAATTGACGGGATAAGCACAGCATAAAACGGCTGATGTTGCCGCTTTCGACAATTTATCGCAAAAAACCCGCGCATTAGTCAGTTTTTGCGCCGCGGCAAATAGTATCATTAAAAAAACAAAGGAGGGCAAAACAATGCAAGTAAAAGAAGGCAAGGCGAACGGCGTACTGTACATAAAGCTCATAGGCGAAATGGACGAGTACTCCGCGCAGAGTATCCGCGAAAAGTGCGACAAGCTTATAGAGGACAACCTCGGCTGTAAAAAAATCGTCGTCAACCTTTCGGAGGTGGCGTTTATGGACTCCACGGGCATCGGTTTTCTAATCGGAAGGTATAAGAAGGCGGCGAGGGCGGGCATACCGCTGTTTGTCGAAGCGCCCAATTTTGCGGCGGACAAAATACTCAATATGAGCGGCATATACACGCTTATCCCCAAGGCGGAATGACAATGACGAGAAATTATTTAAAACTGCAATTTTACTCCCACGCGCGCAATCAGGGCTTTGCCCGCGACGCGGTCGCCGCGTTTTGCCTGGAGCTCAACCCGACGTTATCCGATTTATCCGACGTAAAGACGGCGGTGTCGGAGGCGGTAACCAACTGCACCGTGCACGCGTACAAAGGCAACCTCGGAATAATAACTGTCGAGTGCGAAATCGAGGATAATTCTTTACATATAAAGGTAAGCGATACGGGTAATGGAATACCCGACGTGGACAAGGCGGTACAGCCGTTTTTCACGACGCTGCCCGACGACGAGCGCTCCGGCATGGGCTTTACGATTATGCAGACTTTTATGGACGAGTTCCGTGTAAATTCGGTTCAGGGCGAGGGCACCGTAGTCTATATGGTAAAATGCTTTAAACCGGAAGTGGCTAATGCTTGACCAGGAAACGATCAACACACTAATCCGCGCGGCGAAGTCGGGCGACAACTCGGCAAAGGAAACGCTGCTTGCCGAAAACACCAACCTTATAAAGTCGATAGTTAAGAGGTATCTGAATAAAGGGGTGGACTACGACGACCTCTTTCAGCTTGCGAGTATGGGACTTTTAAAGGCGATAAACGGCTTTGACGAAGGGTTCGGAGTCCGCTTTTCGACCTACGCCGTGCCAATGATTTCGGGCGAGATAAAGCGGTTTATGCGCGACGACGGCAGTATAAAGGTGTCGCGGCAGATTAAGGCGACGGCAAAGGAAATTAACAAGTTCGTTGAGGCATATTCCGCAACCAACGGCACTCAACCGACGGTAAAAGTCATATCCGAGCAGTTCAAAATGCCGCAGTCTGAAGTGGTGTTCACGATGGGTTCGACGCATATGCCCGTATCGATTTACGCGCAGAGCGACTACAAGGACGAGAAATCGCAATACCTTTTGGACAGACTGCCGCAAGAGGACAAGCAGGAGGATATGCTGGACGTTATGGAGCTGCGTTCGGCGATATCGACCCTGCCCGAGAGGGATAAGAAAATCATAATGTTGCGCTATTTCCGCGATATGACGCAGGCGGAGGTTGCGGCAATGTTAGGCGTGTCGCAGGTGCAGGTATCGCGCATAGAAAACAAGATAATGCAAAGTTTCAGAAATAAACTGACGGGTTAAAAAAAGTGTGCATTGAAGCACACTTTTTTAATTTTTCTTTACAATTTGATTTAGCCGTTATATAATTAAGGTATGATAAATCAAACCAACGTACATTTAGGCAACGTGCGCTCTGTCATACGCGAGCTATTCGAGTACGGCAAAAAGCGCAAGGCGGAAATAGGCGAGGAGAACGTTTACGACTTTTCGCTCGGCAATCCGTCTGTGCCTGCTCCCGACGAAGTGAGGGCGGAGCTTGTAAATTTGATAACTAATACCGACCCCGTAGCATTGCACGGCTACACCTCGGCGCAGGGTGATTTTTCCGTGCGCAAGGCAATCGCCGACGACTTGAACGCGCGCTTTAAAACAAGCCTTTCAGCCGACAGCATCTATATGACCTGCGGCGCGGCGGCTTCGCTCTGCATAACCTTGAACGCGCTGTTGAACGCGGGCTACGAGGTCATAACTTTCGCGCCCTTCTTCCCCGAATACTCGGTGTTCACGGCGCATGCGGGCGGTACACTGAAAGCGGCGGAGTGCGATAAAAACTTTCAGCCCGATATAGCAAAATTCAAAGCTCTGCTTACCGACAAAACCAAGGCGGTTATTATCAATTCGCCCAACAATCCCAGCGGAGTTGTGTACGGCGAAAACACGGTAAAAGAACTGTGCGCCGCGCTTAAAGAGCACGAGAAAAAGACGGGCAACAGGGTGTATTTAATTTCGGACGAACCATACCGCGAACTCGTGTTCGACGGCGTATATGTGCCGTTCATTATGAATTTTTACGATAACAGCATAGTTTGTTACTCGTTCTCGAAGAGCCTTTCTCTCCCCGGTGAAAGAATAGGATATATCGCCGTCAATTCGGCTATGGAAAACGACCGCGAGGTGTTCGCGGGAGTATGCGGAGCGGGCAGAGCCTTGGGCTACGTATGTGCGCCCGCGCTTTTTCAACAGCTTGTAAAAAAGGTTCTCGGCAAGACTGCGGACATATCGGTTTACAAGGCTAACCGCGACAAGCTCTGCGCGGCTTTGACGGAGTACGGCTTCGAGGTCGTAAAGCCCGACGGTGCGTTTTATCTGTTCGTCAAATCGCCCGAAAACGACGCAACTGCGTTTGCCGAACGCGCCAAAAAGTATGAGCTTTTAATCGTTCCCGCGGACAGCTTCGGAGTAAAGGGGTACGTGAGGATATCGTATTGCGTAAGTCCGCAGACGGTTGAAAAATCGTTGCCCGCATTCAAAGCGTTGGCGGAAGAATACAAATAAAAAACAGCCCCGCGGCGAACCGCCGCGGGGCTTTCATATTTTTACAGATATCTTTTCAATCTCTTTTTCAGACTCTTTATTTCGGCTTTGACGTTTACGGAAGAACCGCCGCCGTAGCTCGTACGCGCGTCGGCACACGCCTTGCCCTTGACAACGTTAACGATATCGTCGCCGAATTCGGGAGCAAACTCGCGGTATTCGTCTGCGGTCATAGTCTGCAAGGTCTTACCGCTCTCTATGCAGGTGCGGACAATCTTACCGACAACCGCGTGCGCCGTGCGGAAGGGTACTCCGTGCTTTGCAAGGTAGTCGGCAACGTCGGTCGCACAGCAGAATTCGCCCTCTGCGGCGGCAGTCATGCGCTTAGGCTTATACGAAATCCCGCCAAGCATTTCCGCCATAATGTCCACGCAGTTTACAACCTGTTTTTCCGCGTCGAAGAAACCCTCTTTGTCCTCCTGCAAGTCCTTGTCGTACGCAAGGGGAATACCCTTGATTGTAGTAAGCAAAGCCGTAAGGTGACCGTAAACTCTGCCCGTCTTGCCGCGGATAAGCTCTGCGACGTCGGGGTTTTTCTTCTGTGGCATAATGGAAGAGCCCGTCGAGTACGCGTCGGAAATTTCGAAATAGCCGAACTCCTCGGTGGTGTATAAAATTATGTCCTCGCACAACCTCGACAGGTGCGCCATAACCAGCGACGCGTCGAAGAGGTACTCCGCAACGAAATCGCGGTCGGAAACGCCGTCGAGCGAGTTTTCGCAGGGGCGGTCGAATTCGAGCATTTCACAGGTTATATCGCGGTCGATGGGATAGGACGTGCCCGCCAGAGCTCCGCTTCCGAGAGGCATAACGTTGGCGCGCTCGCGGCTTGCGCAAACTCGGTCGATATCGCGCATAAACATTTCTGCGTATGCGTTGAAGAAGTGCCCCGCGCAGATGGGCTGAGCCTTTCTCAGATGAGTGTACGCGGGCATAATGTACTTGACGCCATCGCTCGCCTTTGCAATCAGCGCGTTAACCAAGCCGATAAGACTGTCGCAAAGGTTGTCGAACGACCCGCGCGCATAGAGGCGGAAGTCGGTTGCAACCTGATCGTTGCGGCTGCGCGCGGTGTGCAGTTTTTTGCCCGCGTCGCCTATGCGGGAAACGAGCTCGTTTTCCACGAACGAATGAATGTCCTCCGCACCCGCAATTTCTATTTTGCCCGCCTCGATATCGGCGGCGATAGCCTCCAATCCCGCACAGATTTTCTGCGCGTCGTCCAAGGGGATAATTCCGCAGCTTCCCAGCATAGCCGCGTGAGCGAGCGAAGCGGTGATATCCACAGCCCATAACTGTTTGTCGAAGGGCAGAGAATCGCCGAACAAATCGGCGTTTTTAGCAGTAGGCGCGTCGAAGCGACCTTCCCAAAGTTTCATAAATGCTTTATCCTTTAATTGACTTATTTAACCTAATTATAGTATAATTGTAAAAGTTAATCAAG
>CAMWWH010000086.1 GCA_947177975.1 uncultured Clostridia bacterium | reverse complement strand
TCGCCGCGACGCTGTAAATCGCCCGCTTTGCCGTGGCTCATTTTCATTCCCGCAACCATTGCCATTCCGTTGACCGCGCCGCAGGTTAAGCGCATACGTCCCAAGCCGCCGCCGAAGCCTTCAGCCATTTTCATAGCCGTTTCGGGGTCGAAGCCGTACAAATCGGCAAACGCGCCCACGACCGCCTGACAGCAGTTGTATCCCTGCAAAAACATATCTCTCGCTTTGTCCGCTCTTGCGCCCATAAATTTACCTTCCTTACGTTATATTATACCACTTACGCAGCCTTATATGCAACCTTGACAGTGCACAAAATAAGTGATAAAATGAAACTATGAAGGCTACGAACTGGGATTTAATGAGACTGGCGTCGGCTTTCGACGGCGAGTTCTGTCTTTCCGACTTTACCGCCGAAGAGCTGGACGAACTTTTAGGCTATATCGAGGACGGCGATTCGGTCGAGGATATCCGCCGAAAATATTTCGAGTTTTACGACGACATAAAAGACCGCACTCTGAATAAACATAAATGGTCTGATTAGTAGAGGTATATATGGCGATTGACGAAAATTTTTTTAAAGACGACGGCGCGCGCGACGGCAATTTCGGCATACGCGAAATGGTCGAGAGCAACCGCGACGAAAAGATTTTATGGGAAGGCAAGCCCAACAAGAAGTCGTACGTGCTTGCGCGTATTCTGAAAATGATGCCCATTGCGCTCATCTGGCTTGCGTTCGACGGACTTTTTATAGGTATTATAATCACCCAGACCGGAGGGTTGCCCACGTTTGTTTATTTCATATTCGCAGGGTTCTTTCTAATACATTTAACGCCCGTGTGGATTTGGATTGCAAATATCGTGACGGCGTTCAAGCGGCTCAAAAATACCGAGTACGCGTTTACCGACAAGCGCATTATCATTAAGACGGGCTTTTTCGCCAAGTTCGATACGATATTCTATTCGGATATTGCGGCGATAAATATGCACGTCGGGATTATCGATAAGATGTTCAAGGTCGGCGATTTGATTATTGCGACCGACGCGGACACTACTTATATGATAGAGGATATCGACAATCCGTACTTCATTCAGGAGCGGCTGCAAAAGATTTCCAACGACATAAAGACGGATATGCAGTTCCCCAACGACCTGCGCCCCGAAGAAAACCACGGCTACAATACACAGTATAAAGGATAGCGGCGTGTCGCCGCAGCCAAGTCCTTTAAATTCTTGGTTTTTAGATTAACTATTCACTACAAAACAAAGCCCGCGGCGAAATCGCCGCGGGCTTTGATATTCGGTTCAACTACATAACTACAATATTGTTCTGCTCGAAGAGCACCTTGTATTCCTTGGGGAAGTTATCGTCGGTGATAAGCACGTCGATATCCTCGATATGAGCGAAGGTGTAGGGGTTAATCTTGCCGATTTTCGAGCTGTCGAGCATCATATACACGTGCCTTGCCTTCTGGAACACCTGCTTTAAAAGGTCGCTCTCTATCTGGCTGTTGCACGAAAAGCCGTTTTCGGGAGTAAACGCGGTTGCCGAAACTATGGCAAGCTCGAAATTAGTCGCCTCGAAATACGCTTTTGCAACGGGGGAGGAGGTGGAAAGGTTATCCTTCATAAGCTGTCCGCCGACAACGGTAATGTTGATATTCTTTTTCTGGGCGAGCTCCATAGCAACCGCAATGCCGTTTGTAAAGACGTTGCAGTTGATATCGGGAATTTCCTTGGATAAATACATAGCCGTCGTGCCGCCGTCCAGGAACATGGAAATGCCCTCGTCGATGAGCGTTGCCGCCTTTTGCGCGATGACGATTTTGGCGTCGGTATTGATGGTCGTCTTTTTGGTGTACGCCTCGCCCGAAACCTTCTGCACCTCTTTTACGGACATAGCGCCGCCGCGTATGCGGATAATGCGCCCGTCCTCTTCGAGCTGATACAAATCGCGCCTTAAAGTCATCTGCGATACGTTGGGAAATTCTTTTTCCAGCTGTTCGAGCGTCATCTTGCCGCGCTTATCTAAAATTTCGGCTATTTCTTCGATTCTTTCGCGTTTCATAAATGCCCTCTTTGTTAAAATCTAACACTTTTATGTCGTTATCAATGATATTATATCCCCGTATGTTAAATTAGTCAAGAAAAATTTGGGCTTAAATAACATTACAAATATTATTATGTTAAAAATTTTCAAAAAATTCTTTGTTTATTTAAAACACGCACATAATATATTATGAGTTGATTTTTGCGTGCGAAAGTTATATAATAAATGTGATTATGCAAAAAGCACGTAAGTTTAAATTGCCTGCGGCGGCTATCGTTGCCATCAGCTTTTTTATTACAATTTGGGTTGGAGCGGCGCTTCTTTCTTTGCCCTTTGCCACCAAGAGCGGGCACGTCGATTTTTTAACGTCGCTGTTCACGGCAACCAGCGCAACCTGCGTTACGGGGTTAGCCGTCGAGGACACGGCGACCTATTGGTCGTACTACGGTCAGGCGGTAATTTTAATACTCATTCAAATCGGCGGATTGGGCTTTATAACCATTATGTCGCTGTTTATGCTGTACGTCAAAAAGCATACCAGTCTTTCGCAGAGAAAGCTCGTTATGCAGTCGGCGGGCAGCGTCGATTTGGTGAGCATAAAGGGACTTGTCAAAATCATTTTGCTCGGTACGCTCATTTTCGAGTCGGCGGGCGCGTTTATTCTCTGTTTCGCGTTCGTGCCCGAGTTCGGCTGGGGCGAGGGTATATGGCAGTCGGTGTTCACCTCCGTGTCGGCGTTCTGCAACGCGGGCTTTACCTTGACGGATAAAAAGGGCTATTATTCCTTAGTGCACTTTATGAATTATCCGCACGTAATTCTGACGATTTCACTGCTGATTATAATCGGCGGCATAGGCTTTTTCGTGTGGGGTGACGTGGTGCATCACGGTATACATATTAAAAAGTATTCCTTCCATTCGAAAGTGGTTTTATCCACGACGCTCGGGCTGATAATTCTCGGCTGGGCGCTGTTTATGGCTTTCGAGTGGAACAACCCCGCAACGATAGGCAATTACGGCGCGGGCACGAAGGTTATGAATTCGCTGTTTATGGCGATAACGCCGCGCACGGCGGGGTTTGCCTCGGTAGATTACGCCGATATGTCGGGTGCGGGCAACGCGCTGACAATGGCGCTTATGCTGATAGGCGGTTCACCCGGTTCGACTGCGGGCGGATTGAAGACGACCACTCTTGCGGTGTTCGTGCTTGCGACGGTTGCGACGGCGAGAAGGGAGAACGAAGTACACCTTTATAACCGCCGTTTCGAAAACGACGCGAGCTATCAGGCGGGCGCGATTGTCTGCATTTACATATTGGTTACGGTAATCAGCACGATTACGATCTGCGCAATCGAGGGCGCTGGCATAGGCGACGCGGTATCCCTCGACAAAGTTGCGTTCGAGGTGGTTTCGGCGGTAGGCACGGTAGGGCTATCGCAGAGCTTAACGGCGAGCCTGCACGCGGCAAGCAAGGTTATTTTAATACTTCTTATGTTCTTCGGCAGAGTAGGCGGGTTCACGCTCGTGCTCATATTCACGGGCGAGAAAAAGCCCGTTGCGCTGTCGAGAGTGGCAGATAAAATAATAGTAGGTTAAACCGCTCTCGGTTTTGTCGTCTGGCGCCGACGACAAAACGCTACGAATTTAGGGCGTTGCCCTCTTTTTGCAATCATAAGGGCACACATATTATTAGAAATTGCAAAAATTCACCCAGTGAGCCGCAGGTATGCGCAAATTGGGGCGCGCTGCGCAAAAACGTGGTTTTGCTTGCTACGTTAATTTATAAAAAATTACAAGAAAGGATACGTTATGAGAAAGTCGATTTTGATAATTGGTATGGGCAGACTCGGCAGTCATCTTGCCGAAAAGATGCAGGACTTGGGTCACGACGTAATGGTGCTTGACAGCAAGGAAGAGAGGATTGCCCGCATTGCGACGAAGTTTTCCGACGCGCGTATTGCGGAGTACACCCACGAGGACGTTTTAAGCGCCCTCGATATACCGTCGTTCGATTTGTGTTTTATTACGGTCGGCGACAATCTCGAAGCGTCGATGCTCACGACCATAACCTTGAAAAAGTTGGGCGCAAAGTACGTTGCCGCCCGCGCCCGCGACGATATCCAGTGCGAGCTGTTGAAGAAGATAGGCGCGGACGAAATCATATACGCCGACGGCGAGACCGCCGATAAGCTTGCTATCCGTCACAACGCGAACAATATCTTCGACTACGTTGCGCTCACCGACGGCTACGCGATTTTCGAAGTTCCCATCGTAAAGAGCTGGGAGGGTAAGTCGATTATCGAGCTTGACGTGCGTAAAAAATTCAAGATAAACATTATAGCAATAAAGCGTGACGAACACCTCGACCCGTCGCCCATGCCCGACTTCGTTTTCCAGGAGGGCGACCATATATTCGTTATAGGCAAGTCGAGAGACGTGTTCAAAATGTCGGCTAAAACGTAATATGTAATATGTTTAAAAAACTCAGAATGGACATAGACGCGGCGAAGCGCAACGACCCCGCCGCGCGCAATAAATTCGAGATATGGCTCACCTATTCTGGGGTGAGAGCATTGGCGCGGCACAGAAGGGCTCACTTTTTTTATAAGATACACTTCAAGCTGTTGGCGCGCATTATAAGCCAGCGCACCAAGCGCATTACGGGTATAGAAATTCACCCCGCCGCAAAGATTGCCCCCGGAGTATTCATCGACCACGGTC
>CAMWWH010000085.1 GCA_947177975.1 uncultured Clostridia bacterium | reverse complement strand
GACCCCGTAGTATGCGGCAACGAACGGTAAATTTCGTCGGTTATGAAGGGCACGAACGGGTGCATAAGCTTTAACGCGTTTTCTAAAACGAACAGCAGTACGGACACCGCGTTGTCCTTTTTATCCTCGTCGTCCGAGTGCAGCGCCGACTTGGTAAGCTCGATATACCAGTCGCAGAAATCCGACCACATAAAGTCGTACATAATCTGGCACGCAATGCCCAAATCGAATTTGTTGAGCGCGAGCGTCACGTCGCGGATAGCCGCCTGCAAGCGGGAAATTATCCACTTGTCGGCATGGGTCAGTTTGAACTCTGTGACGGGCTTAATCTTTCTGCCCTCG
Organism: uncultured Clostridia bacterium; assembly: GCA_947177975.1. GTDB lineage: Bacteria > Bacillota > Clostridia > Christensenellales > Borkfalkiaceae > Coproplasma. Next base: position 4,433 of record CAMWWH010000085.1, on the reverse strand, counting down.
CAGTTCATAATGACGTAGCGGCTTGCGTTCCATATCTTATTCATAAAGTTGCGGCACGCTTCCACCTTCGCGTCGGAGTAGCGCATATCGTTACCGGGAGCAACGCCCTGCAACAGCGAAAACCTCAGACTGTCCGCACCGTACTTGTCGATAACGTCGAGGGGGTCTACGCCGTTGCCCAAAGACTTTGACATCTTTCTTCCTAACTCGTCGCGCACAAGTCCGTGTATAAGCACGTCGCGGAAAGGAACTTTACGCATATGCTCGAGTCCCGAGAAAATCATTCTCGCAACCCAGAAGAAAATTATGTCGTAGCCCGTAACCAAAACGTCGGTCGGGTAGAAATATTCCAAATCGGACGTGTCCTCGGGGAAGCCGAGCGTAGAGAACGGCCACAGCGCCGAAGAGAACCAGGTATCCAGAACGTCCTCGTCCTGCACGATATTCTTACTGCCGCACGAAGGACACTCTGTCGGGTCGACCTTAGCGCAGATTTCCTTGCCGCAGTCGGGGCAGTACCACACGGGTATGCGGTGTCCCCAGTAGAGCTGGCGCGAAATGCACCAGTCCTTTACGTTGTCCATCCAGTTGTAGTAAATCTTCGCAAACCTCTCGGGCACGAAGGTAACCTTGCGGTCGTTTACCGCGCCGATAGCGGGCTTTGCAAGCGGCTCCATCCTGACGAACCACTGCTTGGAAACCCTCGGCTCGATTGAGGAATGACAGCGGTAGCAATGCCCCACGTTGTGCGTGTGCGGCTGAATTTTTACAAGATTGCCCAAAGCTTTCAGCTCTTCCACTACCGCCTTGCGGCACTCGTAGCGGTCCATACCCTCGTACTTACCCGCGCCCGCGTTCATCGTACCGTCGCCGTTCATAACGGTGACCATATCCAGCTTATGGCGCAAGCCGACCTCGAAGTCGTTGGGGTCGTGGGCGGGCGTAATCTTTACGCAGCCCGTGCCGAAAGTCATATCCGCGTGTTCGTCGCCGACAACGGGTATGGGCTTGTTTATAATGGGCAGAATTACGTTCTTGCCGATATATTTTTTATATCTCTCGTCGGCGGGGTTGACTGCAACGGCGGTGTCGCCGAACATGGTTTCGGGGCGGGTCGTAGCGACTACAAGTCCCTCGGTATCCGAACCCTCGATAAAATATTTTATGTGCCAGAGCGAGGAATTTTCCTCCTCGTACTCAACTTCCGCGTCCGAAATGGCGGTTCTGCAACCGGGGCACCAGTTGATAATGCGCGAGCCGCGGTAAATGAGTTTTTTATTGTAGAGGTTGACGAACACCTCCCTTACCGCCTTGGAGCACCTCTCGTCCATGGTAAAGGCAAGGCGCGACCAGTCGCACGAAGAGCCGAGCTTTTTGAGCTGGTTGACTATTCTGTCGCCGTAGCGGTTTTTCCAGTCCCAGCAGTGTTCCAAAAACTGCTCGCGGGTCAAATCGTCCTTGTTGATACCCTTTTCGGCAAGCTCCTGCACGACCTTGACCTCGGTAGCAATCGCCGCGTGGTCTGTACCCGGCAACCAGAGGGCGCAATAGCCCTGCATACGCTTGAAGCGGATAATCGTGTCCTGCATAGTTTCGTCCACGGCGTGACCCATATGGAGCTGTCCCGTGACGTTGGGAGGCGGCATCATTACCGTAAACGGCACTTTGTCGTCGTCGCGAACCGCCTTGAAATATCCGTTTTCTTCCCAGTCCTTGTAAAGTCTGTCTTCAAACTGTTTGGGGTTATAAGTTTTTTCCATATCCCTGCACCTTTTCTCAAAAACAATATACGATTTAATTATATCTTAACGGCGGCGGGGTTGTCAAATGAAGAGCGGGCGGGCATAAAATGTATTATCAAATTTTTTTGAGGTTAATAAATGAAAAAAAGAATTCTATCACTGGTGTGCGCGGCGCTCCTTGCAATGGGTCTGCCGCTCGCATTCGTCGGCTGTAAAAAGGACGACAAATCGACAATCAAGATCAACGAAGTCACCCACTCGGTGTTCTACGCACCCCTGTACTTAGCGGACGCGCTGGGCTACTTTGCCGACGAGGGCTATAAAATCGAGCTGACCAACGGCGGCGGCGCGGACAAAACGATGGCTGCCGTGCTTCACGGCTCTGCGGATATAGGCTTCTGCGGCCCCGAAGCGGTCATATATACTTACCTCGGCGGAAGCGGCGACGCTCCCAAGGTCTTCGGACAGATGACCAACTGCGACGGAAGCTTCTTAGTCGGAAGAAAAGCCGAACCCAACTTCAAGTGGACTGACTTAGAGGGCAAAAACGTGCTTGCGGGCAGACCGGGCGGCGTTCCCTTTATGACCTTCCAGTACGTCTGCATGGAACAGAACGTAAGCGCAAACTTTATTACCGACGTGCAGTTCGACTCTATGACCGCCGCATTCTTAAACGGCGTGGGCGACTACGTTACAATGTTCGAACCCTCGGCAAGCGAATTTGAGAAGTCGGGCAACGGCTACGTAGTTGCTCCCGTAGGACCTGCGGGCGGCGAAGTGCCCTACACCTGCTTTATGGCAAAGAGCAGCTTTATCGAAAAGGAAACGGGCAAGGTCGACGCGATTTTGCGCTCGGTTACCAAGGCGACCAAGTATATCTACGAGCACGACACCGCCGACGTTGCGGACAAAATCGCCAAGTACTTCGACACCACGAGCAAGGAAAGCATAACCGTATCGCTTGAAAACTATAAGTCGATTAACACCTGGGTCACGAACATGGCGATGACCGAGAGCCGCTTCAACCGCTTGCAGGACATTATCCAGAGCGCGGGCGAGCTCGAAAGACGTGTAAACTTTACCGACATAGTGCTCACTCAGAGAGCAAACCAGATTTATCAAGAAGTGTACGCATGATACTCTCATTCAACGACGTAGGTTACACCTACCACACTAAAGACGGCGAAACCAACGCGATAGCGCATATGTCGTTCGGCGTCGAGCGGGGGCAGTTCGCGTCGATCATAGGACCGTCGGGGTGCGGCAAGACCACAATCTTGTCGCTGACCGCAGGGCTGTTGAAGCCGTCGTACGGCGAAATCAAACGGGAAAACGCGGAGTTCGGCTATATGTTACAGCGCGACGCTCTCTTCCCCTGGCGCACCGTCGAGGCGAACATTTTTCTGCCGCTGGAAATCAAAAAGCGCAACACTCCCGAAATGCGGGAGAACGCGCTGCGCCTTGCCGAAAAGTACGGCTTGAAGGACTTTTTAAAGAAGAAGCCCAACGAGCTTTCGGGCGGTATGCGCCAAAGGGTCGCACTCATTCGAACGCTCGCGGCACAGCCCGACATACTCTTGTTAGACGAACCGTTTTCGGCTCTGGACTATCAGACGAGGCTTAAAGTGTGCGACGACGTGCAGGCGATTATAAAGAGCGAAAAGAAGACGGCAATCCTCGTCACGCACGATATGTCGGAGGCAATCGCACTGTCGGATAAAGTTATAGTGCTCTCTTCCCGCCCCGCCACGGTAGTTGCCGAGCATATAATCGACTTCGGCGACAACACCCCCAAATCGCGTCGGGAATGTCCCGAATTTTCGCAAACGTTCGAAGTTTTACGCTCCGAACTTGGCTTATAAATCGGGGTAAAAATGCCGTTACCCCCTTAATATCCCTTAACGAAAGGAATTTTTTCACATATGAAAAACGCAAACTACTCAAAGGAGCATATCCTTTACTTAAAAAAGAACAGGCGCTTCAAGATTCTGATAAACGTCATACGCGTCGGGCTTCTGGTTGCCGTTTTAGGAATTTGGGAACTGCTCGCAGACCTGAAAGTAATCGATTCGTTTATAACCAGCTCCCCCTCGCGCGTGGCGAAAACGCTTGCCGAACTGTACCGCAACGGCACGCTGTTTCAGCATATCGGCATAACGCTTATGGAGACGATGGTCGGCTTTGTGATAGCCGTCGTGCTGGGCTATTCGATAGCCGTGCTGCTGTATATGAGCGACGGCGCGCATAAAGTTTTCGAGCCGTATATAGTCGTTCTGAACGCACTGCCGAAAATCGCGCTCGGACCGCTTATCATCATATGGATAGGCACGGGCTATCCCGCCATTATCTTTATGACCGTAATAGTCGCGATAATCGTGTGCATAATGAACACGCTGACGGGCTTTTTATCGGTCGATAAGACGATGCTCACGCTTATGCAGGCAATGGGCGCGAAAAAGAGCGCGATACTCTTTAAACTGATTATCCCCGCTTCGGTGCCCTCGCTTATCAACACGCTGAAGGTTGCCGTGGGCTTGGCTTGGATAGGTTCGGTTATGGGCGAATACGTGTCGTCGCGCGCGGGACTCGGTTACTTAATCGTGTACGGCGGGCAGGTATTCAAGCTCGACCTCGTTATGACCTCCACCTTTATACTCTGTATTCTGGCGGGCGGTATGTACGGAATAATTG
>CAMWWH010000084.1 GCA_947177975.1 uncultured Clostridia bacterium | reverse complement strand
CGATTATCGTCAAGAACAAGCGCGTAATCGCCACGGGCTACAACGGCGCGCCGCAGGGCATTAAAAGCTGTGCGGACAAGGGCGTCTGTATGCGCAAGGAGCAAGGCATAGAGAGCGGCACGCGCCACGAGCTGTGCTACGCAGTTCACGCCGAGCAGAACGCAATAATTCAGGCGGCGAGAGTCGGGTGCAGCGTCGAAGGGTGCACTCTGTATTGTACGCACCAGCCCTGCGTTATCTGCGCGAAAATCATAATAAATTCGGGCATTGCCAGAGTTGTCTACAAAGAGGGCTATCCCGACGAATTTTCTATGCAGCTTTTTAAAGAAGCGGGCGTGAAAATCGAAAAATACGAAGAATAATTTTGAGAGGTGAATTTATGCCTAATCCCATAGTTACAATCGAAATGGCAAACGGACACAAAATCAAGGTGGAGCTTTATCCCGACAAAGCACCCAACACGGTTAATAACTTTATTGCGCTTGTAAACGACGGCTTTTACGACGGAATAATTTTTCACCGCGTAATCAAGGGCTTTATGATTCAGGGCGGCGACCCTGCGGGCGTGGGTACGGGCGGTCCCGGTTACAACATAAAGGGCGAGTTCTCTTTGAACGGCTTTAAGCAAAACGACATTAAACACGAGCGCGGAGTTATCTCTATGGCGCGTGCATACCACCCCGACAGCGCGGGCTCGCAGTTCTTCATTATGCACGCGAACGCGTCCTATCTCGACGGACAGTACGCGGCTTTCGGCAAGGTCGTAGAGGGTATGGACGTCGTTGACGAAATCGCTTCGGTTGCAACCGACCGCAACGATAAGCCGAAAACCGAACAGATTATGAAAAAAGTTACGGTTGAAACTCTTGGAGTTGCTTACCCCGCACCGCAGAAGGCAAGATAAGAATGCATAAGAAAGCGTTAGTTTTAGCGGCGGGCGGAGTATGCGCCGCGGGGCTTGTGTGCTTTATTGTCGGTTTAATCGTATATTTAACCGAAAAGGGCAACGCAATTCCCGTGATAATATCGCTTTTTGCAATGGCAACGGGAATACTCATTTTCGTCGCTGCGGCAGTCGTTTTAATCGTAGCTTTAATAATAAATTTAATCACTAAATCAAAAAACAGTTAAACGGAGAAAATTATGGCAGACAACAGCATATATGCAAATCCTTTGATTACCCGCTATGCAAGCAAAGAAATGGCGGAGGCTTTTTCGGACGACAAGCGTTTTAAACTTTGGCGCAAGCTGTGGATTGCGCTCGCCGAGTCGGAAATGGAGCTCGGCTTGAATATCACGCAGTCGCAGGTTGACGAATTGAAGCAATACGCGGAAACGATAAATTTCGAGCTTGCGGAAAAGTTCGAAAGGGAGGTTCGTCACGACGTTATGGCGCACGTCCGCGCATACGGCGAGCAGGCTAAATCGGCGCGCCCCATAATTCACCTCGGCGCAACGAGCTGTTTCGTCGACTGCAATTCCGAGCTTATCATAATGTACGACGCGCTGCAAATCATAAAGAAAAAGCTTGTCAACGTTATGGACAAGCTCAAAAATTTTGCGCTCAGATACAAGGAGATGCCGACCTTGGGCTTTACCCACTTACAACCCGCACAGCTTACGACGGTCGGCAAGCGCGCGACCCTTTGGTTGCAGGACTTGAAAATGGACTACGACAACCTCGTAAACCTCGAAAACTGCTTCAAGCTTCGCGGAGTAAAGGGCACTACTGGCACGCAGGCAAGCTTTATGGAGCTTTTCAACGGCGACGAGGACAAGATTAAAGAGCTTGAAAGAAAGGTTGTCGAAAAGCTCGGTTTCGAAAAGGTTTACGGCGTGACTGGGCAGACGTATCCCAGAAAATTCGACTATAACGCGCTGTGCGTTCTCTCGCAGATTGCCCAGAGTGCGTACAAATTCTCCAACGATATACGCATTTTGCAGAATATGAAGGAAATAGAAGAGCCGTTCGAGAAGTCGCAGATAGGTTCGTCGGCAATGGCTTATAAGCGCAACCCCATGCGTAGTGAGAGAATGGGCTCGCTTGCAAGGTACGTCGTGTCTTTGCCTATGAACGCGGCGATTACGGCAAGCACGCAGTGGTTCGAAAGAACGCTCGACGACTCGGCGAACCGCAGAATAGTTATCGCGCAGGCGTTCCTTGCGCTTGACGGCATACTCAACATCTATATGAACGTTTCGGAAAATCTCGTCGTTTACGACAAGGTTATCGCAAAGCATATCGCGGCGGAACTGCCCTTTATGGCAACCGAGAATATCATTATGGAGTGCGTCAAGGCGGGCGGCGACAGACAGGATCTGCACGAAAAAATCCGCGTGCTTTCAATGGAAGCGGGCAAGAACGTCAAGGTCAACGGACTTGACAATAACCTTATCGAGCTTATAAAGGGCGACGGTATGTTCAAGCCCGTACACGATAAGTTGGACGAAATTCTCGACGCTAAAAAGTTTATAGGTCGCGCGCCTTCGCAGACGGTTGAATTTATAGCAAACGAAATCGACCCGATTTTGATTGCCAACAGCGGCGATTTGGGCTTAAAAGGCGACGTTAAAGTTTGATGAATGAACCGTATCTGACGCCGTCGGCGATTATCCTTATACTTATGCGGGAGTGCGGCGGCAAAAAACAAATTTTATTACAGCGCCGCAAAAACACCGGATTTGCCGACGGTCTGTGGGATTTTTCCTGTGCTGGCAAAGTGGAAGACGGTGAAAGTATGACGGCGGCTGTTGTCCGCGAGGCGAAAGAGGAACTCTGCGTTGCGGTTAGGGCTGAAAGTTTGCAGTTTGCCGCGCTTGTCCATAAGTGCGACAAGCCGTGTAATTTGGTTTATTACAACGCATATTTCGTCTGTACCGAATTTGACGGCGAACCGCGCATTGCAGAACCCGAGAAGTGCTCGGAATTAAAGTGGTTCGATTTGGATAATCTTCCCGACGATTTGATTGACGACAGAAAGTGTGCGTTGAAAGCTTATCTTGGCGGCGTACATTACGTAGAATACGGGTGGTAGAATGGACGAAAAATTTGACAAAGCCGAACCGCAGGTTGAAGAGGATTTGACGACAAGGCTGAAAAAAATTAAAAACTTTCACGTTACCGGCGAAACGCAGACGCTCGAAATTAAGGTAACCAATATTACAAATTATTGCGCTTCGCTTAAAATAATTTTGCCTATGTTGCTTATTCCTTTGGTGGTAATGCTCATTCTCGCACTTACCGGAAAGGTAATGTGGGTGATGTTCTACTTTGTGGCAGGTATATTCAGCTTTACGTTTTTGGCCGCCACGTGCACGCTTTTGTTCAATAAGAAATCGTCAAGATACGTTGTGTCGAAGACTGCTATACTCCGCACGATCAGTGGTACGACGTGGGTAGCAGAGTACGGCAATATAAAGGAAGTCAAATCGCGCCGCTCGCTCTTTTTTAAGAACGGCGGAAGTATTAGCTTTAAGCTTTATAAGGGAAGCGGAATAAATCTGCAATTCTATCTGCTTAGCGGCTTTAAGGAAACGTGCGAGCTTATAGATTTGTATCGGCTTGGGGATAAAGAGCAACAGGAATTCGAGAGACTTTTTCCCAATGACCGCTTTAACGATTTGCTGGACTATGTCAATTACGACAGCGCGAAAATCGACAAGCTACCGAATTGTTTGAAAGTTTACTATATAATGTGGACGCTCTACGACGCTCAGTTCGAGGCGGGTTTTGACGAGTTCTTTATCAATAGCCCCGAAATTACCGATAAGCAACTTCTGCAAGCGTGCAGGCTTTTGGATTTGCCCGAGCTTACGGAGCTTTGCAAGAGAGCGTTGGCGCTCAACGAGAAGTACGATATAGCGCATAACGACGATTTACCCGAAGAGTGCAGTGAAGAGTTAAATATTTTAAACGACGAGTTTTTGGATTTGGACGTCGTTTACCGCTTTGAGGACAGATTTAAACGGTATTACGTAGACAATTACGAAAAGTTTGATTTTGAATAAGAAAAACCTCCGCACCACATAGGCACGGAGGTTTGGCAGGGGAGACGCGATTCGAACACGCAACCGACGGTTTTGGAGACCGCGACTCTACCGTTGAGCTACTCCCCTAAAATTTGAAAGATAGGGTCATTACGAAAGGGACTTCCAAATTTGGGGTTGCCCAATTCCCTCGCCTATCTTATAATGTTAGTATAGTAGCTTTTTTAGAATATGTCAACCTCTTTTGGAGACCTAATGTATGAAAAAACAATTTAAACTCGGAATTATCGGTTGCGGAAATATGGCGACCGCGATATTAAAGGGCATTGCCGACAGCGGAATTATCCGTATGAGAAAGGTCGTCGTCAGCGATATCAACCGCGATAAACTCGATAAGGTTTGCGACGAACTCGACGTCAACGTTACCGACGATAACCGCTTCGTTGCCGAAAACAGCGAGTTTTTACTTCTTGCCGTCAAACCGCAGAGCTTTGCCGCTCTCTCCGAAGAACTCAAAGGCGTTTGTCCCGAAAAAGTCATAAGCATAATGGCGGGGGTTAAAAAGTCTACGATTAAAAATTCGTTCGGCGTAGGTCTTATAAAGGTCGCCCGCTGTATGCCGAATCTGCCCTGCGTTGCGGGCTACGGTATGCTGTGCGTAGACGTTACCGACTTCAACAAGAGTACGGATGACTCGGATTTCATATTTAATCTTTTGGGTTGTCTCGGGCGTGTTCTGAGCGTGAGCGAGGATAAGCTCGACGCGGTCACGGGCATAAGCGGCAGCGGACCTGCGTACGCTTTTATCTTTATCGACAGCCTTATCGACGCGGGCGT
>CAMWWH010000083.1 GCA_947177975.1 uncultured Clostridia bacterium | reverse complement strand
TCCGTCGTGTTGGATATGATAATCTGCAAGTCCTCGCTCTCGCCGTATGCAAGGTATTTTTCATACTCCTCGAAGGGATTTAAAAGGTCGCTGATTACGTCGATAACGCGGCTCTTTTTAACCTTTTCGCCGTTGTCGATACCCTCTAAACGGAGGGTGTAAAGACCGTCCTGCTCTTTGAGTTCCTTAACTCTGCCGAAAGGCATGGGCTGAACTACTACCACGCCCGCGTTGATTGCGCCGTCGTCGTTTAAGTTCTGGATAATCCAGTCGACGAACGCGCGAAGGAAGTTACCCTCGCCGAACTGCATAATCTTTACGGGTCTTTCGGGCTTATTGTATATCTTCTTGCTTATAAGTTCCATAAGTATAAACCTCTTAATTTCTCACAATATCGGAAGGCACTGCCTCTTCGGTTTCCGCGTCGTAAATGTACGCCGCCTTGTGGGGCACGCAGAACGAGAACGTCGAACCCATTTCGGGTGTGTCGTGAGGATTTACCTTCAATATAACGTTTACGTCGCCGACGTTAGCGTATACGTTGGTCGTGTCGCCGAGAAGCTCGGTCAAGTCGACCTGCGACTCGATGAGGTAATAATCTTCTTTTGCAACCTTTTCACCCTTCGCGATTTTGATTGCTTCGGGACGGAATGCGAATACCACTTTCTTGCCCTCGATGGACGCGACGTCCTTAACCAAAGGCGCGATATCGAGAGTAAGACCCGCGTCGTTGACGAACTTGCCGTTTTGCACGGTGCCGCGGAGGAAGTTCATGGGAGGCTCGCCGATGAAGCCCGCAACGAACAGGTTCTTCGGGTAGAAGTACAGCTCGAACGGAGTGCCTATCTGCTGAACCCAGCCGCCCGACTTCATAACGACTATTCTGTCGGACATGGTCATAGCCTCGGTCTGATCGTGCGTTACGTAGATAGTGGTTGCGCCGACCGAACGGTGAATCTGCTTAATTTCCGAACGCATCGTAACACGCTGTTTTGCGTCGAGGTTGGACAGAGGTTCGTCCATAAGGAAAATCGAAACCTTACGGATGAGCGCACGGCCTACCGCTACACGCTGGCACTGACCGCCGGAAAGATTTCTGGGGAATCTTTCGAGATATTCGGTCAAGCCGAGAATTTTTGCCGTTGCCTGCACCTTTTCCTCGATGATATCGGCGTCGATGCCTTCGAGCATAAGACCGAACGCGAGGTTTTCGTAAACGGTGAGGTGAGGATAGAGCGCGTAGGACTGGAATACCATTGCTATTCCCCTCTCACGCGAGCTCATCTGGTTTGCGAGCTTGCCGTCGATATAGAACTCGCCCGCGGTGATGTCTTCAAGTCCCGCTATCATACGGAGCGTAGTCGACTTGCCGCAGCCCGAATCGCCGACGAGGCAAATGAATTCGCCGTCTTTGATTTCCATATTAAAGTCGTGCACGGCGTGATAACCGTTAGGATAGACTTTGTTTACGTCTTTAAATAATAATACTGCCATTTTTGTTTCCCCTATTTATTTTTTTACTTTAAATCTGCGGTTTTAATGTTGTCCATATCGTCATACGCTTGGTTCTCGCCGCACATACCCCAGATGAAGGTGTAATTGTACGTGCCTACGCCCGTGTGTATGGACCAGCTCGGCGAGATGACCGCCTGCTCGTTGTGCATTATGATATGACGCGTTTCCTGCGGCGTTCCCATAAGGTGGATAACCGCCTGATCCGCGGGAACTTCGAAATACATATATACTTCCATTCTTCTTTCGTGGGTATGCGAAGGAAGCGTGTTCCAGGAACTGCCTACCGCAAGCTCGGTCATACCCATAGCGAGCTGACAGCTTTCGCAGACGTCCTGTACGATAAACTGATTTATCGTTCTCTTGTTCATACCCTCCGCCGTGCCGAGGTGTCTCTGTACGCAGTAGCGCACTCCCTCGGGAGCGGGTACGCCCTCAACGGGCTTGGTGATTTTAACCGTGGGATAGGTCTTATGGGCGGGCGAGGAGTTGATATAGAATTTAGCGGGGTTCTTGCCGTCGACCGACGCGAAAGTAACCTCTTTCGTGCCCATACCTACGTATATGCCCTCTTTGTGACCTATATCGTACTTCTTGCCGTCGAGCGTGATTACGCCCGCACCGCCGATATTGATTACGCCCAATTCTCTTCTTTCAAGGAAGTATGCGGTTGCAAGCTCCTTGAACGTGCCGAGTGACAAAGCCTTTTTAACGGGCATTGCGCCGCCTGCTATAATTCTGTCCTGATGGGAATACGTCAGTAAAATGTCGTCTTCCTCGAACAGTTTTTCGATTAAATATTTTTCCCTCAGTTCCGCAGTATCGTACTTCTTGGAATCGTCGGGATGGTTTGCATACCTTACGTCGAATTTCATTTTCTATACTTCCTTAAAATTTTTATTTTAAACTTGTTCCCAAATCTTTCTTACGTACTCGGTGCACGGAACGATATTCTCGCCCGTAGTGCCTTCGAGCACCAAAACCGCGTTCTTATCGTACGCCTTTATGCGCTTAAGTATCGCGGGGTAATCGAAAAGTCCCTTACCCGGGGGCACTTGTTTTACCTTGCCGTCCTGCATTATATAGTCCTTTAAATGGAATACGACTATCTTGCCGGCAAAGGTCTTTAAACCCTCGTCTAAAATTTCGAGGTAGCGCGAATGGTTGGTTTCGTCGAGATAATTATATATATCGAATATAACCTTAACATTATCCCTGTTCACGCCGTCGATTGCGCGTTTGAGCGTTTCAACGTTCCAGCAGACGTGACCCGCCGCGCCTTCCATACCGATATACGCTCCGACCGACTTTGCGTAGTCGGCAAGCTCGGTGAAGGTTTCGATGACCGTTTCAAGCGCCTCTTCGGTGCGGTTTAAGGGATTGTACGTCCACTTGTCGTCGTTGAACGAACCCGTTTCACTGCCTACTATGTTGCAACCAAGCAGTTTCGAGTACTTCAAGTAGTCCTTGAAAACCGCCTTGCAGTTCGCCACCTTTTCCTTGTTGGAATGGACGGGGTTGAAGTACGCGCCGATAAGCCCGACGGTAATTCCGCCCTCTTTCAGGGTGCGTCCGAGCTCTTCGGAATTTTGCGCGGTGAGCGCGTTCGGCTTGTAGGGTATTTCGTCAATAAACTTATACGCCACAAGCTGAACTGCGTCTATACCGCTTTGATGTAATTTTTCTACCGCAGCCTCGGCGCCCTTGACGCCGAGGTCGTGCGTGCGAAATGCTATTTGCATAAATTATCTCTGAACGCGTCCGCTGCCGTCGCCGCCTGCGAGAGCCTCAACTTCCTTGCGCGATACAAGGTTGAAGTCGCCGGGGATGGTGTGCTTCAATGCGGATGCCGCTACGCCGAATTCAAGAGCTTCTTTGAAGTCCTTGCCGTCGAGGAAGCCGCAGATTACGCCGCCCGCAAAGCTGTCGCCGCCGCCTACGCGGTCAACGATGGGATGCAGAGAATAGGTCTTGGAATGATAGAATTCCTTGGTCTTTGCGCAGTAGATGCAAGCCGACCAGCCGTTATCGGAAGCCGAGTGAGAAACGCGGAGCGAGGAAATCGCATACTTGAATCCGAGGTCCTTGCACATTCTCTGGAAGATATCCTGATAGCCTGCAAGTTCGAGGTCGCCCTTGGTAACGTCGGTTTCGCCGGGCTTGTAGCCGAGTACGAGGTCTGCGTCCTCTTCGTTGCCGATGCAGACGTCAACGTACTGCATAAGGTTGGTCATAACCTTCTTTGCCTTTGCGCTCGTCCAGAGCTTCTTGCGGAAGTTAAGGTCGCAGGAAACGGTTACGCCGTGCTTCTTTGCAGCCTTTAAAGCTTCTTCGGTGAGTACAGCCGCACTGTTGGAAACGGCGGGAGTAATGCCCGTGAAGTGGAACCAGTCAGCGCCCTCGAAGATCGCGTCGAAGTCGAAGTCTTCGGGTTTAGCCGTGGAAATGGAAGAATGAGCTCTGTCGTAAACGACCTTGGAAGGACGAACGGATGCGCCCGTTTCAAGGTAGTAGATGCCGAGTCTTTCGCCGCAGTGAGCGATGTGGTCAACTTCCACGCCGTACTTTCTGAGTGCCGCAACCGCGCAGTCGCCGATTTCGTTTTCGGGAACAGCCGTTACGAATTCAGCCTTGTGACCGTAGTTTGCGCACGATACCGCAACGTTCGCCTCGCCGCCGCCGTAGTTGATGTCAAACTCGTCAGCCTGAATGAACTTTTCGTTGTTGGGGGTGGAAAGACGAAGCATAATTTCGCCCATAGTTACAATCTTTTTCATAAAATTTATTTCTCCTTTATAAATAAAGTTTTTTTATTTCAAATTTATTTTGCCTGAACAAGGTGTACAGCGAAGCCGCCGAACTGGTCTTTCAAATACGCAACCGTAAGATTGCCCGCCTTGTCGTACTTATACGAGCTTTCGTCGCACTCGAAGCCGCGCTGCTTTAACTGATATACCGCGCGCTTTACCGAGTTGGTAGATACTGCGATATGACCCATATCGCCCTTGAACGGCGACTTCATGCACTCTACGTACGTCGAAGCGAATACCGAGCTGTTGCCCACCTTCTTGGCAAAGCCGAACGCGTCGTCGAACTTATCCGCAACGCTCTCCGCCTCTTCGGGGTTCGCGCAGTTGATACCTACATGCACCATCTTGAAGTCGAGCATCTTGTCGATAGCCTCTCTGCACAGAGCGGTTATGCCCTCCCAGTTCTCTTCGTCGAGCATTTTGGCGGGAACTATCCAGCTGCCGCCGCAGCAAACGATTTTGTTGTACGCAAGGTAGGTGTTGAGGTTGTCCGCCGTAACGCCGCCCGTGGGCATAAAGCGCAT
>CAMWWH010000082.1 GCA_947177975.1 uncultured Clostridia bacterium | reverse complement strand
CGTCCTTGCCTACTCTTATCCAGGCGATATCGTCGCCCACGCACTCGATTTTGTAGCCCTTTTCGAGGTAGTGCTTGGGGGGAATGAGCATAGCGAGATTGGTCTTGCCGCACGCGGAGGGGAACGCCGCCGCCACGTACTTCTTGCTGCCGTCGGGGAAGGTTACGCCGAGGATAAGCATATGTTCCGCCATCCAGCCCTCGTACTTGCCGAGGTAGGAAGCTATGCGGAGAGCAAAGCACTTTTTGCCGAGGAGCACGTTGCCGCCGTAAGCGGAGTTGACAGAAATAATCGTGTTGTCCTCGGGGAAGTGCATAATGTATCTGTTTTCGGCCTCTACGTTGCACTTTGCGTGGAAGCCCTTAATGAAGCTGCCGTCCTTGCCGAGAGCGGTTAAAACTTCCTTGCCGACTCTGGTCATAATGCACATATTCAGAACGACGTAAATGCTGTCGGTAACCTCGATGCCGTATTTGGCAAAGTCGCTGCCTACGACGCCCATCGAGTAGGGGATAACGTACATCGTTCTGCCCTTCATCGAGCCGCGTGCGATTTCGGCGCACAGTTCGTAAGCCTGTTTGGGGTCCATCCAGTAGTTGATGGGACCTGCGTCCTCTTTATTCTTGGTGCAGATAAAGGTTCTGTCCTCAACGCGCGCAACGTCGTTTACCTTGGTTCTGTGAAGGTAGCAGTCGGGAAGAAGCGACTGGTTGAGCTTGATGAGCTCGCCCGAAACGACCGCTTCTTTTCTGAGCGCGTCAATCTGAGCCTGAGAGCCGTCGACCCAGACGATTTTGTCGGGGCAGGCAAGTTCCGCGCTCTCTTTAACGAAATCCAAAATTTTCTGATTTTTAGTGAGTGCCATATTTATCTCCTTAAAAAATTACACAATACGAATTTGAAACGTGGCAAAATTTCCACATATACGATTATATCAAAATTTCCAAACGATTGCAAATATTTTAATGCAAATTTCGCGTGAATTGTATGCGACAAAATTATATATTATTAAACATTATTAGTATATATTTTCACTCCGCTAAATATTATCATAGTAGTTAGAACAACGTGACATTGTATCCAAGTCCTTTAAATGCTTTCGCGTAAACGGACTTGGCATCAGCAAAGCGGAGGGGGAAATTCTGTGGGCGCTTACGTCAAAAAAATCGCCGTTATAAAACAGGTAAAAAGCGGGTTTTCCGCCGACGGCGGCGCGGTTTCGGGACTTGTCAAGTGCGAAACGTACGCGGGCTTTTTAAAGGTAGAGGTGTCGCTCATCAACTTTGCGCCGCTCACCGAGGGCAGGTACGTTTTGGGCGTCACCGACGGACTTAAAACGGTCGTCTTCGAGGGGCTTTCGTACGAGGGCGAGGGCGACTTGAATTTGAGCTCGGGGTTTGCTTTTTTGGTGTGCTTCTGTCACAATACGGTCGCGCCGATTGCAAGCGCGGCGTGCGGGCAGATGGCGTGCGCTCTGCCCGACTTGAAAGAGGAAATGACCAGGCGCGAAAATATCCGCCCGCCCAAAGGCGGAGTCGCGTACGACGACGAGGCTATCACGGAGGTCAACTATTATGAAAGTTCTTATGAAGGCGGTGCCGCTGTACGCGAAGCTCAAACGCAAGAAGAGGAGCGGGGCGCAGGCGGCGAAGATGAAAAGGATACTCGCCCTTTCCAAAGCGAGAAAAAGAGCCGCGTAAGAGAGGCGGCGGCTGTTGCGGGCGAGCCGATTTCTGGCGGACTTGCGGGCGGCGATTTCTATACGCGTATGGAGGGGGATATCAAGCGGATATTCGCAACTTACCCTTCCGAGCCCGCATTGGAAAGCGCAATGGAAGGGAGCAGGTTCGCGCGCATATCCTACGGCGATAACAAGTTCTACGTATTCGGAGTTTTGAAGGTGGAGGGCAAGCCGAGGTATATCTGCTACGGAGTGCCCGCAACCAACAGCGAAAATCCGCCGCCCAGCCTGAAAGACTGCGCAAGCTTTGTGCCCACCGAAAACGGCGGGTATTGGATGACGTATCAGGACGCGGCAACGGGCGTGAGTATTCTTATTAAAAACACATAATAAAAAAGACGCGGCGCATACTTTTTGTATGCGCCTTACTTGCACTATCTGTACTATACATTTGATTATCTTGGGCATATGCGGGGGTGTATACGCTTTTTCGGGCTTTAACCTGCTGCTTTTTATGTGCCTCAACAACCTTACCGCAATGCGTTGTCTTTTAGCCGTCGACTTTATCTCGGCGCTGTTCGTTATATACGCGCTGCTTATTTTCAAGCCGTTCAAAGGGCTTAAATGACGATATTGTCTAAAACCAGCTTGTCGAAGTCCACGCTCTCGGCAAAGTCGCGGGGCAGAAAGCGCACCGTGTTGAACTTTGCGTAATTGAAGATATGCGTCTTTAAAAGTACGGGGGTTGCTATATCCAGCCCCTCGCAAATATCCGCAAGATAGCTGAAAAATTCGCCGTAGGAAAATTTGTCCTCGCGCGAGTAGGTCAGCTGTCTTTCTATTTTTCCGTCCTTGATAATTTTCGCCCAGATCTTAAACATAGATTTATTCTACTAAATAATTCGTTCATTGTAAACGATAAATTGACATACGCTTCAAAAAAAGTTAAAATAGAAAAAAGAGGTATTGACAATGGAAGGATTAGAAAAGGATATTCTTGCAATTTTGGAGGCGGATTCGCGCATAACCGCGGACAGACTCGCCGCTATGCTCGGCATAACCGAAAAGCAGGCGAAGGAAGAGGTGAAAAAGCTCGAAGAGCAGGGCGTTATCGTCAAGTACACGGCTATAACCAACTCCGACGTTTTAGACGAAAATAAGGTCGAGGCGCTTATCGAGGTCAAGGTAACCCCGCAGAAGGGCGAGGGCTTCGACGCAATCGCGCGTGAAATCGCCGAACACGCAGAGGTGAAAAACCTCTACCTTATGAGCGGCGGCTACGACTTGGCGGTCATCGTCGAGGGCAAGTCGTTAAAGAGCGTTTCGCGCTTCGTTTCCGAGCGCATTTCAACCTACGACACCGTGCTTTCGACCGCAACCCACTTTATACTTAAAAAGTACAAGGTTGAAGGTGCGTTGATGAAGAAGAGCGAAGAGGGAAGATTGTCTGTTCAGCCGTAGTATATGAGAAGCTTTGTAAACAAACGCGCGGCAAGCTTAAAGCCGAGCGGTATAAGAAAATTTTTCGATATAGTGCAGAATATGGAGGGCGCGATTTCGCTGGGCGTAGGCGAGCCCGATTTCGTCACGCCCTGGTACATACGCGACGCGGCGGTGCGCTCTATAAAGCGCGGACTGACCCAGTACACGGGCAACCGCGGACTGCCCGAACTGCGCGAAAATATCTGTCGATATATGAAGGAGCGGTTTAACGTCGTCTGCGACCCCGCGCATACTCTCGTGACGGTGGGCGCGAGCGAGGCGATTGATTTGACCCTGCGCGCAATCTGCGATATCGGCGACGAAATTTTAGTTCCCGAACCCTGCTACGTTTCCTACGCGCCGACGGTTATTCTGGCGGGCGGCACTCCGGTGACGGTTAAGTGCACGGCGGACAACGATTTTATATTGATACCCGAAAAGTTGGAGGAGGCAATCACCGAAAAAACCAAGGCTTTAATCCTTGCTTACCCCAACAATCCGACGGGCGCTATTATGACCAAGGAGCAGTTGGAGGCGATAATTCCCGTCATCGAAAAGCACGATTTGCTGGTAATTTCGGACGAGATTTACGCCGAGCTGACGTACGTCGGCAAGCACACATCAATTGCTTCGTTGGGCAATATGTGCGGGCGAACGGTAATTATAAGCGGTTTTTCCAAGGCTTTTGCAATGACGGGCTGGCGAATAGGCTTTGTTTGCGCTCCCGCGAAAATCGACGAGGCAATGTTCAAAATTCACCAGTACGGAATTATGTGCGCGCCGCGCGTTTCCCAGCACGCGGCTGTCGCGGCTCTTTCCGAGGGCTTTGCCGACGGCTTTTCGGTAGTCGAGGAAATGCGCGAAGAATACGCACGCCGCGGCAGGTTTATGGTCAACGCGTTCAATTCGTTGGGGCTTAAATGTTTTCAGCCGCGCGGCGCGTTTTACGTATTCCCCTCGATTGAAATTACGGGGCTGGACGGCGAGGAGTTTGCAAACCGTCTTCTGCACGAACAGAAGGTGGCGGTCGTTCCCGGTACTGCGTTCGGCGAAGCGGGCAAAAATCACGTGCGCTGTTCGTACGCGACCTCGCAGGAAAATCTGTCCGAGGCGATAGCGAGAATAACCGCGTTTGTTAAATCTCTGAAATAACATTTGATTGACAAACGGCAGATAATACTATATAATAATGTACGCGTTCCGTGCGGGAGCGCGTATTTTAATAAAAGAACTATAAAGAGGTATTTTATGGCTGACCAACAATTTGTAATGACCAAGAAAAATTACGACGCGCTCGTAGCCGAGCTTGACAACCTCGTAAAGGTTAAACGTCCCGAAATTATCGAGAGAATCGCCGAGGCGCGTTCGCACGGCGACCTTTCCGAAAACGCGGAGTACGACGCGGCGCGCGAGGAGCAGCGCTCCAACGAGGGCAAGATTGCCGAGCTCGAATACCAGATTAAAAACGCGGTCATTCAGGAAGAGATAAACGACAATTCGTACGTTCACCTCGATTCCGTCGTAACCGTTTACGACGAGGATATGGGCGGGGACGAGGTTTACACGATAACCTCGGTTACCGACGTCGACGTTATGAATAACAAGATTTCGTCCGAATCGCCCGTGGGCGCGGCGCTTATGAGAAGAAAGAAGGGCGACGTCGTTACGGTAGTGTGCCCCGACGGTTCGTCTTACAAGCTGAAGATTAAGGATATCAAATAATTTATGGATAACAATCAGAACAACGCGCCGCTCACCGAGGAAGAGGAGCAGGCGCAGCTTATAGAACAGGCGCAGATACGCCGCGAGAAGCTTGCAAAGCTGACCGCCGAGGGCAACAACCCCTACGAAAAGACCAAGTACG
>CAMWWH010000081.1 GCA_947177975.1 uncultured Clostridia bacterium | reverse complement strand
TGGGCCAGGTAACGCCCGTGCCTATGGAAATCGCCTTGAAGCCGTCGCGGAACAGTTCTTCGACTCCGAACGCCTTACCGATTGTTACGTTGAACTTAATCTTAATTCCGAGGCGCAGCATAAGCGTCTTGTATCTGTCCACGATAGACTTGGGCAGTCTGAACTCGGGTATGCCGAAGCGGAGTACGCCGCCTATGTCCGTCTTGCTCTCGAAGACGGTGACGTCGTAGCCGAGCTGAGCCATCTTAATCGAAATGGTAATGCCCGCGGGACCCGCGCCGACGACCGCGACTTTAATGCCGTTGGGTTCGGCTTTGGTAAGCTCTAAGCTGTCGAGATATCTTTCGGAAATGAAATTCTCGATAGTGGAAATTTCGACGGGCTCGCCTTTAAGTCCGCGCACGCAGTGACCCTGACACTGGTTGCCGTGGTTGCAGACAATCGAGCATACGACCGAGAGGGGGTTGTTGTCGAACAACATTCTGCCCGCCTCGTCGATATCGCCCTTTAAAAAGGTCTGGATAAAGTCGGGAATGGGAGTGTTGATGGGACAGCCCGTTCTGCACAGAGGTTTTTTACAGTTGAGGCAACGCTTTGCCTCCGCAATTACGTTATGTGCCATTTTTTACACCTCGTTTAAAGCGCTTTTAATCTTTTCAATCATTTCGGCGTATTCTGCGTCGGAAAGATAGGTCTTGTTGGGGTTCATGGTAAACGTGCCGCCCCACTCGTCGCCGCCTTGGTACTTGGGGCAGAGGTGCACGTGCAGATGACAGCCCGTGTCGCCGTACATACCGTAGTTGAGCTTGTCGGGAGCAAAGACCTTGTGAATAGCCTTCGCGGCTTTGTTTACGTCGGCAAAAAACGCGTTGCGCTCCTCGTCGGAGATATTTACGATTTCGCTTACGTGGTCCTTGTAAGCCACGATACATCTGCCCTTTTTGGACTGTTCCTTAAATAATATAAGCTGCGAAACGTTCAAATCGCAGATTTTAATGCCGAATTTAGCCAGCGGTTCGCCGCCCACGCAGTAGCCGCAGTTATTATCTTTCATATATAATCCCCCTTGAAACAACATTTATCACTCTATATTCTACCACGCGCAAATTAACTTTTCAATACCCCGCCGCCAAAATTTTTATATTAGTAATAAAATGCTTTACTTGGAAATACAAAGTGATATAATAAATACGAGGTGACGATATGAAAAAGTTTAAAAGAATTTTACTTTGTGCGGCGGCTTGCGTTACGGCTTGTTCGGTGACTGCTTTGACCGCTTGCACGGATAACGAGCCGAGCGACGGACTTTCGTCGGACGTAACTATAACTACGGCTATGTCCGCGTCGCAGCTCAACGAGCAGCTTGAAAAGTTCGACAACCTGTCGACGTCGCTCACGTTAAGCGGCGGCTTGACGGTGACCAAGATGGGCGGCGAGACCGTGAATATGGCGATTGCGAATATTTTGGCAAAGGCAAATCTTGAAGGTGGCAACGCGGACGTCGAGCTTTCCTTGAACAGCCTGCTTTTCGGCGACGACAGCGACGCGCCCTCGACGGGCAACAAACCGTTGGCGCTGGCGGAAGGCGATACGGAAGAAGGAAGTGAAGAAGGCGCCGAGGAAGGCGGCGAAGAAGCTCCCGAAATGATGATAATGAACGTGTTCCTCCGCGACTGGAAGGCTTTCTATCCGAATACGGACGAAGGGGTCGACGGCGAATACAATTATAAGGATTTGGGCATGGGTTCAAACGACCTGGAAGGAATTGCAACGGGCAATATTTACAGCATGATTTCGGGCGGCTTTATGCAGGATAGCGAAATGCTGTTGAAGATTGCGAACTCCACCGACAGTATCGTGGTCGACGAAACCAAGCACACCATATCCCTCGATATAAACAAAATGGTCTACGGTATGTACGGCTATATCAAAGAGATAGTAAACAACCTCACCGAAACGACTACGGTCAGCGGACTTTTAAAGTGCAGTGCGGTCAGGTACTACGTAGAAGCTTGCCTCGGCGATACGACCGCGGACGATATTTACGAAGTTATACTTGCGGCTATTTTGGAAGGTGAAAGCGGCACTCCTTATACGTCCATAGTTGAGGGAAGCCCTCTTGCGGGCATTATTCCCAAGCAGGGCGAAAAGGCTTACGACTATATCGTGCGCCTTCTCAACTCGCAGGATTTTGCGACTATTACGGGAGAGGAAGAACCTGTCGGCGCAACCAAAATCGTCGATATGATGGGCGAGGACGCGGCTCAGGCTCTGGAAACAATCAAGAGTATGGTAACGCTTATCGACGCTATGAATATCGTTACGGAAACGTCGGTTACAATTCCGTCGATGCCGGGCGGTCTTATGGCTTCCGAGAGTGCGGGTATGGCTTCCTTGCTTGCAGGCTCGTCGTTCAGCGGAATTACGCTCGTCTACACTTTCGACGAGGAAAACGTTTTGCAGGAAGTTGAGTTCGGCGGCAAAATCAGCGCGGTAGTCGAAAAGACCGCGGTCGAAATGGAGCTTGCGCTCAATATTGCGTTCACAAGCGAGGCGATAACCGAATTCGAGGAAATCGGCAGCTACACCGTAAACGTTTACGACGAAGCAAACAGCACTATGATTGTAAAAACGGTTGCCGAAATTTTAGGCAGCGCAAATTAAAATAAGAAAGTATTTTAAAAGTAGCGCCCGCGCGTATAGACATACGCGCGGGCGTTTCATATATATAAATAGTGAAAAAAACGTGAAAAAATATTGCAATTTATTTTCATATATGGTAAAATTTTTCCAACTGCGATACTATTTCGCAAATACACTTAAAGAGGGGTAAGGGAAGTGGATAAAATCTATTTACTCTTAATCATTGTAGGTGCTGCGGTCATACTCGCGTGCGCCTGCGCGGCCCTCAACTATTTCACCACGAAAAAGTTGAAAGAGGGGAATGAGAGAATGCAGGAAATCGCCGCGGCAATCCGCGTCGGTGCAGGTGCGTTCATCAAGTACGAATACAAAATCGTCGCGATTATCGGCTCGGTCGTTGCGGTGATTTTAATTGCGTTCGTAAGCTGGCAGACGGGTTTGGCGTTCGTAATCGGTGCGCTCGTATCCGCGGCGGCAGGCTTCGTAGGTATGAAGATAGCAACGTACGCAAACGTTCGCGTTACCAACGCGGCAAACGAAACGCGCGACACGGGCAAGACCTTAAAGGTTGCCTTCAAGGGCGGCTCGGTTATGGGTATCTGCGTTGCGGCGTTCGCTCTTTTGGGTGCGCTTGTTGTATTCGCAATCTTCGGTATCGGCTGCCATCAGATAAAGGACATCACCAAAGAAACGACGCCGCTGTGGACCAACTGGACGGGACTTGACGCAGGCTTCACGATGACCCTTTCGGGCTACGCGCTCGGTTGCTCGATTATCGCTCTCTTTAACCGCGTAGGCGGCGGTATCTACACCAAGGCGGCGGATATGGGCGCCGACCTCGTAGGTAAGACGGAAGCGCACATTCCCGAAGACGATCCCCGCAATCCCGCGACTATCGCCGACAACGTAGGCGACAACGTAGGCGACGTTGCAGGCTTGGGAAGCGACCTTCTGGAAAGCTTTGTCGGCGCAATGCTCTCGGGCGTAATTTTGGCTTGCGAGCTGTTTACTCACAATATAATAAAAGAGGGCGGCGTTGTCGTCGGCAAGCTTATCAGCGAAGCGCTTATGACGAGAATGATGCTCTTCCCGATGATATTCGCGGGCTGCGGACTTATCGGCTGTTTGATAGGCATTTTCTATCTGCTCTTAGTACCGTTGAAAAAGAATACCAACGTACATATGCAACTCAATATCGCAACGTGGATATCTGCGGGCATTTCCATTGGGGCTTGCATAGTGTTGAGCGCGCTGATGTTTAACGGGCAGGATGCGGATGCAATGAAGGACGTGCTCGGATTTAAAGCGGGCAACTTCTCGCCCTGCATTGCGGCTATACTCGGCGTTGCAGCGGGCATAATTATCGGTATCATTTCCGAATATTACACAAGCTACGACTACAAGCCCACCAAGGGCATTGCGAAGTCGTCGAAAGAGGGTGCGGCGCTCACCATTACCGAGGGTATGGCGACGGGTATGATAAGCTGTATGCTTCCCGTAGTTGTTCTTGCTGTTGCAATTATCGGCTCATATATGGTCTGCGGTATGTACGGTATCGCGTGCGCGGCAATCGGTATGCTTTCGTTCGTTGCGGCAACCGTATCGGTTGACACGTACGGACCTATCTCCGATAACGCGGGCGGCATTGCGGAAATGTCCTTTCTCGACCCCGAGGTTCGTGAAATCACCGACCAGCTCGACGCGGTCGGCAACACCACGGCGGCAATCGGCAAGGGCTTTGCAATAGGCTCGGCTTCGTTCGCAACCATCTCGCTTCTCTGCTCGTATCTGTACGCATTCGGCGGCTTGGACGCTGCGGGCACGCTTCTTCTCAATATAGCAAATCCTTACACGCTTGTCGGTGGCATCATCGGCGCGGCAATACCCTTTATGTTCTCGGGTATGCTCATTCAGGCGGTTGCCAAAGCGGCAAGGCACATGGTAGACGAGGTAAGAAGACAGTTCAAAGAAATCCCCGGTATCTTGGAAGGCACGGCTAAGCCCGACTACAAGACCTGTATCGAAATTTCTTCGCAGGGCTCTATCAAGCAGATGACCGTTCCCTGCCTTATCGCAATTATAATCCCCGTTGCGGGCGGCTTTATTTTCGGACCGCAGTTCGTAGGCGGCTTGCTTATCGGCGCAATCATCGCGGCTATAATGCTCGCAATTTACACGGGCAACGCGGGCGGCGCTTGGGATAACGCTAAGAAGTATATCGAGAGCGGCGGCATCGAGGGCGCTAAGAAGGGTGAAGAGGGCTACGACGCGGCTCACGACGCGGCTGTCGTAGGCGACACCGTAGGCGACCCCTTAAAGGATACGGTAGGACCTTCGCTCGATATTCTTATCAAGATTATGTCGACGATTTCGCTCGTAATGGTTGTGCTCTTCAACAAGTACAATCTGTTCGGCGGAGTA
>CAMWWH010000080.1 GCA_947177975.1 uncultured Clostridia bacterium | reverse complement strand
TTTATTCCCGCGGTGAGTTTGCCGCGCTCCGCCGTAAGCAGAGTTAAAATTTTGTCGTTTTCAAGGTAATCGACCGCGCGAAGCATCAGCGCGTTGACCTTTATGTTATCCACTAAGTATTACTTTCTTCCTTTAAGCTCTTTGTACAGCATATAGTAGCTCACGGAGCCCGTCTTTTCGAACATTTTCCAGGCAAGCTCGGCGGCGTCGTTATCCCTTTCGCGCATATGCAACCCTCCCTTAAAGATAGGGTGTGCCGAATTACGAAAAATATTACTGCGGTTTTTTGCCGTAGCCGAAACCCGTCATTAAAGAGGGGCGGTCGCGCCAGTCCTCCTTGACCTTGACGTAGGTCGTAAGGAACACCTTTGCACCTAAAAACTTCTCCATATCCGTACGCGCAAAAGCACTTACTTCCTTTATTGCCGCGCCCTGCTTGCCGATTAAAATCGCCTTGTGGTTCGCCTTTTCGCAAATTATGTCGAGGTTGATTTCGTACACGCCGTTTTCCTGCTTTTCGAACGTGTTGATAACCACCGCGACGCCGTGCGGTATTTCCTTGTCGAATTTTAAAAGTATCTTTTCGCGCATTATCTCGGCGAGCATAAAGCGTTCGCTCTTGTCCGAAACAATGTCGTCCTCAATCACTTTGTCGCCGTCGGGAAGCTTGTCCACGATAGCCGCAACAAGCTTTTTGAGGTTTATGCCCTTGCGCGACGATACGGGGTAAACGTCGCACTCTATCCCCTCTTCGTACAGCCGCTTTATATCTTCGGGAATTCTTTCGCGCGGCATTATGTCTATTTTCGTGTACGCGATTATCATGGGGATTTTACTCCTCTGGTACCGCTTTGCAAGCTCTATGTCGCCGTCCTTCAATCCGTCGTGCGCGTCGAGCACGAAAACTATCAAATCGACGCCCTTCGCCGTCGTTTCCGTCGTCTTTTCCATTACCTGCGACAACGCGTTTTTCGCCTTGTATACGCCGGGGGTGTCGATGAAAACTATCTGGTAGTCGGGCTCGGTGATTATGCCCATTATCGCGTCGCGCGTGGTCTGCGGCTTTGGTGAAACGATTGCCACCTTTTCGCCTACAAGCACGTTGACAAGGGTCGATTTACCCGCGTTCGCTCTGCCTATTAACGCTACGTATCCGCTCTTCATTTACTCCCTCGTCAAGTTAAGTTTTTTCATAACGCGCTCTTCCTTTGCACGCATTTCCGTCTTGTCTTCGTCGGTCATATGGTCGTAACCCAAAAGGTGACATACGCCGTGCGCCGTCAGATAGTAAAGCTCGCGCTCGTAGGAATGTCCGTATTCCTCCGCCTGCGCTTTGGCAACATCGGTGCAGATTACTATCGAGCCCAAAAACAGCTTGCCGTCCTCGTCGCAATCGAAAGGATAGTCGGCGGCTTTCAGAGCCTTACCCCTTATTCCGTCAAGCGTGGGGAAGGACAGTACGTCCGTTTCCCTGTCGATTTTGCGGAACTCCGAATTGAGCCTTTTAATCTCTTCCCTGTCTGCAAATATGATTTCGAGTGCGAGCGGGCAATCCGCCTGAATTTCGCCGTCAAACGCTCTTGCAAGTGGCGAAAAATCGTTTTCGTCGCAGTATATGTTGAGGTCTATCATAATTTCCGCCGTTAATTCTTTTTGCCGATTTTGATTTTCGGGTAGGAAATTCTCGTATGGTATACGCCCGACAACGACTGTCCTATGGTGTGACTTATGATGGACAAATCGCGCATCGTTATGTTGCAGTCGACGAACTGGTCGAGGTTCATACGCTCCTCGATAATACTGCCGACGAGCGCCTCGATATTGTCGGGAGTTCGCTTTGCAAGCGAGCGGGTTGCCGCTTCCGCCGCGTCGACAATCATAATAATCGCCGCTATTTTCGACTGCGGAACGGGTCCGGGATATGAATAGTTAGCCATCGAAATTTCGCCGTCCGTCATCTTCAACGCCTTTGCGTAGAAATATTTTATAGGCAGCGTGCCGTGGTGCTGAATTGCAACGTCGGACAGGAATTCGGGCAGATGCGCTTTCTTGATAAGCTTTGCGCCGTCCCTCGTATGCGAACGGATTATGTCTGCGGAAAGCTCGGGGGAAAGCTCGTTGTGCACGTTGTAGTCCGACTGGTTCTCGGTGAACATTTCGGGCTTTACAAGCTTACCCATATCGTGATAGTACGCGGCGGCACGGGCAAGTTCGCCGTCCTCTCCCACAGCGAGCGCGCAAGCCTCGGCAAGCTGTGCAACAACCACTACGTGATTATACGTGCCGGGCGCCTGCTCCTTTAATTTTCTGATTAATGGCGCGTTGGGCGCGGTTACTTCCCTCAGACGGAAAACCGTCAGCTCGGCAAACGTCAGCTCGAACAAGGGCAAAAGCACCATAAAGAGCAGCGTCGAGAACAGTGCGCCGAGTGCGCCGTAGCCTAACAGTATCCACTGCCTTACCCCTTCCTCGTTGAAGGTGAACAGTATCTGCATTATTCCGATAATCAGTTCGATGGGCACAAGCAGTATGAATACGATGAGTATGCTCTGCAATCTCGTTTTGATTTTGTGCGATACGAATACGACGAGCGTACCCGAGCAGAAGGCTATCAAAAGTCCCGCGCAGTACTGCCACATATCCGCGGAAGTAAGGTCGATAAGGTTGATATTGATATCCATTACGAATATCAGAAGCGCGTTGATTATGTTCAGGAACATAGCCTCGCGTCTGCCGAGAAGGGTCGCGCACATTATCGCGAAAAAGGCGAAGGGGCGCGCCGCGGGGTTTAAGTACCTGCCGAAAACAAAGCTTAAAAACAGCGATAAATCCAAAAGCACGAACATTTCGGTCAGCTTCAAAACGTTTGCCAGCACGAACGTGCTCTCGAAATAAAGATAACCGAAGGTCAGCAACGACAAGAACAGCACCGTTGCCACGACGAAAACTACCTTACTGGGATTTTCACGAATATATTCCAAAGCGTGCGCAGTCTGATTTAATTCTATCATCAAAAACGCAATGGCGAGAAGCAACAAAACGTTTAAAACGAACAGAACCACGTCTATCAGTACTGCCTTTCTAGTCAACTTTTCCTTCACCGTTAACACTCCCGACGCCTTCCTTGTCGTACGCGCGTACTATGCGCATAACCAAGGTGTTTCTTACGACGTCTTTATCCGTTAAATTTATGACCGATATTCCCTCCACGTCCTTTAAAAGACGGGTAGCGTGTATCAGTCCGCTCTTTTTACCTTCGGGCAAGTCTATCTGCGTACTGTCGCCCGTTATTACCATTTTACTACCGTCGCCGAGGCGGGTCAAGAACATTTTCATCTGTTCCTTTGTCGTGTTCTGCGCCTCGTCCAAAATTATGAACGCGTTGGACAGCGTTCTGCCGCGCATATATGCGAGAGGTGCTATCTCTATCGCGCCCCTTTCCATAAGCTTTGTATAGCTTTCGACGCCTAACATTTCCTGCAAAGCGTCGTATAAGGGACGGAGATACGGGTCGACCTTGGTCTGCAAATCGCCTGGAAGGAAGCCCAGCTTTTCGCCCGCTTCGACTGCGGGACGGGTCAGAATAATCTTTTCCACCAGCTTCTGCTTCATCGCCTGCACCGCAAGACACACCGCAAGATAGGTCTTGCCCGTGCCCGCGGGTCCCACGCCGAACACCACGGTATTCTTCTTTATCGCGTCGACGTACGCTTTCTGACCGACCGTCTTGCATTTTATCGGCTTGCCGCGGAAGGTTACTCCCACCGTTCCCGAGGAAAGCTTGGTTATGTCTGACGCTCTGCCCTCTTTGGCAAGTTCTATGCAGTAAACCGCTCTGCCGTTGTCCACGCGCTCGCCGTTTCTCACGAGCACGAGAAGATTTTTAACGACTTCGACTGCAATATGCACGTTTTCGTCCGAGCCCGAAATGACTATATCGAGTTCGTCCACACGGCAGAACACCTGCAATTCGCGGGAAATACTGTTAAGATTTTCGTCGAACGTACCCAAAAGCTTGGAAAGCTCTTCGATACTGTCCGCGGATACCCGTCTTTCTATATCCAAACAAACACCTCTTTGGTCTTATTCCATATTTATCGCTACCCGTTTAAGGTATGTAAATTTAACCTCGTACGTAACGCCGCCCTCGCACGGGCTGACCTTAAAGCTGCGCTCCAACACCTCGTCGGAGTACAGCGCCGCGGCTTTTAAAGCTGCCTGCGCGTTTTCCTCGCTCTCCTCGCCGTAGACGAGCGAAAGCTTAGCCTCCGCCTTGATTTCGGCAAAGCCCACCGCAAGACAGGGGATTTGTCCGCCCTCCGCGTCAAGCTCGTACGCGCCTATCAGCACGTCGCCCGCGTTGACTGACTGACCTTCGGCAGCCTCGGCAGTACCGCAGATTGTGATTATGCGGTATACCTCGCCCGCAATCGGAGCTTTAAGCGGCTTGTCGTCAACCCTTGCCGTGTGCTCTTCCTCGGTGCGGACGTCGATTAAAAGGTATGCGCCGTCGCGACGTACCGAACAGAAATTGACGTCGGGCAGAGCCATAATTTTAGCCTGCATCAGTGGTGCGTCGAGATTCGGGCAAAACGACCATTCGCGCGCGCCGCAGCTTCTTGCAATCGAGATTATCTGCGGGCTTAAATAATCGCCGCTGCCCACCACCTTAATCTTTAAAACCGCGTTGCCCGACGTTACCGCCGCCGCAACGAACAGCGCGCCGCCGACGAGAAGTCCGAACCGCCGCTTTATAAAGATTTTAAGGCGCTCTACCCCACTCTTTTTGACTATAACAGTATTATAGCACGTCTTGGAGAAAATTGCAAAAACTTTTTCACTATATTCTTGCTGTACTCCGAATTGCACGCGCGACGCGCGTTTTTTCAGCTTATATACGGCTATATTTGCCTTTGAAAGCTTTTTCAATACGGTTTCGAGGGTTGCCGTCACCTGAAATTCGACGATATTATTCAATTTCTACCCCCGAAATTTCGCCGCGGACGAGTAAATCCTGCTGAAAATATTTATCGATTACAAGCTTTTCGCCCTTGACCGTCACCCGCTTTTTGGCAACCGTTAAAACAATCCTTTCGGGAGTATACTCGTCCACCCTCTTTACCGACTTGAAATAGCCGCCGAACGCGGGCACGATTGTTATAGCTCTGTCCAAATCCGCGCCCGCTTCCCTTAAAATCTGCTGCAAAAGTTTCATACGATAGTTTATGCTTTTACCGCTGTAAATATAATAATGAAAAAG
>CAMWWH010000079.1 GCA_947177975.1 uncultured Clostridia bacterium | reverse complement strand
CGATTATGCCCTCGCCCGTCATCTCGAAAACGCCCACCTCGGAAACGTTGCCGAAGCGGTTCTTGACGGCGCGCAGTATGCGGAAGTTCTCGCGGTTCTCGCCCTCGAAATACAGCACCGTGTCCATTATGTGTTCAAGCACCTTGGGACCCGCCAGTGCGCCTTCCTTGGTCACGTGACCTATTATAAAGAAGGTAATGCCGCGGCTCTTTGCTATGCGCATTAGCTTCGTCGCACATTCGCGTACCTGCCCGACCGAGCCTGAAGAGGAGGACAAATCGTCCGTGTAAACCGCCTGAATACTGTCTACTACGCAGTACTCGACTCCGTCGAGTTCGCTCTCTAAACTGTCGATGCAAGTGCCGTTTAAAAGCAGCATTTCCTCGCCGCCGCAACCGAGGCGGTCACAGCGCATTTTGACCTGCGAACAGCTTTCCTCGGCGGAAAAATACAGCACCTTGTGATTCTTGGAAAGGTGTGCGGAAATCTGAGTTAAAAGGGTGGACTTGCCTATGCCGGGGTCGCCGCCCAAAAGCACGAGCGAGCCCTTGACAATGCCGCCGCCCAGAACGGTGTCGAACTCGGAAATGCCCGAGGACACTCTGTCGTGCCGCTCGTAAGTGACCTGCGATAACGGCTTTGCGTGGGGGAGGGAGTAGACGCTTTTCTTGGCGCTCTCGCTTGCCGCGGGTTTTACGACCTCTTCCGCCATAGTATTGAATTGCCCGCAGGAGGGACAGCGCCCAAGCCACCTCGGACTCGTCGCGCCGCACTCGCTGCAAACGTATATCGTGGTATTAGTTTTCGCCATAGTGTTTTACCTTTTCAAGACCGCGGTGCAGTACACGCAGATACCGCGCTTTTCACCCACAAATCCCAAGCCCTCGCACGTGCCCGCGGATATTCCGATATTACTCTCGTCCGCTCCCGTGATAGAGGATAGCCGTGTTTTCATTCGGTCGATATACGGCGCAAGCTTGGGCTTTTCCGCCTGAATTGCAACCGACAGTCCGCCGACCTTCAAGCCGTTTTTGCTTATGATTTCAATTACTTCTTCGAGTAGTTTTGCACTGTCCGCGCCCTTGTATTTAGGGTCGGTGTCGGGAAAATATTGCCCTATATCGCGCAAGCCCGCCGCGGACAAAATCGCGTCCGCAACCGCGTGCAGAGCCACGTCGCCGTCGCTGTGAGCTATAAGCCCCGTATCGCAGGGGACTTTGACCCCGCACAGCATAACGAAATTCTGCGGTTTGCCGAAAGCGTGTACGTCGATACCGAAACCCGTATTTTCGACATTAACACCGACCGTTGCGGGAATAACCGTGCAATAATTGTCGAAATCCTCTTTAAACGTGAGTTTTCTGTTCGCCGCCGAACCGCACGGACAAATGCGCGCGGGCTTAATATAGCGGGAGTAGACCGAGCCGTCGTCGGTGAACGTTTCGCCGCTTTGCATAGCCTTTTCGTAGGCTTCTTTAATGTCTTTCGTAATAAATCCCTGAGGTGTCTGAACGGTAAAAACGTCGTTTCGTTGGGGGATATGTGCCGCCGAATAGTCGTTTGCGATATAAACAGTGTCGGTTGCGGGCATAGCCACAATACCGCTTCCGTAACTCTTAACGCTCTCTATGCAGCTTAAAAATTGTTCGGGTAAAGTAAAGGGGCGCGCACCGTCGTGAATTAAAACGATGTCGCCCGTTACTTCTTTTAAAGCCTTGTAAACGCTCTCCGTGCGCGTTGCTCCGCCCTCGACAATCCTGCCGCCGAAAGGGGCGCAGATAGCCGTTAATTCCGCCATATCTTGGGGGGAACTTGTAATTATAAGTTCATACGGCTCGATTTTACTTACCGCGCAGAGCGTGTGATATATTGCGGGCGCGCCGTAGAGGGGGGCAAGCAGTTTGTTTTTATTAAAGCCCGCACGCTCGCCTCTGCCCGCCGCGCAGACAATAACGCTTATTTTCATTTATCTTCTTCCGTCGGAGTTTCGCCTTCCTCGGGTTTTTCTTCCGCGGGCGCTTCCGCCTCTTCTGGCTGTGCGGTTTCCGTCTTTTCTTCCGCAGGTTCTTCTACGGGCTTGGGTGCGCCCGAAATGCCGACGACGTTGTCGACCGCCATCGAAAAGGCTATGCCCTGACCGTCCGTCTTTAATCCCGCATTGCGGTAGAGTGCGTGCAGAACGTCGTCCTTAATCTCGGAGGGGACGAGTATCATAACGATTTCCTTGTCGGGCTGAATGGTAATGTGGAAGAACTGTTCGGCTTCCTTGTTCGCCGTGCCGCGCGCGTGAATAACCGTGCCGCCGCGTGCGCCGACTTCCTTAGCCGCGTCCATAACCATTTCCGAATAACCCGCGTTTACTATACAGAAAACTACTTCGTAGCTCATTTGCTTTCCTCCTTGACGACCGTCTTGTTGTTGCTTAAAAATCCGAATATGAGCGTGCCGATAACGCTCGTGAGCGGAATGGTGTAGGCAATGCCCTTGCCGCCCTTGACCGTCTTGAACTTCTCGTCGAGAGTGTGCAGAGCGTCGGGCAGTTTGTCTTGCTGAATGACGCTGAAAATTACGCTCTTTTCCGTGTCGGTCAGACCTAAATACCGCAAAGTCTTTGCGTCCGCCGTGCCGTTGGCGAGAGCTATGACCTGCAAGTTCACGTCGAACGACTGAATGAGGTCGGCGTAATACTCGCCCTTGTTGCGGCTGACTACCGTAACCAGCATTTCCAGCTTGTTCGAGGTGACGGTATTCGTGCCGTTGCCCTTTACTTTGGCAACCGCGCTTTTAACGGCTTTTTTCTTTTCCGTCACCCTTTGATTTATTTTTGCTTTGGCTTGTTTTATTTTTTCTGCCATAATTTTACCTTACTTAAAATAAATAATCTGCTCGTCGTCCGCAGACAGGATTCTGCGCATAGTGATGTTCGCGCGCACCTTTGCCGACATAACCGCCTTGAAGCCTAAAAGCTGAATGGTGATAAGAGGGGTCATTGCAACCATCGCGACCACGCCGAAAGCGAAGCCGTAAATGTTCGAAGAGCCGTTCGCCGCTTCGCACGCGCCGATAACGAGAGGCAGAATAAAGCTCGAAGTCAAAGGACCGCTCGCAACGCCGCCCGAGTCGAACGCTATCGCCGTGTAAATCTTCGGCACGAAGAAGGATAAGCCCAGCGAAATGAGGTAACCGGGGATAAGATAATAAAGGATAGAGAATTTGAAAATCATTCTTATCGCCGAAAGACCTATTGATATGCCGACCGCAATCGAGAGCGCGAGCAGCATTTCTATCTTCTTGACGCCGCCGTTGGTTATCTGTTCGACCTGCTTGTTCAGAACGTGAACGGCAGGCTCTGCAAGGACGACCACCATACCGAGTATGAAACACAGCACGACTAAAAGCGTTTGGTTGTTTTCGGCAATCTGCTTGCCGAGTTTAAAGCCGACGGGCATAAAGCCGACCTTGACCGCGACGAGGAAAATGACAAGTCCGAAGAAGGTGTAGCCGATGCCGATGGCAATCTGTATGAGCTTTTGCTTGGGCAGTTTCAAAATGGCAAACTGCAAAATTATAAAGAATGCAACGATAAGTGCGAGGGCAAGGGAAACTTCCTTTACCGTGTCGAGAAGGGTATGCCCGAAATTGTTGCCTATGTAATTTCCGATATCGTAAATCTCGGTGCTGTAAGCTCCGAGCTCGCCGCTTGTGGTAAGTGACAGCGCCATAACCGCGATTATTGGACCTACCGAGCAAAGCGCGATAAGACCGAAAGAGTTTTCGTTTGCGTCGCGTCCGCCTATGGTCGCAGAGATGCCCACGCCGAGCGCCATTATGAAGGGCACGGTGATGGGACCCGTCGTGACGCCGCCCGAATCGAAGGACAGGGGCAGAAGGTGGAACTTGCCGTTCTCCGCCAAAATCGCGCACAGCGCGAACAGCATTAAATAGAAGAACATTACAAGCATCGCAAGGTCTTTGTGGAAGACAATTTTAATTATTGCAATTACAAGGAAAATTCCTACGCCCACGCCGACGGTTATTATGAGCAACCACTTGCTCAGTTCGCCACCGCCGCCGGGCATAATGCCCTTAACCTGCTCGCCGAGTACCGAAAGGTCGGGCTCGGCTATGGTTATGAGCAAGCCCATAACGAAGCATACCGAGAGGAGCACGAGCACCTTTTTCGATTTGGTAAGACCCGTACCCACGTGTCCGCCCATGGGGGTCATTGCGAGGTCGGCGCCGAGGTTAAACAGTGCGATACCTATTATAAGTCCGACGGCGGAAACCGAAAAAGCCACCGTTTCGGTCGTGGACAGACTCGCGAGCGGCGTAAAAGAAATTATGAGTACGATGACGGTAATCGGCAATACCGAAATTACCGCCTCCTTTAATTTTGAAAGTAAAATCTTAAACATAACTATAAATTATTATATCATAAATTCCGTTGCTTTGCAACGCATAAAGCGGGTTATTATTGAATTATTTCGTACAAAGAGGCGGCTTCGTCCTTTTTAACCGTCTCCTTTATTTCCAAAATTTTAAATTTAAGAACGCCCGTCGCGTAGTCGATTTCTACTATATCGCCCGCCTTGACGGGGTGGGAGGGCTTGACCTCTTTGCCGTTTATTATCACTTTGCCGCCGTCGCAGGCTTCGCGCGCTACCGTGCGGCGTTTTAAAATGCGTGAAACTTTTAAAAATTTATCAATTCTCATAATTTGCTAATTCCGTATAAAATTGCTTGACACCTGTTTTTAATCGTTTTATAATACTATTCTGTATTACAATGCGCTTAATGCCCTTATGCGCCCTTTAAAAGGAAATTTACGGTGGCGAAAGACGTCGTAAAAGCGCGGCTGACGCAGATTATTATACATTATATTATTAAATAAGTAAAGGACATCAGACAAAATTCTTTAAAGCGGAAAAAATTTTTGCGGCGGAGTTTTGTCAAGAGCTTGAAAATATTTTTAAGCCAGCCTTTCAGTCAATTTCCGAAACGTAAGATTTTTTGCGGTGAAAAGATATATACGCATAATCGCCAAACACGTGAAATAAAAAATTTTTTTAGGAGTAACTTAATGAATTTACCCGTTCACAAGTATGGCAAAACCGAAAGAAGAAAGTTCGGTAAAATCAACGAAGTCATCGACATACCCGACCTCGTTGAAATTCAGAAGTCGAGCTATCAGACTTTCATCGAAGAGGGCATAGGCGAAGTCTTCGAGGACTTTTCGCCCATCACCGACTATTCCGACCACTTCGAGCTCTATTTCCTCGACCACTGGTTCGACGAAAAGCCGAAGTACGACGAAAAAGAGTGCCGCAACCGCGACGCAACTTACGCGCTTCCCTTACACGTTAAGGTAAGGCTCGT
>CAMWWH010000078.1 GCA_947177975.1 uncultured Clostridia bacterium | reverse complement strand
CCCTCTATCCTCTTGTCCTTGACGAGGTTTGCCATTGTTTCGATAAGCTTCGCCTTGTTGACCTGATAGGGTATCTCGGTTACGATAATTCTCTGCCTCGTCTGATTGCCGCTCTGGTAGTCCTCTATCTCGCAACGCGAGCGGATAACAATATTGCCGCGACCCGTCTTGTACGCCTTGCGTATGCCGCCGCGACCCATAATGAGCGCGCCCGTGGGAAAATCGGGGGCGGGAATGTAGTCCATAAGCTCGTCCACGTCAATTTCGGGATTGTCTATCATTGCGCAGACGCCGTCTATAACCTCGCCGAGGTTGTGGGGCGGTATGTTGGTCGCCATACCCACCGCAATGCCGTCAGAGCCGTTTACAAGCATATTGGGGAAGCGCGAGGGAAGAACCGTCGGTTGCATACCCGTGTCGTCGAACGTCGGATAAAAATCTACAGTCTCTTTATCGAGGTCGCGCAGCATTTCCGCAGAGATTTTGGATAGCCTTGCCTCGGTGTACCTCATTGCCGCCGCGGGGTCGCCGTCGACCGAGCCGAAGTTGCCGTGTCCTTCGACAAGCGGCATATTTATCGTGAAGTCCTGCGCCAAGCGGACGAGCGCGTCGTATACCGAGCTGTCGCCGTGGGGGTGATATTTACCGAGGCAGTCACCGACGATACGCGCGCACTTTCTGAACGCCTTGTCGTTGTACAGACCCAAATCGTGCATAGAATACAAAATTCTGCGGTGTACGGGCTTTAAGCCGTCCCTGATGTCGGGTATTGCACGCGACACGTTGACCGCCATTGCGTAGGCAATAAACGACTTTTTAAGCTCTTCGTCTACCTCGACTTCAAGCATCTTTGTCATAGCGAGAGTTTTTATAAACTCTTCGGTAAGCTCGGGGCTGGTTTGTTTTTTAGCCATATCTCTCTTTCTCCCTTAAATATCCAGATCCTCGACAAGCTTGGCGTTGTCCTCTATGAACTGTCTTCTCAGTTCGGGCTGTTCACCCATTAAAAGAGCAAACATTTTGTCGGCTTCGACCGCGTCCTGCACGTTAATTCTCACCAGGGTACGCTTTGCGGGGTCCATAGTCGTCTCCCAGAGCTGTTCCTTGTTCATTTCGCCCAAGCCCTTATAGCGCTGCAACTCGAACTTGCCGTCGGGGTGCTCCTCTCTGAACTTGGTCAGCGCCGCGTCGTCGTAGAGGTACGTGTCCTCTATGCCCTTTCCGCTCACCTTGTAAAGGGGCGGCTGTGCGGCGTATACGTGTCCGTTTTCGACAAGCGGGCGCATATAGCGGAAGAAGAACGTCAAGAGCAGGATACGTATATGCGAGCCGTCTACGTCGGCGTCGGTCATAATTATTATTCTGTCGTATCTAAGCTTGCTCTCGTCGAAGTTTTCCTGTATGCCGCAGCCGAACGCGGTTATCATAGCCTTTATCTCTTCGTTTTCGAGTACGCGGTTTATGCGCACCTTTTCGACGTTTAATATCTTACCTCTTAACGGCAGTATCGCCTGAAAACGTCTGTCGCGCCCCTGCTTTGCCGTGCCGCCCGCCGAATCGCCCTCGACGATATAAATTTCGCACAGCTCCGAGCGCTTGTCAGAACAGTCGGCAAGCTTGCCGGGGAGCTTGGTACTCTCTAAAACGCCCTTCCTTCTCGTTTCCTCTCTTGCGAGCCTTGCCGCGTCGCGCGCACGCTGCGCGGTTATACAGCGCATTACGAGCTCGCGCGTTTCTGCGGGGTGTTCTTCGAGGTAAGTGCCGAATTTGTCGACAACCGCCTTCTGTACGAAGCCGCGCACGTACGTAGAGCAAAGCTTGCTCTTTGTCTGGCTCTCGTACTGCGCGTCGGCTATCTTGACCGACACGACCGCCGTTATGCCCTCGCGCACGTCGTCGCCCGAAAGCTTGTCGTTGTCCTTCAAGATATTCAGGCGGTGACCCGCGTCGTTTATAACCTTGGTCAGAGCCGCTTTAAAGCCGTCCAAGTGCGTGCCGCCGTCCGGCTGACGAATATTGTTCGAGAAGGGGAAAATCTG
Source organism: uncultured Clostridia bacterium (assembly GCA_947177975.1). Lineage (GTDB taxonomy): Bacteria > Bacillota > Clostridia > Christensenellales > Borkfalkiaceae > Coproplasma. The sequence goes on along the minus strand of CAMWWH010000078.1, from coordinate 3,381 downwards.
CTCGGAATAGCCGTCGTTGTACTGAATGGCAACTTCCAAAAATCTGTCGTCGCCCTCGCTCTCTTCGAAGTACACGGGCTGGGCGAACAGTACGTTCTTTCCCTCGTTTATATCCTGTATAAAGTGAACTACGCCGCCCTCGTAGCAGAACGTGTCCGTCCTCACCTTTTCGCCGCGGTAGTCCGTGAGCGTGAGCGTTAAGCCCTTGTTCAGATAGGACAACTCGCGAAGAAGCGTTTTGAGCGTATCGTAGTTGAAATCGATCGTTTCGAACATCGTGGGATCGGGGTGGAAGCATATCGAAGTACCCGTCGCGTCGGTGTCCTCGATTATCTTCAAAGGCTCTTCGGGAACGCCCTCGTGGTAGACCTGACGGAACTTGTGTCCCCTCTGGCAAACTTCCGCAATCAGCGTGTCGGAAAGCGCGTTGACGCACGAAACGCCTACGCCGTGCAAGCCCGACGAAATTTTATAGCCGCCCGCCTTGTTGCCGCCGCCGAATTTTCCGCCCGCGTTGAGGTTGGTCAATGCAAGCTCTACGCCCGAAATTCCCTCCTCTTCGTTGATACCCGTAGGTATACCTCTGCCGTTGTCCTTGACCGTGCAGTAACCCTCGGCGGAGATAGTTACCTCTATCCTGTCGCAGTATCCCGCAAGCGCCTCGTCGATGGAGTTATCGATAACCTCGCGCACAAGACAGTGCAGTCCTTTTTCGTCGGTAGGACCGATATACATACCGGGGTGTTCTCTTACTGGTTCAAGACCTTTTAACGCTTTCAGACTGTTTGCGTCGTAGTCGGAACGAACTTTTTCGGGCATATTTTCACCTCTGAAATTTATTTATTTTATTATACCATATTATTAGAAATAACGCAAATGTTTGAGCAAAATTTACCGCAATTTTAAACGGTTTTTTGCATTATTTTCGCCCCTTAAACATAAACTGTTTTTATGGACGTTTGTAAGGAATTTAACAAGAAAAATATCTGGACCGAAGGCGAAATTTACGAGTGCGAATCTTGCGGAAATCACGTCTGCAAGGAGTGCGCTCTGCGCTGGAAATACGTGTGTCCCAACTGCTTCGGAAGATTGTGGAGGATAAGCTAAGCTTCTCGTCGATTTCTTTTTCTTGAGGCGAAAAACAAATCCGACGATTTTTAGGGCGTTGCCCTCTTGCCGCATTATTTAAGTGCCCTCGATAATTAGAAAATGCGGCAATTCACCTACTGAGGCGAATGTTTTCGCAAATTGGGTCGCGCAACCAAAAAGCGTGGTTTTTGGTTGCTACATTGCTTATTTGAATAAAGCGCCGCGCGGAAATTTTCCGCGCGGCGCATTTTTTTATTGTTCTTCTTTGTTTTCGGTTTCGGTTTTTGCTTCGGGTTCGGGCGCGGGTTCTGCCGTGACTTCGGGCGCGGGCGCGGGTTCCGTTTCGGGTTCGGGTTCCGCTTCCTGCGGCTTGGTCGGAATCTGACCGGGCTTGACTTGCGCTTCCGCTATCTCGTCGTCGCTGTACTCCTCGCGCTGTTCGCCCTTGGTGTACTCGCCGGGAAGATAACGTATAATCTCTTTGTAGCGCAGAAAATACTTATAAGCCTCGCTGTCGTTGCCCACCGCCTCGTAGTACTCGCACCTAAGCTGCGTGAGCATTATAAAGTTGACGTCGTCCTCCTGTATCTGCGGAACGTCCAGGAGCATACTTTCGGGTACTTCTCTTAAAAGCTTTCCGCCGTTGACAAGTCCCTGCACCTTCAAAATCGCAAACATTACCTTTGTCGAGTCGTCATTTCTTATCGCTTCTATTACGGCAAGTCCGTCTGTTTTGCCCGCTCCGTATTCGAGGGGCACGACGTTTATCACGAACGAATAGAACGCGTACGGCAATCCGACCGCAAAGAACGCAGGCACGGTCGGCGCGGTGAGCGCGATTATACCCAGAACTACTATCAACAGGTCGAAAAACAGCCCCGCCGCCGCCGTGAGAATATATCTCAGCCTCATTCCCTTGACACCCTTGGGGTACATTTCGACGGACGAACTTTTGAAAATGCGTATTTTGGGCACTTTAACTCCCATTGCGAGGATTGCTCCCACCAAAAAATGCGCGCCCTCGTGCACGAGCTCGTCGAGAAACGCGCCGAGCACGACTAAAATCACGTATATAGGTATCAGTGCGTACAGCTGTGCGTCGGCTATCGTTACCTGAGTGCAGAACGCAAACCCGCCCCACACTGCAAGCGCTATGGCAAGCACTGCCGCCACTATCGTAATTACGGTAGGCAAGCTGTTTTTCTTCATTTCTTTCCCCTCTGTCTTACGTTTTATTTGGTTACCAAATCGATATACTCGTCGTAAGTGACGTTTTTATCGAAACGCTTGGTGCCGTTTATCTCGATTATGCGGTTAGCGACCGTGTTCATAAGCTCCTGGTCGTGCGATGTGAACAGCATACAGCCCCTGAAATTCTTCATACCGTTATTGAGTGCCGTTATGCTTTCCAAATCGAGGTGGTTGGTGGGCTCGTCTAAAATAAGGAAGTTGCCGCCCTCGAGCATCATCTTCGCGAGCATACAGCGCACTTTTTCGCCGCCCGAAAGTACCTTCGCCTGCTTTAACGCCTCCTCGCCCGAGAATAACATTCTGCCCAGCCAGCCGCGAAGATATTCCTCGTAATGGTCGGAAGAGAACTGCGACAGCCACTCCACGAGCGTTAAGTCGCAACCCAAAAAGTATTCGTTGTTGTTTTCGGGGAAGTAGCTCGCCGAAATGGTCTTGCCCCATCTTACCGTGCCGCTGTCGGGCTGAGCCTTGCCCATGAGAATATCGTACAGCATAGAAATTGTCGTAGACTTGTCGCTGACGATACCTATCTTATCCTCGCGCTGTACGGTGAACGACACGTTCTCGAAATAGCCATTCTTCGTCAGACCCTCAACCATTAAAATGTCGTTGCCGATTTCCTTTTCGTACTTGAAATCGATATACGGATATTTGCGCAAAGAAGGCTTGAAGTCGGAAATAGTAAGTTTTTCAAGCTCCTTCTTTCTCGACGTAGCCTGCCTCGACTTGGACGCGTTCGCCGCAAACCTTGCTATGAACTCCTGCAATTCCTTTGCGCGCTGTTCGTTCTTCTTGTTCTGGTCCTTCTGCTGGCGGGCTAAAAGCTGGCTGGTTTCGTACCAGAAGTCGTAGTTGCCGAGCATCATATTGATTTTGCCGTAATCGACGTCGCAGATATGCGTGCAGACCTTGTTTAAAAAGTGACGGTTGTGCGATACGATTATTATCGTGTTTTCGAAATCGAGAAGATAGTTTTCAAGCCAGCGCACCGTCTTTATGTCGAGGTTGTTGGTGGGCTCGTCCAAAAGCAGTATGTCGGGA
>CAMWWH010000077.1 GCA_947177975.1 uncultured Clostridia bacterium | reverse complement strand
AACCCCTGACCTATACGTTGCGAACGTATCGCGCTACCAACTGTGCTATATCCCCGAATATTTTTGGTGGGAACAAATGGGTGTGAGTACCAGTTGCTCGCTCGCTTTCAGCTCGCTCGCAAAAGGTTCTCGCCATTCGTTGTGGTGGGAACAAATGGGCTCGAACCATCGACCTCTTGCATGTCAAGCAAGCGCTCTGACCAACTGAGCTATGCCCCCGAAACGTCTATATTCTATCATTGCAAATACGTCTTTGTCAACAAATTTTATAGTTGTTAAATTAAATAAATAAGCCCCGCGCGATTATATTGCGCGGGGCCTTTAAATTTATCAATAATTTTTTACACCGAGAATAAAGTCACAGCTAACGGTGAAAATCACTGAAAGTTCGATTATGATATCCGCAGGTGGTAAGCTTTTAGAGTTTTCCCATAATGAAACGGTGTCTTGAGAAACGGATAGTAGTCGACCGAGCTCGGCTTGCGATATTTTCTTTTCTGTGCGCAATTCTTTAATTCTTATTCCGATTATGTCCAAATTTTTACCGCTCATAAAAATATTTTACGAAAAATGCTCGTATAATTGTTGACTTACGAGAAATTCTCGTGTATTATAGCATTGAAAGTAGTATTTACAAAAAACAACTTTTTATTATAGATTTCGTCAAAAAATATAATGCGTTCAGTTTACAAATCAAAAGGAGAATAATGAAAGATTATAAGTTAATTAAATTCGTAGCGAAAGAACTGACACTTGTTCCGAGTTATAGCAAAACGTGTGTAAATTGCCATTTTCCTTATGGTAAGAATTCGTTACTTGGTACGATATTTTCATTTGAAAAACAACAATCGCGCGTTGTTATGTTTGATTTACAGAATATTTACGAAGTGCACGCTAAAAATAAATTCAACTCTTGTGACTCAATGATAAAAACCCTTGTTAGCAAGCATTCTTATTTTGACATATTGGAGGTAGAAGGCAGACTGCTTATTGTAAGTGATTTACGAGTAAACAGAGTAGATCACGTATGTTCGCAAGCGCTTACCAACGTATCTATAATGATACATTGTATTAATGAATTACTGCACCTTAACGCTGAATGTTGTACAGAAGAGGATTGGCGAGCAATTCATCGTGCTTATCTTGATAAGCAGAGGAGGAAGAATTCTTATATCAGCGGCGGTTGTATCGGGTTATTTTTCCTTAGTGTGGCAAGTTTTATTCTGGCTATTATTAACATGAACGGAACCTGGAGATTGGGTGGAATAGTAATACGTGAAAGCCACTTGGCATATTTTCTTTTATTTTTGTTTGTTGGCATTATCGGATTGGTTACGGGGATAATTTTCAATTTTAAAAGTCGATATTTTAAATCTCATTTAGAAAGGTCTTATAATGCAAAACCATATGAAGGATAAAGAGTTATATGAAAGAGATGGACGAGTTTGTTGATTCGTTAGCACCAGTAATTGTGATAGGAATATTCGGGTTAATTGTAATAGCTATATTATTAAAAATATTATCTAAACATTATCTGGCAATTAAAATTTGTATGTGTCTGTCTGCGGTGGGTATTATAGTTTCATCTTTCTGTATGCCGCATACAGAAAAAACTGACCCGCTACGTCTCGAATGGATATTAGCGCAAGCAATATTTATATTCTTTTACATTATAATCAGTTGTGCGTGGTTTGCTTTTGATGACGAAGATTATTGGGATACTAAATCGACTGGATACGACAGTGACGGAAATTTACACTTTGAAACAAGGCTTGAAAGCAGAAGTCTTTTTTGGTCAGTATTGGGAGCCGGTCTATTTATTACTGCTGTGCTTGTCGGTTTAAACTATGGTATAATTCGAACCAATGCAATAGGTCTCGGCGTTGTCGGTTGTATAGCTGAACTTGTAGCAATTATAGGCTTTATATCTTTTTTTTGTAAAAAAAGAAAACGAAAAGATTATTACTAATTTTATAAAAATGTAGCCGCCCCGATGATCGGGACGGCTTTTTTGTTTTGTTGATGTTAAGCCCGATTAACTACTGAGTAATTAAAGGACTCGGTTGCCGCGACACGCGGCTTATTCTTTGCCTGCAAGCTTCTTGTAGCCCTCGAGTCTTGCCTTAGCCGACTCCTCGGTCTGCTTGAAGAGCTCGCCAGCAACTTCGGCACCCTGCGTCTTAACAAGCGAAGCGTATCTCGTTTCGCCCGCAAGGAACGCCTGGTAGTCACCCGTCGGGTCTTTGCTGTCAAGCGTGAATACCTCGCCGTCGGGATTGTATCTGTAAAGCTGCCAGTAACCGCAGTCAACAGCCGCCTTCTCTTCGAGCTGGCTCTTGGTCATGTTGATGCCGTGGTTGATGCAGGGAGCGTAGCAGATAATGAGCGAAGGTCCGTGGTAAGCTTCAGCCTCGGTAAGTGCTTTAAGAAGCTGTGCGGGGTTGCTGCCCATAGCGCACTGTGCAACGTATACGTAGCCGTACGACTTGGCAATCATACCCAAATCCTTCTTCTTAACTCTCTTACCAGCGGAAGCGAACTTAGCAACCGCGCCGATGTTGGTCGACTTGGAAGCCTGACCGCCCGTGTTCGAGTAAACCTCGGTATCGAGTACCAGAACGTTTACGTCCTCGCCGCTTGCAAGTACGTGGTCGAGACCGCCGTAACCGATATCGTAAGCCCAGCCGTCGCCGCCGAAGATCCAGATGGACTTCTTAGCAAGGCAGTCCTTAGCTTCGAGAATTTCTTTAACGAGAGCGTCAGCCTCGCAGCCGCATTCGTTGCACTGTTCGAGTACCTTAATAAGCTCTGCGCTCGCCTTCTTGGAAGGTTCTCTGTCTTCGAACGCTTTGAGGTAATTGTTGCAAGCCTTCTTGCCGTCGCCCGTCCAAAGGGTAGCGAGCTTTTCAACCTTAGCCTTAACAGCGGCTCTTCTTGCCGCATAAGCAAGGTTCATGCCGTAACCGAATTCAGCGTTGTCCTCGAACAAGCTGTTCGCCCAAGCGGGACCTCTGCCTTCCTTAGTGGTGGTGTAGGGGCATGTGGGTGAAGAGCCGCCGTAAATGGAGGAGCAACCCGTAGCGTTTGCGATAATCATATCCTCGCCGAAGAGCTGAGTGATAACTTTGACGTAAGGAGTTTCGCCGCAACCTGCGCACGCGCCCGAGAACTCGAACAAAGGCGTGCAGAACTGGCAACCCTTAACCGTATTCTTCTTGTATTTGGAAGTATCGGCAACGGGAAGTTCAACCGTGTATTCCCAGTTTTCAGCTTCGCCCTTAGCAAGCGAGTCTGCAAGAGGAATCATCTTGATAGCGCCGCCGTCCTTTACGGGGCAAACGGTTGCACATACGCCGCAACCCATACAGTCGAGGGGAGATACCTGCATTCTGTACTCGTACTCGGGAAGACCTACCGCGGGCTTGGTTTCAAGCGTAGCGGGCTTCTCTTCGCCGACCTTTACGAGAGCGGGTCTCAAGCATGCGTGAGGGCAAACGAACGAGCAGGTGCCGCACTGGATACATTTGCCGAGGTCGATTTCGGGTACGGTAACGGCAACGCCGCGCTTTTCGTACTTGGTCGTACCGGTGGGAACGTGTCCGTCTGCGTTGAACTGCGAGCTCTTTAACTTGTCGCCTTCGAGGTAGAGGATGGGTTTAATGATTTCCTGATAGTAAGCGTTGTCCGCGCCCTTAATCATTTCAGCGCCCGTCGTAGCCTTAGCCCACGAAGCGGGAACTTCGATTTTGATAAGGTTGTCGCCGGAAGCAGCGTCGATAGCGTTGTAGTTCATCTGAACGACCGCGTCGCCCTTTCTGCCGAAGGACTTCTTCGCCATATACTTCATATATTCGACAGCCTGCTCGTAGGGCATAATCTGCGGGTTAACGCGGAAGAACGCCGACTGCAAGATTGTGTTGGTTCTGCCCTTCAAGCCGAGCTCGCCCGCAATCTTGATTGCGTCGATGACGTACAGGTTGATGTGCTTTTTAGCGATGTCCTTCTTAACCTTCGCGGGAAGGAACTCTTCGAGAGCCTCGACCGTGGTAGCGGAGGTATTGATAAGCAACGTGCCGCCTTCCTTGATGTCGCTCGTCATATCGTAACGGGTAACGTAGGAAGGATTGGAGCACTGAACGAAGTCCGCGCTGTCGATTAAGTATTCGCTCTGAATGGGGGTGTCGCCGAAACGGAGGTGGGATACGGTGATACCGCCCGACTTCTTCGAATCGTAGAAGAAGTACGCCTGCGCGTGCTTGTCGGTGTGGTCGCCGATAATCTTAATGGAGTTCTTGTTCGCGCCGACCGTACCGTCCGAGCCTAAGCCGTAGAACTTGCAAGAGGTCGAGCCTGCGGGAGCAGCGTCGAATTTCTCCGTGAAGCTTAAAGAGGAGTTGGTAACGTCCTCGTAGATACCGATGGTGAAGTGGTTCTTCGGCTTGTCCTTTTCGAGGTTCTTGTAAACCGCAAGTACCATCGAAGGGGTAAATTCCTTCGAGCCAAGTCCGTATCTGCCGCCGACAACCTTGACGTCGGTTACGCCCTTTTCCATAAGCGCGGAGCAAACGTCGAGGTACAAAGGCTCGCCGAGAGAGCCGGGCTCTTTGGTTCTGTCAAGTACCGCAATCTTCTTGCAGGTCTTGGGAATAGCCTTAACGAACGCGTCAGCAACGAAAGGTCTGTAAAGGCGGACTTTGATAAGACCGTACTTCTTGCCCATCGTGTTGAGCTTGTTGATGGATTCTTCGATGGTTTCGCAACCCGAACCCATAGCAACGATAACCTGCTCTGCGTCCTTTGCGCCGACGTAGTCGAACAGGTGATATTTTCTGCCGCACTTAGCGGATACGACGTCCATCATCTTCTGAACGATAGCGGGAGTAGCAGCGTAGTAGCTGTTTGCGGTCTCGCGGTTCTGGAAGTAGGTATCGCCGTTCTGAGCGGTGCCCTTCTGAATGGGGTGTTCGGGGTTGAGCGAGCGGCTCTTGAAGTCCGCAACGTCCTCGGCAATGCCTACCTCGTCGCAGATAGCGCGGATTTCCGCGTAGTCGTCGCTATCGTCCCAAACGTCGATTTTAGCAACTTCGTGCGAGGTTCTGAAACCGTCGAAGAAGTTGATAAAAGGTACTTTCGATTTCAAAGTGGAAAGGTGAGCAACCAAAGCCAAGTCCATAACTTCCTGAACGGAGCCGTCGCAAAGCATTGCAAAGCCCGTCTGACGGCAAGCCATAACGTCTGCGTGGTCGCCGAAGATGTTCAGCGAATGTGCCGCAAGTGCGCGCGCCGATACGTGCATAACCATAGGCATAAGCTCGCCCGAAATCTTGTACATGTTGGGAATCATCAAAAGAAGACCCTGCGATGCGGTGTAGGTGGAAGTGAGCGCGCCCGCGCAAAGCGAACCGTGCACAGCGCCTGCGGCGCCGCCTTCCGACTGCATTTCGGCAATCTTAACTTTCTGACCCCACATATTCGTTCTGCCTGCGGTTGCCCATTCGTCCGCAACTTCCGCCATGGGGGAAGAGGGGGTGATGGGGTAGA
>CAMWWH010000076.1 GCA_947177975.1 uncultured Clostridia bacterium | reverse complement strand
AAGTATATATTTCTGCTGACGATACATATTCAATGACAAGTCAGAAACTTACTCAAAGCTTTAGGGAAAAGATATTCAACAAGCAAGGCACACAGTTTGTGAGTAGTGATACTTTCAGCGAGATAGAAGCTATTCACGCTGTAGGCAAATCGGATATAAAAAGCAAGAAGTCTGAAACTTGCCAAAATTTATACATAGACGAAAGTTATTACGAAGATTTCAAAGCCTTCTACGATAAGGCAACAAGCGACAATAAAACGGTTTACCTTTTCCGTTATTACCAAAGCGAATACGTTTGCGATGAAGCCGAAGAACATCAATACACCGGTACAAGCTTACAACCGGAACTATACAAACGGTTAGACACGAACGCTTACGTCGCGCAGGAAGTCGTTAGCCTGGACTTCGATATAATCGACGTTACATTAACGAAGGACGACGTTTCAACCGTCATTGCTTGCGTAAGCTCTCCCATAGACATAGTTCCAGACGTTACCCCGCCGGTAAACACTACACCAGACGGAATTCCCCTATGGCGCAAGATTGTTGCAATTATCGCTTTAGTTTGTATGGGTATTGTTGCCGTTAAATTTTTACAATGGGTCTTTGTCGGTAAGAAAAAATGAATTACTTTGCATTACTAATCAAATACAAATCGGGCAGCTATGCAATACCGGTTAAAAAATATCCTACTAATCCGGCGGCAAAGCGCAGTGCGGCGCGACGTCTGAAACGTAATAAGCGTATTGAGCAGATAACCATAATCGAGCAGCCGAGTATATTCGATATTTACGACATTGACGTTAAACAGTATGTTTGAGGTAGGCTATGAAAAAATTCTTAATTATTGTCGGCTTTCTGATAGTTTTAATCGTTGTCGGGGGCTTGCTGTACACCTATGGAAAATAAAAAACGCATAACAAAACTTCTGTTAATTTTGCTTGTCGTTTGCCTGGTTATTGCTGTGCTCGGTTACTTCTTTTATACGTTCCTGCACACCAACGACCGCGGCATAGCAGAAGGCAAGTTTGCCGGAAAACTTTTCGCTTCCGAAGACGTCAACATTATACTTGAATTTTCAGACGACGTTTCAAGCGCGCAGCTGCGCCTTAACGGTGCAACCGGAACTGTGCAGCAACTTAACATAACTTACGAAGAAAATCTATTTACCGGAACGACGGAAACCGAAACTTATTACTTCCTGGTTCTCGGAGAAAATTCGCTCTACAGTTCAACCGGAAATTATCTATATACGGCGCAATACTCAAAATGAAATTTAAAAGACATATCAAAAAGAACTATAAGCATTATATCTGTAATGCGTTGCTCCTGGCGTTCGTTGCGCTTAGTTTGACGGTCTTTCTGAACGCTTCAGGCCGCATACTCGAAGCCGGGCGCGACTTCGGGCTGTCCGCTGCCGGGCTTCATTGCTTTTTCTTTAACATAGACGGGCCCAACGTTACCGTAAACAATGTATCTGACGTCGACTTAATAAGCATAGGTTTTCTCGCGGAAAATTCCGAAGTAATGAAAATCAGGCTACAGCTCTACGGCAAAATGCTTATAACCGGCGAAAGCTTTTCAGTTTACGGCGATTGGCTACTTTCCAAACTTTCCATTGTAAGCTACATAATAACTTTCGGCGCGCCTGTAGTCTTGTTGATATTTCTTTTAGGCAAGTTCCTTCCGAAAAAAGTAAACAATGATTACAACAAAGATACAAAGGCCGTAACCGCCTTAAAATGGCTTATAGACCACAGTTACAGGCCCGTCAAGAAATGGATGCAGTCTTTCATAGCCTTTGTAAAGGCGCACAATATCTATTTTATACTCTGGGTTACGGTCTGGGTCTACAACTTCAATCTGATTACAATTTTCATTGAGTTTGTCGCTTACTATCTGTACTTCATTTACTCCAGCGATTTCCTGCACATATACATTCAGCTTTACAAGCTGCTACTTGATTTGTCGGTACCTATCCAAACGATACCGCCGTTACTGTGGGCCATAATCGCGCTCGTCATTTTCGACCTATGGCGCAAGCACGTTGCTAAAAAGAAGTGTGAGGACGCCGAAGAAAAGGACGAAGACTTTGTACGAGATATGCCGCTTGTAATTATGGCTAACGGCACAATGGGCTGTGAAAAGACAACGTTTATAACGCACGTTGCATTGACGAAGCAAAAAACTTACCGTGACGACGCTTTAAAAATAATGTTCGAAACGGACTTAAAGTTTCCGTGTTTCCCCTGGATAAATCTTGAACGTTGTCTTAAAAAAGCGAATCGCAGGCATATTACGTTTAATCTTGCAACTTATAGGGAGTTTTGCGAATTACTCGCTTTCGGTTATTCTGAAGCTTCAGCAAGCTTGCAACGTTGCATATTAAGACACTTACGCAGGCGGTACGGCTACAAATACGATAACTTTTACTTTGACTACGACGTCGAAAAATACGGTCTGTATTACGACGATAAATTGACGCAGATAAATATATTCGAAGCAATGAAAACATACGCGCAAGCTTACTACGTTTACGCAACGCCTTGTTCGCTGATTGTTTCAAATTACGGTATACGTTCTGACGAGCTTATAGACGACGTCGGAAACCTTCCGAAGCGTGATAACGACTTCCTGGAACGCGACAGCACAAAGATAAAGCAACAGTCGCAATATTCACATATTTTAGACCAGGACGCGTTAAGACCCGGTAAAAAGGTTGACCCTAACGGTATTTACAAAGATTCCGTTGATATTGGTGTTATTGCAATAACAGAAATAGGCAAGGAACGCGGCAATATGGTTACGAACCGCGGAAATAAAACAGACTCTGAAGAAGCAAACCCCAGCAACGATTTTTTCGATATTGACTTAAAATTAGACCGTCACAGGTCCACTATTGATTATAAGCCTTTCACGTGCAGTCTTACTGACGACCAGCGCCCGGAAAGCTGGGGTGCAGACGCGCGCGATACTGCGGAATGTTTCGGCCTTAGTAAATCTTCCGGATATAAATTGCCGTCAGTTCTATTCGTTCTGGACGAGCTGTTATTCCGTGTCGGCTGGAAGCCGTTCAGTGAATTTTACGAGGACGACAGATATTACAAAGGCAACAACGGCTTATGCAGGTTTATAGTTAAGGGCCTGTATAATGTAATTTATCAGCACTATATAAAACTGTTTAACCGATATTCAATATCCAAAATAACGTTTAAGGTTCGTAATGGCGCTTTGGACGGCGAGGAAAAGAAACAGAGTTATTATCTGACGAAAAAGAAAATACACTCTGACAGGTTCGCTACAGACGCTCTGGCGGGATATTATGAAAATAAATTCCGCAGTTCGAAGAACGGTTTGCAGGATATACCTACATATAATTGTACACGAGCTACGCTCGAGGAGCTGCGACAACAGCACAGTTATTTGATACAAAAGCTTGATAAAGCTTTCTTAAATGCCGCCGAAGGCGGAATTGAAGAGAATGAAATTAAATCTGCCGAAGGCAGTAAGCGCAAAAAGGGATAAAGAAATAAAATTTTGCCGTTGAGATTTTTGGCGGAGAACGTCGGGCGAATTTGTGCTTTTTTGCGAGGCTTGCCCGCAAAAAGTCAAATCGAACGACGGAGCCGCCGAAAATTAGGCAAAATTTAATTTGCCCGGATAAGCTGCATACAAAAAATAATGTGATACCGCATTGAGTTGAGAATTTTCTCGCCTTTAGTGCGAGAAAATTCTCCGCCCCATTTTTGACGGTTCGTCAACGTTCCGAAAAGCAAAATCAGATCTAAAAATAGCTGTATTGTTCCATAAGAAGAAAGGAAAAAGGGAAAAAGCGAACTGCACGTCGCGCGTATACTGCAAGACATTCAAATAAAATTCAGATAAGGAGTAACACAATGACGACCAAAAAGAAAACTGCGACGAAATTAACCCGCAAGGCTTCGCCTTCGAAGAAACGTACGCCCGCAAAAAGGCCGACGTCAAAGCGAAAGCCGACCACCAGGAAAACGACTTCGAAGCGCAAGACAACGAAGCGTTCAGCGTGATGGGCGCGCCTGCACTAAATCAATTAACGGAGAACAAAACAAAATGACCGCTTTAAACTTCGCCGCGCTTGCTGAACGGCTTCTGATTGATAACAAGCAATTAGAATTAGTCAACTACATATTTAACGTGCAGGGCGCGACGTGGCGGCGGGTAGACTACCGAGCTGCAGGGAAAGCACTCGGCATTCATAAAGACACCGTCAGCACCTACGTTGACGTCCTGGCCAATAAAAAAGTGATTCTATTAAGAGATAAAGAACTTAAATTAAACGACGAAATATTAAAAGAAGTGAGCTAACGCCAAATTAAGGTAGGGTTAAAAATGGCAGCAACTGCGGCAATACAACTGAATAATAGGTTTTCGGTAGTTCCGCCGGAGTTTTACGGCAAGGGCTGTTCTATGCAGTTCCGGAGCGGCGCCCGGCGGTGCAGGTCGTCAAAGATTTTGGCGGCTGCGCTATTGTCGACACGTGAAGTCGTGCTGGGTAATAGCTGCACAACGTCGTATGCTGATTTTACAAGTGAACTGCACTATTCACGCGCTACAATAGCGCGTGACGTCACAGAACTTACGGCAAGCGGCTGCGCGTTCAAACGTACAAAACAATCGAAGTATGCGACGGCGTTCGAGTTCGATACGAAGCACGGCTTACCGGTATATCATTTTTTACGCACGGAAACGTTTAACGGCATACGCTTAACCGGCAATGACGTTCTTTTTGCATCAAATGTGATACGGCATTATCTGAACGTGAGCCGCGAGCAAAAGTATTTTATCGGCGGTGAAAAGCGCGTTTCGTCGTTTCTTGGCGTTGCAACAAGTACGGCGCACGGCGTAATTTATAGGACTATGAAAGCCGGCATTATACGCCGCTTCGTAATGCACGACGGCAAGCTCGATACCGGGAAGGGAATCAACAAGGATTATCAGACTGTTTACGTTATCGATGACGAAATATTAAAGCGTGTAAAAGCAATCAGAAAAGAGATAAGCAGGCAGAACGCCGAGAAGGAAGCCGTTAAATCGTTATTTACGGTCAAGGCAGAACCGAAGCGCGCGGACGAACAGCAGAACCGCCGCGCCGGTGTGCACTACGATAAATACGCGCTGCCGGAATATAAGTTCCAAAAGCTCGAAGTCGCCTTTTCTTCCGATAAAATATATCAGGACATAAGGCAGCGTTATCTGCAGCTTAAAACGGTTTGGTTTGATAAGCTGAAGAAACAAGACTTTGACAGCGCGGACGAGCTTGAGGACGAATTAAACGACGTCGCGGACGAGCTTAAACGTTATCTGCAGAGCAGGGGCGCGTCGCTGGAAGATATTCCGATAAATATTTGGGAGTACATAAAATAAAAATAGCGTAGAGAAATCTACGCTTTTAGTCGTTCAAAAAATGCAAAAAAAGCCTGGTTTCGGGCTTTTTTTATTTTCGTGAAAACCGCCAAAATTATGAAAATCCATGCGGGTTTTTTATAAAAAAATTTAGGTATCAGAAATTGAACTATACTATACTAA
>CAMWWH010000075.1 GCA_947177975.1 uncultured Clostridia bacterium | reverse complement strand
CCCTTGAAAGCGCTCATTTTCGACAGCTATTACGACAACTACAAGGGCGTAATTCTATTCGTCCGCTTAAAGGACGGCTGCGTAAAGGTGGGCGACAAAATTACGACCTTCCGCGCGGATAAAATTTACGAGGTCACCGAGGTCGGCGTATTCGCTCCGCATATGCTTCCCAAAGAGGATTTGAAGGCGGGCGAGGTAGGCTATATCGCCGCCTCGATAAAGTCCATTCAGGACGTAGCCGTGGGCGATACGGTAATCAACGCGGACAACCGCGCCGCCGAGCCTCTGCCCGGCTATAAAAAGGTGCAGTCGGTTGTGTTCTGCGGAATATATCCGCTCGACGGCTCGAAGTTCGGCGATTTAAAGGACGCGCTTTTGAAATTGCAACTCAACGACGCGTCGCTCGTGTTCGAGCCCGACACGTCGCAGGCTTTGGGTTTCGGCTTCCGCTGCGGCTTCCTGGGGCTTCTGCATATGGAAATTATGCAGGAGAGGTTAGAGCGCGAGTTCAATCTCGACATCATAACCACCGCGCCGTCGGTAAGCTACAAGGTAATCAAGACGGACGGAGAAACGATATTCGTCGACAACCCTTCGCACCTGCCTCCCGTATCTGAAATCGAGAGTATGGAAGAGCCCATCGTGCATGCGGACATATACTCGCCGCCCGACTATCTGGGGCAGATTATGGATTTGTGCCGCGACAAGAGGGGTATTTTCGAGCAGATGACATACCTCGACGCGAACCGCGTCAAGCTCGAATACAGACTGCCGCTTAATGAAATTATCTTCGACTTCTTCGATAAAATCAAGTCTCGCACGCGCGGGTACGCAAGCTTCGACTACGAAATTATCGGATACGAAAAGAGCAAGCTTGTAAAGCTCGACATACTTTTAAACGGCGACGTCTGCGACGCGCTGTCCATAATCGTGCACGAAAGCTCCGCATACACGCGCGGCAGAACGTTGTGCGAAAATTTAAAAGAGGCAATCCCCCGTCAGCTTTTCGAAATACCCGTGCAGGCGGCGGTAGGCGGCAAGATTATCGCGCGCGAAACGGTCAAGGCAATGAGAAAGGACGTTCTCGCCAAGTGCTACGGCGGCGACATTACGCGTAAGAAAAAGCTTTTGGAAAAGCAGAAAGAGGGCAAAAAGCGTATGCGCACGATAGGCAGCGTGGAAGTGCCGTCCGAAGTGTTTATGCAGATTTTAAAGACCAATGACGACTAACTTCAATCAACGCGTATACGAAGTCGTAAGGCAGATACCGAAAGGAAAGGTAGCAACCTACGGACAGGTTGCACGCGCAATCGGCGCACCGAGGAGCGCAAGGCAAGTGGGCTGGGCGCTTCACTCAAACCCCGCGTTCGGGGAAATACCCTGCCACAGAGTTATTTTTAAGGACGGCTCGCTGACCGACGGCTTTGCCTTCGGCGGGCGCGACGTGCAGAAAGCTCTGCTGGAAAACGACGGAGTGGAAGTTTCGCAAGATTATAAAGTGGATTTAAACAAATTCGGGTGGTTAGAATAATGGCGGGAATTTACGTTCATATACCCTTTTGTAAACAGAAATGCAGGTACTGCGACTTTACGTCTTTTCCCGATAAAATCGGGCTTGCCGAAAGCTATATGACGTGCGTTTTCCACGAAATGGCTATGCGTTCGGAAGAGCTTAAAGACTGTAATTTCGATACGCTGTATATAGGCGGAGGCACTCCGTCGGTTGTGGACGAAAGCTATATCGCTATGCTTGTCGCGGCGGCAAAAAAGTATTTTAAGCTTGCTGAAAACGCGGAAATCACAATCGAGATGAACCCCGGCACGGTAAGCGCAAGCAAGATTGCGCTGTACAAAAAGTGCGGAATAAACCGCTTTTCTGTGGGGTTACAGACGGCACTAGACACACAGCTCGAAGATTTGGGCAGATGCCACGATTTAAAGCAATTCACGGCTTGTGCGAAGCTTTTGAAGGGCGAAAATTTCAGCGTCGATATTATGATAGGCTTAAAGGGTCAGACGCTCGGAGATATAGAAAAGTCGATAGAGATTGCCGCGGAAGTAGGAGCAAGTCATATTTCGATGTACGCGCTCACGCCCGAGGACGGCACTCCGATTTATACCGACTACTTAAACGGCGAATTGCCCGATAACGACGAGGTTGCCGAAATGTACGCGTTCGGCGTTAAAAAGCTTAAAGAGCTCGGGTTCGTGCGGTACGAAATCTCCAACTTCTGCAAGAAGGGCAAAGAGAGCCGCCACAACTTAAATTACTGGCGGCGGGGTGAATACATAGGCTTCGGCGTTTCCGCGTCGTCGCATATCAAGAACGTGCGGTTTACGAATACGTTCGATTTGGACGAATACTTCAAATGTATTATGACCAACCGCTTTCCCGTCGTAGACAGTCAGGAGGTTGACAAGGAGGGGCGGATGGAAGAGAGCGTTATGCTCGCTCTACGGACTGCCGAGGGCTTGAACGTTGCGGCTTTTAACAGGGAATTTGATTGTGACTTCGACAAGCTTTACGCCGACGCGCTCAAAAAGAACGCGGAATATCTGGAAAGGAACGGCGGACGCTTACGCGTCAAAGACGAATATCTTTACGTACAAAATACTATATTATGTGACTTTTTGTCGTAATACGGTGACATATGAAAGAGGAGTACGGCAGGGAAGATCTGCTTGAAATAATCAAAAGGGACGCGCTGTTTGGCTACTTATCGGTAGACATACCCGAAAAATTTTTACGCGACCGGGCTTTTATCATAGAGGCATTAAAGCTCAACGAAGACGTGTACAGAAAGCTTCCCGAAGAAATGAAAAAGCGCGACAAGGAAATTATTATTTTAGCGGCGCAAAAGACTAAAGACTGGTTCTTTTTGGATATTGACAGTAGTTTGTACGCCGACAGGGAGTTCGTGCTTGGACTGCTTTCGGTCAAAGGAAGGTGTATATGTGACGTAAGCAAATTTATCGAAATAGACGAGGAAATGTTGCTTACGGCTATTGCGCAGGATTATCTTGCCGCCAGCCGAATACCGTGGGAAAAACTGCAAGACCGTGAATACGCCCTTAAAATCGGCAAAATAAATGGGCGGACGCTTAGCCATTTTTCCGACAAATTCCGTGACGACGAGGAGGTCGTTTTTACTTTTGCGTCGCGCAGTTACCGTGCGTTCGAGTGCGCTTCCAACCGTCTTAAAAATGACGAAGCATTTTTAATGAAATTGCTCTTTGCGAATCCTTCGTGCCTTGCCTACGCTCCGAAAAAATACCGCAGCGACAGACAACTTGCCGAAAAACTCATCGAAATTCATCCCTACGTTTACAGATATCTTTCGGCTGAATTGAAGGAGGACGCGGGGTTTGCTTTAAAGGCGGTTACACGCTTTCCCGAACTGTGCTACTACGTTCCGCAGTCGTTGCGTGAAAACGGTGCGTTTTTGAGTGGAATAGCGGCGGCGCTGAACGACCCGGCATTGCCCGAAGAAGTGAAAGCGGAATTGAAAGATCGGCTCAGGCTTAAAGATTACTAAAATAACAAACAGCGCTCCTTGAGGGGCGCTGTTTTTGCAGTGGTCGGTTTGCTTTCAGACAAACAATTAAAGGATCTGGGTCAAGCGACACGCTTGTGCATAACTGTATAAATAACCTGTATATTCGTCTAAAAAGGCGCGTTTATGCACAAAAAGTTATCAACAAAAACCCATGTTCGCAATAAAAAAGAACAAAGGTGCGTAAAAGTTATCAACAATTTAACTTTAATTCGACAGAAATCGCGTATAAGCGGGGCTATTTAGGCAAAATATACAAAAAAGTTATCAACAATTCAAAAATTGTATGCCGTTACGGGTTATTTACGTGTTCGGCAATAATCCTGCCGTCGGCGCCGTTTACAAGGTATGCGTGCACTTGCGTCTCGCGGTTGCAGACTCCGACGTAGTAGTAACAGCCGTCGTCGTACAGAAGGCGGATAATAATTTCACCCGCAAAATCCGTGCCGTCGGTCAGGTCCTTAAACGTATCGCCGTCGTACTCGTACACGCATTTCAAGGCGGTTTTGCCGTCAATCGTGCCCTCTTCGGCAACGTTGAAAACGTCTACTTTTTTCTCTTTGCCGTCGATATTCAGAGTGACGGGTATGCTTGCGCCGCTTAAATTTTCGCCCGCAAAACTGAGATAAAAATTGCGGGTGACTGCCATCCAGCTCATTTCGCCGCCCTGACCCAAAAGCTCTATTTCGACCTCGCTCGCGCCGCTCTTGTACTCGAAAAAGATTTCGGTTACGTTGCTCACGTCGCCCTTAAAGCCGTCGAGAGAGTAGGGGGTTTCCTTGTCGACCGAGTAAATCTTGACGGACAGAGTATCGTCCTCGTAGAAGTAAACGCTCTTGCGGTATTCGGAAACGAAAGAAAAATAGTCGGCGCTTTTTTTGCATCCGGGGAAGAACATCAAAGCGGGAATACTCAAAGCAAGGCTCAGCAAAAATTTTTTCATACTAAAATTTATTTAGGCTGAGTTTATAATATGATTAAACAGTTGCTTTTTTTTTCGCGTTGTGATAAAATAGTTAAAATATTTTTTTGTTGATTGTCAGGGTTGTTTTTTGGAGAAGTTGGTTGTTAAAACGGCGGTAAAAACCGTCCTCATAATTTTGGGAATAGTTATCGCGGTGTTTGCGATATTTAACTTCGCCTTCCCCCAGCATATGGCAACGGCAACGGAGAGCATAGGCAATTACGAGCTGGCAGTTAAATACGCGTCGCTGCGCTATTATTATACGAAGGATTGCTCCGATTTGGCGAGGTGCTTCGACGACAGCGTGCTTTTAGGCAAGGACGAATACGTTTTGCAGTACGGCGAACAGCTTATAAACAACCGCGGCTATGCGGAAGTCTGCAAGAGCAAGAACTCGCAGCAGACGGGCAGCGGTTACGACTACGACCACTGGGTAAAGGGCAAGCTTGCCGTTGCGTACTACAACACGGACGAAAAAGACAAGGCGATAGAAATGGCGGCGGCGGACAACGGCAATAAAAGATTTACCTACGGTAACGCTTTAATGTCGCTTGCAGCCCGCGTACGCGCGGAAAAGGACGCCGAAACGGCGGGAAAGCTTTTGGACGTGTTGGAGCTTATACGGGAAGAATTCGAAAAAAATCCTCCGACCGACACTAAGGAGCGCGACTATCTGACTACGGTAATCGCCGCAATGCACACGGTCAGCCTGACCGCAAACAATTAAGGATAAAATTTACTGTTTACAGGAGATTGACATATGAGTAAAATCGTAAAAGAAGCTTTGACGTTCGACGACGTGCTGCTTATTCCTGCGGCGTCCGACGTATTGCCCTCGACGGTCGATTTGAGAACGACGCTTTGTGGCGGTATCAACCTCAATATTCCTCTCGTCAGTGCGGCAATGGACACCGTTACCGAATCCAGACTTGCGATAGCAATCGCGAGAGAGGGCGGCTTGGGCATAATTCACAAGAATATGTCCATAGACGAACAGGCGGCGCAGGTGGACAAGGTAAAGCGCAGTGAACACGGCGTTATTACCGACCCGTTCTTTTTAACTCCCGAACAGCCTGTTTCCGCGGCGAGGGCGTTGATGGAAAAGTACCGCATATCGGGCGTGCCCATAACTCAAAACGGCAAGCTCGTAGGTATTCTCACCAACCGCGATATGCGTTTCGAAACCAATTTCGACCAGCCCATTTCCGCGATTATGACCAAGGAAAATCTCGTAACCGCGCCCGAGGGCACTTCGCTTGCGGA
>CAMWWH010000074.1 GCA_947177975.1 uncultured Clostridia bacterium | reverse complement strand
GTTATATTGAGCAATTCCGCCGCCACCTCCGCCAGGAGCAACAATAAAGAAATCTGAATCTGCAGAATTTCCATACCTACCAAAAAATGTAGCCCCGACTCCGCCACCGCCACCGCCTGCCTGCGAAGCACCTCCACCTCCGCCACCGCCGCCGGACGAGAATCCACCTCCCGACGATGACGAAAATCCGCCGCCGACGCGGCTCATTGACGAAGTCATGCAGTGACAAACGGCAGTTGTGGTATGCCCCTCGAAGTAATCGGGAAGGCGTGCGGGTATATTCAACGCGGAGAAACGTTTTTCCATCTTCTTCGTAATTCCGAAGACGTAGCAGTATGGAAGTATGTGGTAGTAGTAATCGGGGTTATCCTGCACCATCGCGTTCAGCTTGTCAAGTTCGGCGTATAAAAGGAAGTCCTTAAAGCCTAAAATTCTGCCGAGTTTCTTCTCGTTTTCTTTAGGATAGACCGTGACAAACAGTCCGCTGATATTCCCGACGATGAGAATCACGACGGATATAATCGACAGATACCAGACGTCGTAGACGGAGAACATATTTATTAGCAGTCCGGCAAGCGGCGCGCCGCCGAAGAACCCGCACCACAAAATCTTAAACCATAACGGCATAGGAACGTACAAAAAGACGTTAAGCGCAATCAGCGGGAACAGCACCAGAAAGAGTAAGGGTAAAGCGCCTATGTCAACCTGACTTGACCAAATCATCGTCAGAATAAGAGGTATCGTAGAAAGAATCGAGATTATAACCCTTGCAATTGTGGTCTTCCGCTTTTGCTGAGGCTCGCTCTTTTTAAGTTTAGGCACGACCTTGGCTATTTTTCTCGACCTTGACATATCATTGTATATATGCTTGCTTTTCTTGCTGTCGAATACGTTCGTCGTAGAGAACAGCGCGTTGAAATATTCCCTTTCGTACTTGGTGTACCTCGTGGCGGGAGTAAACTTTTTCTCATCGGTAGTATTCTTGGAAAGTGTGCCGTCGAAGTCCTCGTTTATACGCTTTGACGAGACGTCGGGGTAAGGTTTAAGTTTTTTCAAAATAATGTTGCGCTTACCGATTAACTGAATGGATACAAGCCCCATACTTGCCCAGTGAATGACGAGCGAGGCAAAGTCCTTGCCGATAATCTTTCCGCGGTAAATCCTTGCAACGTCCATGGGCGAAAGGTTATCGGGCGCGTAAAATTCGGTGACAACGATTGGCTTTTTGCGGTAACGCAGTATTAAAATGACGGCGGCAACGCACACAACCGAAATTACACACGCCGCAAGAGCAACCTTGTAAAGCGCGCTCGGTTCGAAGCCGGTGTGGAAATATCCCTGCGGCAGAATTAACTGCATCGTCAGACCCCTGTGCTCGTATTCGCCGTTATTGCCAAGTTGCTTGCCCAAATTCCGATAACTGCAGGTTACGGTATATTTATCCGCGTCATTGTAGTACGAGGCGTGTACCTCTTCGTGGGTCAGCGGCGCCATACCGTTCGTGCGAAAGGTCAGAACCTCGCCGAAATCCGTAATATCGGGGAAGTCGGACGGCTTATATACCGTTACCGTAGCTTGGAACTCGTCTACGGGTGAACGGAAGCCGTAGTCCATAATATCGAAAGTGAAATCGTCGAACTTCGAAATGAAGTCCTCGCCCATATCGTATTCGTATTTGATTTCGTAAGTATAAGTGCCCGCGGTCTTATAAGCATAGTCCGCGCCGGTCAATATGTAGAAGTAATTGTCGTCGGTTTGGGTGAAGGCGTATTCCTTTACGTAATTGCTGAAAACGTCAGGACCGCTACGTCTTATCCTTACGGAATAGCCGTTGAGCTTGTTGATTGTCGTTTTAACGTATTTCCTTCCGTTCACTATTCTCGTGATTTTGTTTTTGCGCGAAATATTTCTGGTAAGTCCTACGTTTATTCCGCTCTTTTTGAAGGTGACGGTTATATACTCGGTCACGTCCAAAACCTTTCGGTCGCGAACGTTTATAATCTTTTCAACTTTGTCGTAGTTGACGTTGGTGTCCTTTACGGTATAGGCAGTCTCCGCTTCGGCAATTTCCGCACCGCCTCCCGAAAAAGCCGACGGAATAAACAGCACGCCTACAACTAAAATCGCAATCGCGATAAATAACAGTCTGAAATTTTTGAAAAAATCTATTTTCATGTCGTTTATTATATCCGCGTGAGCGAGTTTAGTCAATAATATTTTTATTTCAATCGCCTTATCTTTACTAATGCCCCGCGTCGATTGCCGCGGGGCTTATTTTTACTTATTTCTGAATTTGTTGATTATGTCCATTACTATCGAGCGGTACTCCACGTCCGCGCTTGCCGACGTAAAGCACAGCGGCGGATAAATTACGCACCACCAGTTATCTCCCGTGCCCGTGCCGAGCTCTACGATTAAAGCGTCGTACACTCCCTCTTCGAGCGTCAGGTCACCGTAAACGCGCGTGGGAAATTTTTCTTCGCGGACGTTAGCTCTCGCGCCGTAGGTATAGCCGCGTTCCCTTAAAGCCTTATCGCACACCTTTTCGATTTCGGGTAAAATTCCGCGCATTACGTCCATCGCGCTCTCTTTGTCCACACATTCCTTTATGTAGGGAGTAATGAATTTTACGACCTCGTCTTTTACTTCGTATTTGACCTGCTGGTCCTCCGCCGAGTTCGAGTTTGCGCGGACGTGAATTCTAAGATAGTCCGCATACGCCTCAACTTTCTGCGCCTTGTTCAAGTCGACTATAAACACCGTAGCCGCAACCGCGATTATTAAAGCGATAACAATTAAAAACTTTTTCATATCTTTCACCTCGATTTTTCTTACAGACAATGTATTGACCGCTGTGAAAAGATTTATACGTTAAATTTAATTCTGAATTTTAAATTGCATACAATTTTTTTAATTATTCATAATAATTGCAACGATACAAAAACATAGCTCCGATACGGGGCAAGGAGGTAAAATGAAAAAAGCACTTATTACGGGCATAGCTGCCGCCATTATCGCATCGGCTGCGGGGGCGGGTGCCGTAATCGGAACGAAAGGTTGGACGGCGGACGATTACGCCTCCTCCCCTACGGTTCAGACTGCGGTATTAAAGCAGGGCTCAAAGGGCGGCGAGGTAAAGGAAGTTCAGCGCCGCTTAAAGCAATGGGGCTATTACAACGGCTCCGTCGACGGCGTTTACGGGGCACAGACCATCGAAGCCGTTAAGAAGTTTCAACGCAAGAACGGTCTGACCGCCGACGGCATCTGCGGCAGGTCGACCTACGTCGCTCTCGGTATGAACGAAAGCGCGAACGCTCTCGGCAAGGGTAACTCGGGACAGTCGCAAAGCAGCGCAAGCTCGTCGAACTACACCAATTCGGACTTGTACCTGTTGGCTAAATGTATTTACGCGGAAGCGCGCGGCGAAAGCTATACCGGTCAGGTTGCGGTAGGCGCGGTAATTTTGAACCGCGTGGCTTCGTCGGCTTTCCCCAACACGGTTGCGGGCGTCATCTACCAGCAGCACGCGTTTACCGCCGTATCCGACGGTCAGATTAACTTAGAGCCCGACAAGACGGCTATGAACGCGGCAAGCGACGCGCTTAACGGCTGGGACCCCACCTACGGTTGTCTTTATTACTACAACCCCGCGGTTGCGACCAGCAGTTGGATTTTCGGCAGAAAGACTGTTACCACGATAGGTAAACACGTCTTTGCCATATAGGAGGTAGTTTAGAATATGGCTGAGAAAAAGAAGAATATTTCGAGCGGTGCCGAAAAGGCGGAAAAGCTCGCGCTTGCTTCGAATAAGGACGGCGCGCCCGTAGGTAAAAAGACCGCTAAGAAATCCACAACCGCTAAAAAGGGCGGCGTTAAGAAGACGGTTAAGTCCGAAAAGACTTCCGTAAAGAGCGCCAAGAAGGAAAAGCCCGTAAAGGTTAAAAAGGTCAGGAAGGTCAAGGCTAAAAAGCCCGTAAGCGAAAAGCGCGCGGCAAAGATTGCTCAGCGTGTGGAAAAGCGCGCCGAAAGAGCTAAGATTAACGCGGAGAGAAAGCAGGCTCGTTTAGAGCGCAAGCTTGCGCACAAGGAAGCGCGTCTGGAGCGTATCGCCGCTTTGAAGGAAAGCCGCGCTCAGCGTAAAGCTCAGCGCAAAGAGCGTCTGGACAGATACAAGAACGAGAGCAAGCAGGCGCGCCGCGAGAGAATTGCCGAGGAAAGAAAGGCAAAGCGCGAGGCGAGCAAGGCTAAGCACGAAGCGTATCTTGCCGAAAAGAAGGCTAAGCGCGAACACGCGTTAAAGGTACGCGCAGAAAAGCGCGCCGAAAGAAACGACAAGGCAAAGAGGCGCACTCCCGGCTTCGGCGGCTGGCTTGCAGCCGTCATATCCCTCGGCGTAACCACCCTCGCACTCGGCACCGTTTTAACCTTCGGCTGGCTGACTATGGACAATATGCAGGCGGATATGGCTTCGACTTACACCGAATCGCTCTACGAGCTCAACTCGGTTATAGACAACCTCGACGCAGACTTGTCGAGAGCCAAGGCTTCCTCTTCCTCCCGCGACAGAGTGCGCGTTCTTTCGGATATTGCTATCGAGAGCCAGACTGCGGAAACCATTTTGGAAAGATTCCCCGTCGACATTCAGATGACCGAGCAGCTTTCGTCGTTCATCAATAAGATGGGCGACAGCGCAAAGCAGATGCTTTACACGGTTGCTGGCGGCGGCGAGCTTACCTCTTCGCAGGTTAAGTCGCTCGAATATATGTACGAGACCAACGCCAAGGTTAAGCAGGAAATCAACAACCTCATCGCAACTTGCGACGGCAAGGATATGCTCAACGCTATGCGCGGCAAGTCCAGCACCCTCGTCACAAGCTTCGAAACGATGCAGAACAACACCTTCGAAGAACCCAGAGGTATTCAGGACGGCCCCTTCTCCGACAGCGTTAAAAAGACCAACGCAAAGGCTTTGAAGGGCGCGGAAGAAATTACCGCTCAGGAAGCCGAGGAGCTTGCAAAGCAGTACTTTGCCGACTACAAGGTCAGCGGCGCGGACTGCACGGGCGAAGCGACTGCGGAAGCTCTTACCCTTTACAACGTCAACTTAAAGACGGAAGACGGAGATATGTTCGTACAGCTTTCCAAGCTTGGCGGCAAGGTTGTGTCTTTCGACAGCTATAAGGACTGCACCAAGAACAACTTCTCGGTTGACAGGTGTATAGCGATTGCGGAAGATTTCCTCACCTCTATCGGCTACGACGGCTTGAAGCCCGTATGGACGAGCGAGAACGGCACAACGTGCAATCTTAACTTTGCTCCCGAAAAGAGCGGCGCTATCCTCTACCCCGACTTGGTTAAGGTCAAGGTTTGCGAAGAGCGCGGCATAGTTACGGGCGTGGAAGCTCTGAGCTACGTTTTGAACCACGGTGAAAGAAACCTTGCAAAGCCTGCAATCAGCGAGGCTCAAGCAAAGGCTAACGTTAACGGCAATATGCAGATAAGCGGTTCGCGTACGGCGGTTATCCCCTTCGACGGCGGCGAAATTCTGTGCTATGAGTTCGTAGGTACGCTCGACGGAAACGATTACTACGTTTACGTGGACGCGGCTACCGGTGAAGAAGTAGAAGTGTTAACCGTTATCGGCACCAAACAAGGCAGAGCCTTAATGTAATCAGCGGTTAAAAAATAATAATAGCCGCGCGGCGTAAAAACGCCGCGCCTGTCGCTTATACACCACTCCCCCCCCCCGAGCCCGGAACAGAGGGCGGATGCCGGCTTCGGCGTGAAAA
>CAMWWH010000073.1 GCA_947177975.1 uncultured Clostridia bacterium | reverse complement strand
GTTTTGGGAGAATATATATGAAAATTGACTATTCAATTCTTGAACTGATAAGCGAATTAGAATATATAATTGGAAACGAAACGTTAAGCAAAAGTTCTTTTGCCGGTGGTGGTGTTTCAGTTGAAGATTATCCTATTCGTTACCCTGTACGCATAAGTTTAGATAATAACACAGAAGAATCAAAACTACAAGTAAGGAATAAGGTACACGAGTTTTATATAACCCGACGCAATAATTCTTCGAAGGAAATTACAAAAATTGAAGCAACACCCGCTGTAATCGAAACTATGTATTATGCCTTTGGCTCACACAGATTATATATAGGAGATGCATTATTAAAAGTACTTGAATTTTTAGAAAATAGATACGGTATTGACTTTAATGAATTAGAAAAAAAATGCAATAAATAAATTCAAATTTGATTTCGTTACCAACTGCTCCACCACGAAAAAAGGCACTGACAAATTGTCGGTGCCTTTTGCCGTGTGTAACATAAATTATTTGTGCATTTTAAGGTGGCTTAAACATATAATATATTATCGCAATCGAAACTAAACGTCTTAACACTACCCGTGCAAAGACGAAAAATATTTATTATAGGAGTTTTTTCTATGGAAGAAAACACCATGTACACGGATGCACCCGTATCGACGACATCTACAGCAGAAGAGCTTTGCGGCTCGATAAACATTCTCGACACCGTACACCTCAAGAATCTCGTAGAGGACCTTTCAAAGCTTTACAGCACGTCCGTTTGTACCAAGGTTGCGAGAGACTCGAAAGTTGCGTCGGAAAAGCGCCTTATCGAAGCAATCCGCGCCAATCTCGACCGCTACGAGGGCTAAAAACCGCTACACCACTAAAAAGGAAGGCTTAAGCCTTCCTTTTTAATTTCTCAATATTAAAGCCGACAAAGAGCGCAAATAATCTTTCAGGTATCTACGTCAAAGTCAACGGCACCGCTTTCAGTGCGGTACAGAGCACCCGCCACGACCAAGCCGTCACAGCTTAAAAGCCTTCGTATTTTGGCTACGCTTTGCTTTACGTTGAGTGTGCTTGCCTTAACCGCGTCGGTTTCCAGACCGACGGCCTGACGGATTTCGTCGGTGATAAATTTTACGTATCCCGCGTTCTTCGCCGAAGCCGCACTTACCGCTCCGCAACCCGTGTGCCCAAGCACGACGACAAGCTTACAACCCAAATGCTCCACCGCATATTCTATACTGCCGAGCTGGTTGTTGTCTATGACGTTGCCCGCAACGCGGATTACGAAAAGTTCGCCTATGCCCGAGGAGAAGATATATTCGGGTATCACCCTCGAATCGGAACAGCTTACGATTACCGCGTACGGCTTCTGTCCGTCCCTGCTCGTTGCAAGACGGATTTCGGACGAAATATCGCCAGTGCCCGTCTTCGAATTGAGGTAAAGCGAATTACCCTCCTTCAATCTCCTTAAAGCTTCGTCCGCAGATATGTATTTCTCTTTCATTCGATTTCCTCCCCGAAATCTTCAACAAAATGCGCGTAGAGCGTGATATTATAACAAGGCGTGTAAATGTTGAAAGTCGAGCCGTTTAAAGGCGTCTGACCGTATCCGTCGTCGTAATACCAATATTCGAAAATATACCCGTCTTTTTGCGCGTCGCCGAACGTTATATAATTGTCCTCGACCGTGTAATAATCGGGATTGTCGGGGTCGTTTACGCCGCCGTCAAGCTCGTACGTTATCGCATATCTTATGGGCTTGAACACAGCGTCAAGTTCGACGTCGCACGCAGGCATCGTAAAGGACGTCCCCTCGATAGGGTTGCCGTTTACCGTTATATAGTCAAGCTCGTAGCCCTCGAAAGGCACGACCGTCACGTCGATTGTATCGCCGTAAAACGCTTGTCCGTAGTAATCTTCCACGTAACAGTAGCCCTTCTCATTGTACTCGTTTTCGATTTCGTGCGGGGGATTATAATATACCGCGTACAACGTCAGATTACCTATATACCCTTCGAGGCTCGTCACTTTATAATCTTCGATGTCCCAGCCCCATTCGTCCTCGGTGCAATACGTGTACCAACCGCAGATTTCATAGCCCTCTTTTTCGGGCTGGATAAGCTCCGCGGCGCTCTCTACCGTGTAAGTGTCGGGATTGCTCCCCGAAACGGTCGCGTCACCCAAGACGTAAGTTACGGAATAGGTTACTATCTCGAACTGCGCGGAAACGGTTACGTCCTTTTTCGGCATTGTAAACGACACGCCGTCTATAACCTCGCCGTCTATAAGAAAATTCGTCAGCTTATAGCCCGCGGCGGGGTGCGCCGCAAGTATTACCTTTTCCCCCGCTTCGACTTGCGTATCGGCGACGATAACGTAGCCGTTTTCACAGGTTTCGCAAGTGACGGAATATTCCGCTTTGTTTGCGCAGGCGGATAAAGTTGCGGCGCCTAATACCAAAGTTGCAGCCGCGGCGAGAGCAATTAAAATCTTCTTCATACTTCCGCCTCCTTAACGTCCGTTTTAGCGGGAATATTGTTAAACAGTCCGCATATTTGCGGAACGAACATTGTAAGCGGCAAAACCGCGAAAACGGTTATTAAACCGAGCGCACCGAACGTAAGCGAAACATACAGCGAATACAACAGCGAGATATATATGTTAAGCGTAAAGAGCGTTGCTACGGCGCACGTTGCCGCCGAAACACCCGTCTTAATTTTTTCGTTTTTAACAAACAGCTTTACGACCTCTCCAAGCGCGTACAAAAGTACGGGGATTACAAACAGATACGTGCCGCCGAAAAGCACCGCCGCGCAGACGATTGCAAGTACCGTGTTTATCGAAAGTCCACCCAAAGCCATTTCCGAATGATTGAAACCGAATTTGGATTTAAACAGCGTTGCAACCACGAACGCCGCCGCCATCAAAAGCGAGAAAATTATCAGCAACCCGCCGTCGAACGCAACTCCGATTACGAATATCACGTGATAATTTACGCCGCTGCACGCGCTTGCGATAAGCGCCAATAAAAAGCCCAGCCCGCACGCTATCAATATAAAGCCGAAATCCACGGCGAGCGATATTAAAAGCTTTTTCCAGCTTATGCGCTTTTTGAATACCGACAAGCCGATAAGCGCGCCAACAAGCGCTATGATCATACCGAAGAATATCCAGCCCGTAACCGCGCTGTAGCTTACGAGAGCGTTGGGGAATAGCGTGAAGAAAAGCGTATCGTGACCGCCCTCGAAATAGTCGAGCGAGCCGTACTTTGCGTTGGAAGTATACTCGTCCACGAGCGGCAACAGCGTATCGCAATACTTGGCGAGCGACCCTGCGTCCACCGACTCGTACACGTCCTTTTCGTTGTGGTACACCTTCAAACTGTCCAACACGGCAAAGTTCATTCCCGCAAAGCCCTTTTCAAGGAACGGACTTAAATCCGTATCGTTGGGCAGAATATCGTAAACGTCCGCCGCGACTGAAAAGGAAAAAGGAAAACCCGCTTTTTTGTAAAGCTCGATTATCTTCGAGTTATTGTCGCTCGTCTGAAAAAGATACAGCGGTCCCTTATTGCCGCGCCCCTCGACGTTTATTACAAGGTTGACGTCGGAAAGCCATTCGGAATACTCGTTGACAAGCGCTTCGCTTCCGATAACGCCCTCTTCTTCCGCGTCTACGATAGCAAGCTTAATACCGTTTTGCAGGTTGCTTTCGGATGAGAATATCCGCGCAAGCTCTAACACGGTGGCAACGCCGTAGCCGTCGTCAAGCGCGCCGTGCGAGCCTTCGCTCGCCTCGTCGTACTTGATTTTGTAGCCGCAGGAATCGTAATGTGCTATAAGCAATACGTTTACTCCGCTCTTGCCCGCAATCTCCGCATAGATATTTTTGGGCTTGTATTGCCAGATTTCGTCTATTTTCTCGTTTAAAATCCATCTGTCCTTATGCGTGACTATTTCGTTTTCGATTCCGTAAGAAAAGAGCGTGGACGAGATATAATTTCTCACCTCTGCCGCCTCTTCCTCGTCGTAAACGGAATGTTCCTTTTCCGACACGGCGAGAACGTGCGAAAGCATATTGTCGAGAGAATACTGTTTGCGGCTTACGTTTGTCGTATAAGTTATATTCAATACCGTAATCAGCACGGACAGCAAAACGACCGCCGCGGCAAAAACGCTTGTGAATATAATTTTACGCATATTCGCTTTTAAACCTTTGAACGATAGAAATTTTTTCACGGTTTACTATCAACTCCCTTTTGCTTTTGTTACTTTAAATATATCATATTATTAATAAAAAGACAACAAAAAGACAGCCCGCGCAATGCGCGGGCTGTAATATACTTTTTATTACTATTTGAGGTCTTTGAAATCGAAATGTACCGTTTCGCCGATTTCGCTTATTTCAAGTTCTGTTATGGCGCCGTCCAAATCAAGAAACGGAACAGTGTTAAGCACTTCGGCGATTGCCTTTTTAGCGTCCTCCTCCGTTGCGTCATCGTTTATAAAACCTATATCCGTCGGCTTGCAGTGTACAAAGCCGTGCGCCCTTAATATTTCAATCATTTCCGCATATTCGTATAAAGGGTTCGGCGTATACTCTTTAAGAACGTTTTCATCAAATTTAATATATATACTTATCCTCATATTTTTCTCCTAAGAAACGTAATACCCTAAGACAAGCCTAGGGTATTACGTTTACTTTAATTTACTTTCTGGGGTTCTTGATGTTAGCCTGCGCAGCTGCGAGCCTTGCGATGGGAACTCTGTAAGGCGAGCAGGATACGTAGTTAAGACCTATCTGGTGGCAGAACTCGATGGACGAAGGGTCGCCGCCGTGTTCGCCGCAGATACCTACGTGCAAGGTCTTGTTCTTGCCCTTGCCGAGCTTAACAGCCATCTCCATAAGCTTGCCAACGCCTGTCGTATCCAGACGAGCGAACGGGTCGCTTTCGTAAATCTTGTTAGCATAGTACGAAGGCAGGAACTTGCCCGCGTCGTCACGCGAGAAGCCGAACGTCATCTGCGTCAAGTCGTTCGTACCGAAGCAGAAGAAATCTGCGTTCTTTGCAATCTCGTCCGCAGTCAGAGCCGCACGGGGAATTTCAATCATAGTGCCCACTTCGTATTTAAGCTCTACGCCCGAGTTTGCGATAACCTCGTCGGCAGTCTTAACGACTACGTCTTTAACGAAAGCCAACTCCTTGACTTCGCCTACGAGCGGTATCATAATTTCGGGAACGACGTTCCAGTCGGGGTGCTTCTTCTGCACGTTGATAGCCGCCTTGATTACGGCTCTCGTCTGCATAACCGCAATTTCGGGATAGGTTACGGTAAGACGGCAGCCGCGGTGACCCATCATGGGGTTGAACTCGTGCAAGTCGGAAATAATCTGCTTAATCTGAGCAACCGTCTTGCCCTGCGTTTCCGCAAGCGCCTTGATGTCTTCCTCGTCGGTGGGAACGAACTCGTGAAGAGGGGGATCGAGGAAACGGATAGTTACGGGCTGACCCTTTAACGCCGTCATAAGACCTTCAAAGTCCTTTCTCTGCATGGGCTCGATTTTAGCGAGCGCCTTCTCCCTTTCTTCCTTGGTGTCCGCACAAATCATTTCGCGGAACGCGCCGATTCTTTCGGGGTCGAAGAACATGTGCTCGGTACGGCAAAGACCGATACCCTGAGCGCCGAACGCCGCCGCCTGCTTAGCGTCTGCGGGAGTGTCCGCGTTGGTTCTTACGCCCATAGCCTTATACTTGTCGGCGAGCTCCATAATTCTGCCGAAGTATCCGGATTTAACGCTTGCGGGTACGGTGGGAATTACGCAGTCGTAAATGTTACCCGTAGAGCCGTCGAGCGAAATGCCGTCGCCCTCGTGGTAAACCTTGCCTGCGAGCGTGAAGC
>CAMWWH010000072.1 GCA_947177975.1 uncultured Clostridia bacterium | reverse complement strand
GGCGTCAGCTTCCCAAGCTGATTACGGCGGGTCCGACTCCCGTCGCCTGCTCCATAAAAAGACGGTTGTTTAACCGTCTTTTTTACTATATTGGTCATTATTAAGAATATATCAAGTACTATGCGTGATATAATCACTTAATTTATTGTTAATTTTAGCGTTTTGGAGCAACTATGGACGAAAAAACAGGCACTGAAAATTATCTTAAATATCCCGTCGTGCTTGTTCACGGCTTCGGGTTCAGAGACGGGAAGAAATTGAATTATTGGGGAAGAATTCCGAAATTTCTTGAAGATAAGGGTTGTAAAGTTTTTTACGGCGGGCAGGACAGTTGCGCCACGATTGAAGATAACGCGCTTTTATTAAAACGCAGAATCGAGGAGGTTTTGGAAGAGACGGGCGCGGAGAAAGTCAATATTATTGCACATTCCAAAGGGGGACTTGAAGCGCGCTATTTGATTTCATCTATGAAAATGTACGGAGTAATAGCTTCGCTTACTACCGTAGGCACGCCGCATCACGGTTCCGTGACGATAGAAAAAATTCCGAAATTCGTTTTAAAGACTGCGGGATTTTTTATGAATATCTGGATGCGCATAATGGGGGATAAGCATCCAAACGCGTATCGTGCGTATCTCTCTTTCAGAGCCGACAGCGCAGAAAAGTTTAACGCAGATAATCCCGACAGTCCTGACGTTTATTATCAAAGCTATGCTTTTGCTATGCGCCGCGATATCTTTTTGTGGTTCACTCACTTAATTATTAACAAATTAGAGGGCGAAAACGACGGGCTTGTTTCGGTTAGGTCCGCCGAATGGGGTGAGTTCAGAGGTGTAAAGAGGAGTAATTCGAAAAGAGGTATTTCTCATTGCGACGAGGTTGATATGCGCAGACGTAGATTTACGAAAAAACACGGCGAAAACGTGAGCGATATATTGGAAGTTTACAACGAGATTGCGCTTATATTAAAAGAGAAAGGCTTTTAAGTAATAGCCCCGCGACGGATAAACCGCCGCGGGGCTTTATTAAATCACGTTAACTGTTTACTTCATTTGTTTCTTCGGTTGACCTTCTGTAAAAAATGCGGTATCTGAATTTATAGAGTACGATTGCGGTTGCGCCTGCTATTAAAATCGCGATAACCGACCAGACGACGGCGGGGTTGAAGTCATTAACGTCAAGACAACGAACGTTTATCCACATCTGATTTATAGCGGCAAGTCTGTCTTGAAAGTCACACATTATCGTGCTTCTTTCGGTAATGTTTTTGGGCGGGTATTGCGCGAACAACTGCCTGCCGCGGTTGATTACTCCGTCTTCTTCGTCTAAAGTATCAGCGTCGACTGTCAGTGGTTTAAAGCCCTCGCCGAAGAAGTTTGAAACGTCGTAAGGAACGCCGTCATCAACTCCATAATTCCATTTGAGATATTCGTAAACCGTTTCGCCCGCAATGGCGGAGGTGTAACCTATGTAGTACATATTGCGTATAGCGTTTTCGGGCATGGATAAAAAGTTGACGAACGCTTCCGCGGCTTCCTGTTTTCGGGCGTCGTTGCCTATGCCGTCTTTAAGCATAACCCAGCCGTCAAACCAAAGGTTTGTGCACTCGTCGGGAACGGAGTACCAAAGCTCAACCGGGTTATCATCGTCGCTTTCCGCCTCGTCCATAATAAACACCGCGTCGCCCGACCACTGATAGTTGGCAACAACCTTGCCCGTAATCATATCCGCCTTGCCGCTGTCCGTCTCGAACGAGTAAACGTTTTCCTTGATTTCCTTTAAAATTTGCAGAGCGGCTTCAATCGTGTCGTCGTCGGTGTCGTTCAAAAGCTCGTAAGGTTCGCCATCGCCGGATAAAAGCTTTTCCGCATTCAAAATGCCGAGAGCGGGGAAGTAGGAGTCGCGCACGTTGTCCTTGACCGTCACTTGCCTTGCATATTTGGGGTTTCTCAGAATATTCCAAGTTTTAACGTCCTCAACGTCAACCTTTTCGGGGTTGTATACGACGCCCGTCGTGCCCCACATATAGCCCGCGGCGTAATTTTGCCCGCCGAAGCTTTCGAACGCATCGCTGATAAAGGTGGAAACGTTATTTATATAGTAATTGGTTTCAATCGTTTCGTCGCGGAACTCAGGTGAAAACTCTTTGAGTCTGCCCTCGCGCATAAGCTGCATAATCATATAGTCGGAGGGACAGACGAGGTCGTACGTGTCGCCCAAGTTTAAACGGTTGTACAAGTCCTCGTTCGTGCCGAAAGTGGAGTACTCGACGCGGATACTATAATCGTGCGTGGAGTTAAACCATTCGGTAAAGTCGTCAACCATACTGTTTACACCGATAATATCGATAGTTTCGCCGTCTTCGAATCCGAGGTCAATCACTTCGTCGTCGTCCCAATCGCCGAGGTCGATATATTCTTCCCAGTTTGAAACTCTCAGAACAAGTTCGTTGCTGTTTTTTGCGCAAGCGGTTAAAGGTAAGGTCGCAAGGGCAACCGCGCCCGCCGCCGAAAGCGTGCAGAACAGTCTAAGTAATTTTTTCATTTCTTGATTTTCTCCTTACGTTTAACCGAAAGCACGTTCATTACGACCACGATTGCGAGCACGAGTAAGAAGATGAGGGTGCTCAGCGCCCAGAGAGCCGTTTTGATTTCCGTCTGACTGCCCTTTGTCGCGTTGACGACGTAGGTGCTGATTGTGTTGAAAGTGGAGGGCTTGGTGTAGGTCGTAATGAAATAGTCGTCGAGCGACAGTGTGACTGCAAGCATAAATCCCGAAAGAATACCGGGGATAAGCTGCGGCAGTACAACTTTGAACAGTGCCTGCGCGGGAGTTGCTCCCAAATCGAGAGCCGCCTCGTACAGGTTGTTGTCGAGCTGTTTAAGCTTGGGTATTATTGAAAGGTAGACGAACGGCGCGCACAGTACGACGTGACCTATAACGAGCGGCACGTACGTGTCCTTGCCTATACCCAAAAGAATAATGAGCAAAACGCAAGCGGAAAAGCCCGTAACGACGTCGGCGTTAACGACGGGAACCTGATTCGCGGTGTTTATAATGGTCTTGGGAATACGCTTGGAGTAGTGCGAACCGATTGCGCCGAGCGTTGCAAGCACCGTGGCAATCAGCGCCGAACCGACGGCAAGCAACACCGTGCCGATAATCATATCGCGCAGTTCTTCGTTTTTAAATAGGTTGGTGTAGTTGTTGAACGAGCCGCCGTTGATATTTCCGCCGACCATCTTCGCGTCGGTGAAGGAGTAAACGGCAATGATAAAAATGGGCAGATACGTAAGTACGAGCACAAGTGCAAGCCATACGCAACCGAACGCTTTTTTCGTAATTTTCACAGCACCGTCCTCCCCGAATTGTCGTCCTTATCGCTGAAACGGTTGGTAACCAGCGTCACAATGAAAATTATAACCAGCAGTACGAGCGAAATCATAGAACCGTTGTGCCAGTCGTACGCGCTGAAATAGCTGCCGATAAGACTGCCCATAATGAACGTTTTATTGTACAGCATATCCAAAACGACGTAGTTGGTCATCGAGGGGAGCAGTACCATAGTAATGCCAGACACAATTCCCGGTACGGAGAGGGGCAGGGTTACCTGCAAAAATACAGTAAACTTGTTTGCACCGAGGTCGGACGCCGCCTCTAAAAGGTTTTTGTCGAGCTTTAAGAACGAGGTGTATAGCGGCAAAATCATAAACGGCAGAAAGTCGTACGTCATACCGATTACCGAATTTAAGAAAGGATATCTGGAAATGTTGCCTTCCAGAAGCGATAACACCTCTTTAAGCGCGGTAATTCTCAGCGTGAAATTTATCCACATAGGCATTATGAACAGCATTAAAAGCACGTACTGCTTTTTAAAACCGCTACGCGCCAGAATGTAGGCGGTGGGGTAAGCGATTACAAGGCAGATGAGCGTCGTCGTCACCGACAGGAAAAAGCTGTATAAAAGAGTGCCTATTGTGTTTGTGTTCGAGAAAAAGTTCGTAAAGTTGTTGAAAGTAAACTTGCCCTGACCGTTGGTAAACGCGTAATAAACGATTACGAGAAGGGGCGCAATTACGAACAGCGCCAAAAATACCGCGTAGGGCAGGCATAGCTGGCTTCGGGAAAAGCGCAAACGGAATTTCTTCATTTACTTGTTTCCCTCCGCAACTTTCAGCTTAAGCTTGATTTTATCCTTGGGAATAATAAGGCTTACAAGGTCGCCCGTATTCCACAAATCGGGGCAGGATAAAACGTAATCCTCCTCGTTTTCTTCCGTACGGACTATGTAACGGTAGTGGTCACCCTTGTAAATCATCGAAATTATGTTGCCGACGACTCCGCCCGCGGACTTATCGTCGCTCATCTCGATGTCGTGCGTATCGATTTCGACTTCGACTTCGACGTCGGTCAAATCGATTTTTTCACCGCCCGCCGTAATAAGATAACCTTCCTCGTCGAGGTGGGAGTCGGGGTAGAGGGTAGTTACGTCACATTCGAACTCGCCGTCGCCGAACTCGACCGTGTTGTTCTTGGTTATTACGCCGTCGTACTTGTTTACCGTGTAAACCTTGCGCATGAGGTGTATGCCGTCGGGTTCTACGCGCATACCGATAACCGCGCCGACTTCCGCGCACGAAGTGCTCTGAATGACTATTTCGAATTTGCCGACTTCTACGGTAATCTCGTAGTGCACGCCCTTGAAGACGGTGGAAATAACCTTGCCTTTGAGCTGTCCGTCGGCGGGAGCGCAGATTTTAATGTCCTCGGGGCGCACGACGACGTCGACCATATCGTTGATTTCGAAATCGTCGAGGCAGTCGAAAGTAGCGCCGCAGAACTTGACTTTGAGTTTGTCTACAACCGTGCCGTTGAAAATATTGCTCTCGCCGATAAAGTCCGCAACGAAGGTGTTGACAGGCTCGTTGTAAATCTCGGTGGGAGTGCCGATTTGCTGAATTTCGCCGTCGTTGATAACGACGACTTTGTCAGACATCGTAAGCGCCTCTTCCTGATCGTGCGTAACGTAAATAAAGGTAATGCCCAGCTTTTTATGCATATTTTTAAGTTCTATCTGCATTTCCTTGCGCATTTTTAAATCGAGTGCGCCGAGCGGCTCGTCCAGGAGCAGAATCTCGGGTTGGTTAACTATTGCGCGCGCGATGGCTATACGCTGCTGCTGACCGCCCGAAAGGGTGGAAACGCTGCGCTTTTCAAAGCCTTCCAAATCGACTATTTCAAGAGCTTTTTTGACCTTCTTGTCTATATCGGACTTTGACAGTCTGACCTTTTTAACCTTTTCCTTGCCGTCTTTTCCAGTGACGGTCGTTTCGATACGCTTAAGTCTTAACCCGAACGCAATGTTGTCGTAAACGTTCATATGGGGGAAGAGGGCGTACTTCTGGAATACGGTATTTACGGGGCGGCGGTTGGGGGGCAGCTTGCTTATGTCCTCGCCGTTCAAGAGAATTTTACCCGAAGTAGGAATTTCAAAGCCCGCAATCATACGCAAAGTGGTGGTTTTGCCGCAGCCGGAAGGTCCCAAAAAGGTGACGAATTCGCCCTTTTTGACTTCGAGGTTGAAGTTGTCTACGGCAACCGTCTCGTCGTCGAATTCCTTTCTGACGTTTATGAGCTCGATAATGTTGGTGTTTTCGTTCATTTGTAGTTCTCCTTAAAAGTTGGGCGGGGTGGAAACCCAAAGCAACCTTGCAATAGTTTTGCCGACGTTCTTTATTGCGTGCGATTTATTTGCTGCGTAGTAAAACGTTTCGCCCTTCTTGCAGACGTGTTTGCTCTCGCCGAGAGTTATGCAGATTTTTCCTTCCAAAACGTATCCGAATTCCTCACCCTCGTGGGGGAAGTCGACGGCGGTGGACGCTCCCGACAAAAGCTCGACCAAGACGGGTTCCATCTCGTTTTTCTGAGCGTTGGGGATAATCCACTTCAAAACCATTCCGTCCTCGTGCTTTTCGATAAAGTCGTTTTCCGAAAAGGTTACGCGTTCGTCGCTCTCTTTTCTGAAAAATTCCGCGGGGTTTGTGCCCAGCGCGGACAGAATATCCATAAGCGTTGCGATGGAGGGCGAAGTGAGGTCGTTTTCAAGCTGTGAAATATAGCCCTTCGTCAGTTCGCACCTGTCGGCAAGCTCCGCCTGCGACAGGTTGAGCTGTTGTCGCAGTCTTTTGATTTTAGAACCGATTTCCATACCGTATCTCCATAGTAATCTTCGGGTTTAATTTTGCTAAACGATTATTAAAAATAAACCTAAAGTTTAGTAAAAATAAACGACGTTACAAATTATATATACGCGCGCGTATTATGTCAATTATTTTTATATA
>CAMWWH010000071.1 GCA_947177975.1 uncultured Clostridia bacterium | reverse complement strand
CGCTGTGTTCGGTGCGGATTAAAAACAAGTCGGAAAACTTAAACTTCGAAGCCGATTTGAAGAGCACGATATCCAAGCAGTTTCCCAATGTTATGATGGTGAGCAACAGCTACGATATCGTCGTGCAGGCGCGCTATATTTCGCAGGGGATTTGCTCGGGTATACTGAGCACTATGGCTTTTTTGGTGCTGCTTATCTCGCTGGTCATTATTGCTTCGAATATAGTTAACTACATTCAGGTGAATATGCAAAACCTCGGTGCGCTGAAAGCGACGGGCTACACGTCTAAGCAGCTTGTTCTATCGCTTTTATTGCAGTTTTTGGGGCAGACGGTAATTGCGGCGCTTATCGGCGCGGCGCTGTCGTACGCCGTTTTTCCCGCAATCAACACTATGATGATTGCGCAGACGGGCATACCCTATGCAATACGCTTTTTGCCGTTACCTATTCTCATTTCGCTTGTTATTCTGGGCGGTACGGTTGCGCTCGTCGTTTGGCTTGCCGCACGCAGAATAAAGAAGATAGAACCTATCGTCGCTTTGCGGTCGGGGGTGCAGACGCACAACTTCAAGCGCAATCACGTTCCGCTCGAAAGAACCAAAGCGCCTGTTAATTTCGCCCTTGCTCTTAAAACCACGCTTTCGGGCGTAAAACACAATTTAACCGTTTGTATAACTATGCTCGTACTTTCTCTAGTCGTGGTGTTTTCGGGAATAATGACGGAAAACATGATCGTGGATATGACGCCCTTTTTAAATCTGATTGTCGGCGAAACGGCGGACAGCTGTATCAGCGTTAACATCGAAGCCGAGGACGAATTTTTGCAGGTTATGGAAGCCGACGGGCGCGTGGAAAAGGCGTATATGTATCACACGCAAAACCTTACTCATTCGGGCGGCGCGGAGCTTCTGACTACGATTTGCGACGACTTTTCCAAGTTCAATAATCCTGCGGTTATTTACAGCGGAAGATTTCCGAAATACGATAACGAAATGGTAATCGGCGCAAAGTACGCCAAGGAAAAGGGCTTGAAGACAGGTAACGAAATCGAGATTACGGCAAACGGCAAAACCGAAAAGTATCTTATATGCGGTTTGACTCAGATTACCAACTATTTAGGGCGCGACGCACTTTTGACGCGGGCGGGTTACGAACGGCTGGGTGAATTTTCGGACGTGAGTTATTATATCAACCTGACGGACGGTACGGACATAGACGCGTTCAATACGGAAATGAAGCAAAGGTTTGCGGGCGAAATCAACTCGACGGTAAATATCGATTCCACCATTCAGGCGGTGTCGAAGGTTTACGTTTCGCTCATAACGATAATAGTCATTGCTATTTTGGTGCTTTCCGCGATTATAATCGCATTCGTGCTGTATTTGTTAGTGCGCACAATGCTCAACAATAAAAAGCGCGACTACGGAATTTTGAAGTCGCTCGGGTTTACTACGGGGCAGCTTATTTTGCAGACGGCGCTGTCGTTTATGCCCGCGATTATCCTTTCGACGGTAGTGGGACTGGTTTTAAGCGGACTTGTCATAAACCCGCTTTTAAGTTTATTTTTCAGCAGTCTCGGCATAATGAAATGCACGTTTACCGTGCCCGTCGGCTTTATTGCCGTAGCGGGAATAGGCATAATTTTACTGTCGTTCGGCATAGCCTGCCTGCTGTCTTTAAAGGTCAAAAAGATAGCTCCCCGCACGTTACTGGCAGGCGACTGATAGTTCGGAAAGGCACTTAGCAAGGCAACGGTTTCGTTGCCTTGCTTTTTTTATCCCGACGAGATAAAAGTTTATCTTTGTATCGCGAAGAATAATTTGACATAATTATATAATATTTCTATAATTTATTGTAGTTATCATTTTAAAAAAGGATAGTGGAAGGAGCGTTATGAAATTAAACGTTAAACATTGTATTATTACATTTTTATCTGCGGCTTTCCTTGCCGCCGCATCTTTGGCGGTTGTTCCCTTAACAGCCGCGTCCGTGGACGCGTCTGCGGACGGGGATGCGGGGAACGTAACCTGTGCAACGGCTGCGGGCAATTATCTCAACGATGATTACCTTTCCGTATACAAAGTTCCGACGAGTATGATGACTTACGAGTCGGACGGCGGAGAGGCGAACGGCAAGCCGCTTTCCAATGCGTTCGACGGAAACTGGAACACGTTTTGGGCAACGGGCAGGGAAAATGCGGGTCAAGGCTCTGTAATCCCCACGTT
Source organism: uncultured Clostridia bacterium (assembly GCA_947177975.1). GTDB lineage: Bacteria > Bacillota > Clostridia > Christensenellales > Borkfalkiaceae > Coproplasma. Next base: position 4,639 of record CAMWWH010000071.1, on the reverse strand, counting down.
TGCAAACGCGATTACCGTAACGTTCAGCGAGTCCGTTACAATCGGAAGTATCGTTTATGCTTCGTCGAGCGAGCGCCTGGGACACGGCTATCCGACTACGCTTAACGTCTACACGGCAAACGGCGGCGAGCTTTCGCTTTACGGCACTTGCGAAAGTGCGGCTACTAACGACAAAGTCGTATTCACTTTGAAAGAAGCCGTAACCGTTACGAAGATAAAATTCGAATTCAGAAAAGTCAATACTATGCACAACTGGACGGCGACCGCAAAGGAAATTCAGTTCTTGCAGCCCGACAATGCAGACGTAAACAAAGTTCTGGATATATTCGACGACTATGCACAGCTCAGCGTGAAAGAGGAATACCGTTCGAGTTTAAGTCAGATACGCGAGAGGGTAAGCGGGTTAATCAGCTACGAAAGCGCGTTGAAACCCTTACTTGACAGAGCGGACGCAATCGAAAGCGGATATCTGAGAAAGGATAGCCGCCGCGAGTTTTCCACCGACTCCAAAGCCGAGAACGTTATAACGCAGTACGGCAATCTTCGCTCGTATGCGGGTAATACGCTTAAACTGTCGCAGTTCGGCATAAACCGTCAGGTCACCGGCGTTGCGGGACTTACAGGTCAGACGATTACCGTTTACGTCGACGCGGACCCCGGCGACCCGCTGCCTTCGGTCGTATGCACACAGGTTCACGGAGATTGGAGAAGCTGGTATTCGACTTTTAATTTAAAGAGAGGCAAAAACGTAATAACGTTCCCCAACTTTATTACGGGAAATTATTCGTATACGGTAACTCCGGGCGGACCTATACATATAGTTAACGCGTACGAACCCTCGCAGCAGTCCTCGAACGTAAAGGTCTATATCGAGGGCGGTTATCTCTACCCCGTATTCCGTAAGGGCGGCGACGAAACTTCTTTCCGCGAAGAGCTGACCTCGTACAGAGATAAGATGAACGCGGAGGGACTGAACGACGTTGTAGAGCTTGTGGGCGACCATTTCTTGCATACCGCAAGCGCGACGCGCGCGTATAACGATTTCATTAACCGCGGCGTCAGCCCTCAGAAAAACGCCGAAGGCTGGGATAATTATATAACGGCTTTCTTGGAGTTCGACGGCATTTCGATGGACCCCTCGGACGAACACTACAACGAGAAAAATCTGCACCTGTACACTAACTTCCGCAAGGTACAGCCCTGGGGCGGAGCGGGTGCGTTTGCCTATGGTGAACATATAGGATTTATAACCTTCGGCGAGGACGGCATGACCAGCTTCGGTACTCCGGGCTGGGGCGTCGCGCACGAAATAGGTCACTCGCTTGACTGTACAAGACGCGAAATAAGCGAAACCACGAATAATATGTGGTCGAAATTCGAGTTGGCGTATTTCTCGAAAAACGTTTCGAGAAACCAAAACGACTGGATAACGAAAAATCTAACCCCCGACGAGACGGCGGTGGATTTCGGTCTGTTTAACAGAAACAGAGAAGTTTATCAGATTTGGTGGAACATAGAAAGCTATTTCCCCGGATACTGGGGCAGGCTGGATAATAATTACCGCTACTATGACGAAACGGCAGCCCGTAGCGCGGCAGGCGTGACCTCGGATGACGGCAACCTTACCAGCGACGAGCGCATGGCATATTTCTCCTCGCTGGCAACGGGCGTAGACCTCGGATATTATTTCGAGCGTTGCAGCTTCTCTTTCAGCAGCAGCGGCGCGTTCAGACTCAATGCGACTACCAACGCCTATAAAAAGCTCGTTAACAAGGCGATAGCCGACGGAGTTATTAAAGATACAGAAGATACAAAGTTAAAGCTTTGGTATTTAGACCCAAATCAGTACTTCTTCGACCCGAACAGCGAGGGCGGCTATGACTCGTCAAGTAGCGTTGAAATTTTAAGCGCAAATAAAACCTCCGCTGGCTACGTTCTGTATTTGCCTCAACCCAAGGACACGAGTACGCACCTCGGCTACGAAATAATGGAATACAGAGACGGTAACTGGTACGTCATAGGCTTTACCTATTCGGGAAGCTACACCGATACCACGGCGTATAATGCGGGTTACGTTCCCCAGTATAAAATCCGTGCGTACGACAGAAAACTGAACTGCACGGTTGAAAGTTCGGCAAAGACGTTTACCGAACTCAAACAGACCGACGTGTGCAGAATAGGAACGACCTATTACAATTCGTTGTCCGAAGCGGTTACGGCGGCGTCGGCGGGAGATACAATATATATCTGCGCCAATCTGTTTGACGTGGCTATAACGATAAATAAAAACCTGACGATACTTCCCGATACCTCGGTCGCGGGAAGCGTTAAAATAACCAAGACCGCGGCAGGTCCGTTGTTTACGGTAAGCAACAACGTGACGTTTAATTTAGGTGCTGCGGACGGCGCAAAGATTATTCTCGACGGAAATTCCTTCTCGCAGAACGGCGCGCTTATCAAGGTAGACGGAGGCGGCGCGAGGTTAAATGTATACAACGCCGAGCTTTGTAACAATTTTAATACCGACCACGGCGGCGCGGTATACAATACTGGCGGCTCGACTTTTACAAACGTTACTTTCAGAAACAACAGGACGTCGATAAACGGCGGCGCGATTGCAAATTTCAGCGGCGGCGTGATTACGCTGACTGATTGCACTTTAACGGACAACACCGCAAGCGCATTCGGCGGCGCGCTTACGCTCGACGGCTTTACAAAGTTGGTAAACGTTACCATAACGGACAACAAAGCAGCTACTAGAGGCGGCGCAATCTATATGGCGTGCGGCAACAATTCGAGGGCGGTGTCCATAGAAGGCGGCGAAATAAGCGGCAATACAGCCAACTTCGGAAGCGCAATTTATATCGAAAACGGCAATTTGACTATTACCTGGGGGCAATCGTCAGTGCAGATGTCGGGGCAGATTTACAAAAATACCAATGCCGACAATTGTCATATATATATAAAAGCGGTCGTTCCCGAAAATGCGGAAAATTCCGACGAAGAGGTGGCTATGCCCGATTTTTCAAACGTTACTTTCGGGCTTGCCAACAACGCAGAGGGCAAGGTGCTTTTAGAGGCAAGCGATCTTCTGACGGCGGTGCTTTTTGCCGATGAGGATTTCTTGAACAGCTTAAACGTAAACCGGTCGGTTGCGTATCTCGGCAACAATAATCAGACAATTTTTGTCAAGCCCAACACGGCTACGGTTACCATCAGCGTGAACGGAAGCACCGTTACAGACACAGTTGCACTCGGGGATTTCGTTTTGCCCGAAACGGTGGACGGTATTACCGAGGATAAATACATATCCGCGTGGACATCGAACGGCAATTCGTATTCCGCAGGCGAAACGGTAAGAATCGAAGGCGACTGCACCTTTACGGCGGAGATTTCGTCAAAGTACGCTGTTACGTTGAAATATGCTTTTGACGAAAATGAAACTTACTTTGTGACTTTCTTCGTTATACCCGAAGCCAAGTTCTATCTTCCCGTAGACAGTCAACACGACCAGTACAAGATTGCCGGCTGGACTGTAGGCGAAGATTGGTATGCACCTGCCGTCGGCGTTACGATTACGGCGAATACGGAATTCGTCGTGGATGCCGTTAAACTTTTTAAAGTTACCTTAAACGGCAGTGACGAGCCTATCGTATCCTACCACGAATATGCGAATTCGTTCGTCTTGGAGTCGTGCAGCGCTCCCGCAGGGAAAAAGCTCTCGCACTGGTCGGTAAACGGAGTCGCTTATAGCGTCGGCGATACTGTTGAAATTACGGGCGATATGGTCATAACTCCGGTGTTCGCGGATATCGGCGGCAAGCTGAGCGCAGGCGTCATAGCCGTTATCGTTATAGCGGTACTCGTGGTTGTGGCAGGCGCAGGGGTCGCGGTATTTTTCGTAATAAAGAATAAAAGGAAGGTGACTGCTACGCCTACGCCGCCGACGACGAATAAAGCGTCGAAGAGTAAGACGGCGGAGGTTAAGGCGCAGAAGACTAAGCCGGCGGCTACTGCGGCTAAGACTTCAACGGCGACTAAGGACGTAAAGTCAGCGCCGACGCCGAAGACCACGACAACTACAACTGAGTCGAAGACCGCATCTGCGCCCAAGGCTGAGCCGAAGACCACGCCTGCGCCGAAGACGGAGGTGAAGAGTGCGTCGGCAGCTAAAACGGCTAAGACTACGCCGACGGCTACTGTGACGAAGCAGGTACAGCCTGCGGCAAAGCCCGCGGCTAAGCCTGCTACGAGTACTACGGCAACCCCCGCAACAAAGTCTACCGCAAATAGCGCGTCTAAGAGTACGGTAAAGCCTACGGTGATTAATGCGAAACCTACGACGAAGCCTGCGGCGACGCCGACAAAGCCTGCAACTAAACCGACGACTAAGGGTACCACGAAAAAATAAATTCTCTTCTTTACAACACACAAACAAGCCCCCCAAGTAACCTTGGGGGGCTTTTTACTCACAAAAAAGAATGGCATAAAGTGGATAGCTGCTAAATTTATACCAACGAATGACGGAGTCAGAGGAGTTAATCAATACGACAACCACAACATATAGTGGTTTTTGGTAGTCCTAAAACCACAAGATAAAGCACTCCCAACGATTTTCAAAACTTCACTCCCAAGGCAC
>CAMWWH010000070.1 GCA_947177975.1 uncultured Clostridia bacterium | reverse complement strand
GCCGCAACCGCGACGCAACTTACGCGCTTCCCTTACACGTTAAGGTAAGGCTCGTAAACAAGGTCAAAGAGGAAGTTATCGACCAGGACGTTTTCATGGGCGAATTCCCCTTAATGACGGACAGCGGCTCGTTCATCATCAACGGCGCGGAGCGCGTTATCGTATCCCAGCTCGTCCGTTCGCCCGGCTCGTACAACGCCAAGGAAATGGACAAGACCGGCAAGGAAATGTACGGCACGACGGTTATCCCCAACCGCGGTGCCTGGCTCGAATTCGAGCAGGACGCTCAGGGCGTTCAGTGGGTACACGTCGACAGAAAGCGTAAAATCTGCTCGACCGTGCTTTTGAGAGCTTTGGGCTTCGGTTCGGACAGGGCTATTTTAGACCTTTTCGCCGACGACAAGATGATTGAAAACACCATCGGCAAGGACGCTACCAAGTCCGAGAGCGACGGTTTAATCGAGCTTTACCGCAGACTGCGCCCGGGCGAAGTTCCCACTGAGGCTTCGGTTAAGCAGCACCTCAACAACCTGTTCTTCGACCAGAGACGTTACGACGTAGTTAAGGTCGGCAGATACAAGTTCAATAAAAAGCTCAACCTTTCGTACAGACTTGCGGGCTGCAAGCTTGCGGACGACGTGTTCAACCCCGAAACGGGCGAAATTTTAGCTCGCGCGGGCGAAATCGTTTCCGAACAGAAGGCTGTCGAAATTCAGGACTGCGGCATAAACGAAATTTTCGTGCTCGTATCCGACAAGGAGCAGGGCGAAATCAAGCACAAGATTATCGCGAACAACACTGTAAACTGGAAGGCTCTTTCGGACAAGAACCCCAAGATTTACGGACTGTTGCCCACGGTATATTATCCCAACTTCGCGTTCATGAAGCAGATCGCCGAGGAGTGCAAGACCGCTTCGTGCGAGGAAGTTGCTAACAAGTACCTCGACAAAATCAACTCGCTTTACTACACGGTGGAAGTGGAGGAAACCGAGGACGAAAAGCCCGAAGAGAAGAAGAACCGCGAAAAGCGCCACGAACAGCGCGTGCGCTTCGTTGAGGCGTGCAAGCTCTTCAATCACCTGTTGGAGAGCGGCAAGGAAGTTCTCGACGCTGACGAAAAGAAGACCATAAAGCCCATTATCGAAAAGCTCAACCACAAGCATATCACGGTTGACGATATCGTTGCGGCTATCTCTTCCAACATAGATTTGCAGTACGGCATAGGCACTATCGACAACATAGACCACCTCGGCAACCGCCGCGTGCGCTCGGTCGGCGAATTGCTTACCAACCAGTTACGTATAGGAATATCCCGTCTTGAAAAGCTCATCAAGGAAAGAATGGCTACTCAGGACGCGATGGAAGTTACCCCCTCGGGACTTGTAAACGTTCGCCCCGTATCGGCGGTTATCCGTGAATTCTTCGGCTCTTCGCAGCTGTCGCAGTTCATGGACCAGACCAACCCCGCGGCAGAGCTTACCCACAAGCGTAAGTTGTCCGCGTTAGGTCCCGGCGGTCTGAACCGCGACCGCGCAACCTTCGAAGTCCGCGACGTTCACCACTCGCATTACGGAAGACTGTGCCCCATAGAGACCCCCGAAGGTCAGAACATAGGTCTTATTTCCTCGCTTGCAACATTCTCGAAGGTCAACGAATACGGCTTTATTATGTCGCCGTACAGAAAGGTTATCAAGGACGCAAACGGCGTTCCCACCGTAACCGACCACGTAGATTACCTCACGGCCGACGAGGAAGACAAATACACCGTCGCGCAGGCGAACGAGCCGCTCGACGAGAATAACCACTTTATAAATACGCACGTAGGCTGCCGTCATCAGGACTTGATTACACAGCTTACTCCCGACCATATGGACTATATGGACGTTTCACCCAAACAGCTCGTATCGGTTGCGACGGCGCTCATTCCTTTCCTTGAAAACGACGATACCAACCGTGCGTTGATGGGCTCGAACATGCAGCGTCAGGCGGTTCCCCTTATGAAGACGGAGAGCGCTATCGTTGCAACAGGTATCGAGGCGGCGATTGCGCGCGACAGCGGCGTTATCGTACGCGCAAAGGAAGCGGGCACGGTTGTCGGCAGTGCGTCGGATATGATTAAAATCCGCGAGGACAACGGACTTGTAGTCGAGTACAAGTTGAAGAAATTCGAGCGTTCCAACCAGAACACGTGCTTGAACCAGCGCCCCATCGTCAACACGGGCGACCGCGTTGAAAAGGGCGAGATAATTGCCGACGGTCCCGCGACAAACAACGGCGAGCTTGCACTCGGCAAGAACATTCTCATCGGCTATATGGAGTGGGAAGGCTACAACTACGAGGACGCAATCCTTATCAGTGAAAAGCTCGTTCAGGACGACGTCTTCACCTCTATCCATATCGAAGAGCACGAAACGGAAGCCCGCGACACCAAGCTCGGCGAAGAAGAGATTACGCGCGATATACCCAACGTCGGCGAGGACGCTTTGAAAGACCTCGACGAGAACGGTATAGTCCGCATAGGTGCGGAGGTTCAGCCTGGCGATATACTTGTAGGTAAGGTTACTCCCAAGGGCGAAACCGAGCTTACTCCCGAAGAGAGATTGCTCCGTGCAATCTTCGGCGAGAAGGCGAGAGAGGTAAGAGATACCTCGTTGAAAGTACCTCACGGCGAGGGCGGTATAGTCGTCGACGTAAAGGTGTTCACGAGAGAGAACAAGGACGAGCTTTCGCCCGGCGTAAACAAATTGGTGCGCGTATATATCGCACAGAAGCGTAAAGTGCAGGTCGGCGACAAGATGGCGGGACGTCACGGTAACAAGGGCGTTATCTCGCGCGTGTTGCCTCAGGCGGATATGCCTTTCCTTGCGGACGGCACTCCCTTGCAGATAGTTCTTAACCCCCTCGGCGTTCCTTCGCGTATGAATATCGGACAGGTATTGGAGGTTCACCTCGGTCTTGTTTGCAGACAGCTCGGCTGGAAGATTGCAACCCCCGTATTCGACGGCGCGACCGAGCAGGATATAAAGAAACTGTTCAACGAAAACAACATACTCAACCCCGAAGGTAAGGTTGACGGCAAGATACAGGTATACGACGGCAGAACGGGCGAGCCCTTCGAAAACAGAGTTACCGTCGGCGTACAGTATATGATTAAGCTTATTCACCTTGTCGACGACAAGATTCACGCGCGTTCGATTGGTCCTTACAGCCTTGTTACGCAGCAGCCCCTCGGTGGTAAAGCGCAGTTCGGCGGTCAGCGTTTCGGCGAAATGGAAGTCTGGGCGCTCGAGGCTTACGGCGCGGCGCACGTGTTGCAGGAAATTCTGACGGTTAAGTCGGACGATATCGTAGGACGTGTAAAGACTTACGAAAGCATTGTAAAGGGCAACAACATTTCCGAGCCGGGTATCCCCGAGGCGTTCAAGGTACTCTTGAAAGAATTGCAGTCGCTTGCGCTCGACGTAAAGGTTCTGACCGAAAGCGGCGAGGAGCTGATTATTCACGAGCTTGACGAGGACGACGAGGCTATTCCCAACGCGAAGGCGAGAGAGGCTGAGGACAGAGAGAAAGAACTGCCCGAAGAGGAACTCGACATCACGGGCGACGACGTTGCCGAGGACGACGAAATCGAAGATATTTCGCTGTTCGAGAGCGATGACGACGAGGACGGTTTCGTTTCCAAGGAGCTCTTCTCCGACGAGGATATGGACGATTTCGGCGACGATGACGAGCTGGGCGACAAGTTCACGCTCTTCGACGACGAAGACGACGGAGACGAGGAGTAAGCGGGAGGTAAAGTTATGTTCGAATTAAACGATTTTTGCTCAATAAAGATTAGCGTGGCTTCCCCCGAAAAAATCAGGGAACTTTCCAAGGGCGAGGTAACCAAGCCCGAAACCATAAACTACAGAACCCAGAAACCCGAACGCGACGGTCTTTTCTGCGAAAGAATTTTCGGACCGATGAAGGACTGGGAGTGCCACTGCGGCAAATACAAGCGCATACGCTACAAGGGTATCGTGTGCGAGAAGTGCGGCGTTGAAGTAACCCGCGCCAAGGTAAGGCGCGAAAGAATGGGTCATATCGAGCTTGCGGCTCCCGTATCCCATATCTGGTATTTCCGCGGCGTGCCTTCGAGAATAGGTCTTATTCTCGATATGAGCCCCAAGGCGTTGGAGCAGGTAATTTACTTTGCGTCCTACGTGGTACTCGACCCCGGCACCGTGCCCACCCTCGAATACAAGCAGGTCATTAACGATAAAGAACTGCGCGAAATCGAGGAAAAGTACGGCGACAGCTCGGTTACGGGCTTAAAGGTCGGTATGGGCGCGGAGGCTATCCGCGAGCTCTTAATGGCCGTCGACCTCGACAAAGAGTGCAAGGAAACGCGCGACATTATCGAGACCAGCTCGGCAAGCCAGAAGAAGCTCAAAGCGGTTAAACGTATCGAAATTCTCGAAAGCTTCAAAAAGAGCGGCAACAAGCCCGAATGGATGATTTTGACCGTCCTTCCCGTGCTTCCCCCCGAACTCAGACCCATGGTACAGCTCGACGGCGGCAGATTTGCTTCGTCCGACTTGAACGATTTGTACCGCAGAGTTATCAACAGAAACAACAGACTTAAGAGAATGATGGAGCTGGGCGCTCCCGATATGATTGTCAAGAACGAGAAGCGTATGTTGCAGGAAGCTGTCGACGCGCTTATCGACAACGGCAGACGCGGCAGAGCGCTTTCCGGTCCTTCCAACCGCGAGCTCAAATCCCTTTCGGGTATGCTCCGCGGCAAGCAGGGTCGTTTCCGTCAGAACCTCCTCGGCAAGCGTGTCGACTATTCCGGTCGTTCGGTTATCGTCGTAGGTCCCGAATTAAAGCTCTATCAGTGCGGTCTGCCCAAGGAAATGGCAATCGAGCTCTTCAAGCCGTTCGTAATGAAAAAGCTGGTCGAGAGCGGCGCGTGCCAGAATATCAAGAGCGCAAAGCGTACGGTCGAAAAGGCTAAGCCCCACGTTTGGGACGTACTCGAAGAGGTTATCAAGGAACACCCCGTTCTTTTAAACCGTGCACCTACGCTGCACAGACTTTCCATTCAGGCTTTCGAGCCCGTGCTCATCGAGGGCAGAGCGATTAAAATTCACCCCTTGGTATGTACCGCGTTCAACGCCGACTTCGACGGCGACCAGATGGCGGTGCACGTGCCCCTTTCGATTGAGGCGCAGACCGAGGCGAGGTTCTTAATGCTTTCGTCTAACAATATCCTGAAGCTTTCCGACGGCAAGCCCGTTATGCAGCCTTCGCAGGATATGGTTATGGGTGCGTACTATCTGACCATTATCCGCAGGGAGGACGGCAAGTTCTACCGCTGGTCGGGCGACAGATATTACGAGTGCGCCGAGGGCGAAGAGGGTGCAGAGAAGTATATCGCCAACGCATACATTTCGGAAGACGAAGTGATGATGGCGTATCAGACTAAATATATTCATATGCAGGACGAGGTTTACGTCCGCCGCACCGTTAAGATTAACGACGAAAAGTCGCCCTACAACGGTCAGACGGTTACGGGCGTAGTAAAGACCACCGTCGGCAGAATTATTTTCAACAACCAGATGCCTCAGGACTTGGGCTTCGTAAAGCGCGAAAAGCCCGAAGATTATTTGAAGTACGAGATTTCGTACGAGTTCCTTGGCGGCAACGTTGCAGTCGGCAAAAAGCAGCTCGGCAAGATTGTCGAGAAGTGCTTCAAGACGGGCGGCGCTCCCAGAGCGGCTGACGTTCTCGACAAAATCAAGACCTTGGGCTACAAGTATTCGACGGTCGGCGCAATCACGACTTCGGTATTCGATATGCACATTCCCGCGGCTAAGCAGGAAATCGTAAAGGAAACCGAACAGAAGGTATTGCAGATAGAGCGCAAGTATCAGCGCGGTTTGCTCCGCGAAGAGGAGCGCTACAACGCGGTTATCGACGCGTGGGATTCGGCTACCGACGCGGTTACTTCCGAACTTAAAAAATCGCTCGACAAGTTCAATCCCATTTGGATGATGGCTAACTCGGGCGCCCGCGGTTCAATCGACCAGATGAAACAGCTTTCCGGTATGCGCGGACTGATGGTTAACCCTCAGGGTAAGAAAATCGAAGTTCCCGTTAAGTCGTGCTTCCGTCAGGGCTTGTCGGTTCTCGAATACTTCATTTCCTCGCACGGCGGTCGTAAAGGTCTTGCCGATACGGCGTTGAAGACGGCGGACTCGGGTTATCTGACCAGAAGACTTGTCGACGTTTCGCAGGACGTTATCGTAAGAGAAGACGACTGTATGGCGGGCAGCAAGAAGCCCCGCGGAATGGTCGTTAAGGCTATTATCGGACCTAACGGAGAGGTTATCGAGGGCTTAGAGGACAGAATTCAGGGTCGTTTCGTATCCGAAGACGTAGTCGATAAGGACGGCAACGTAATCGTTGCTCAGAACGAGTTCGTCACCGACGAGCTTGCAAAGAAGATTATCGCGGCGGGCATCGAGGCTGTATCCATCCGTTCGGTATTCACCTGCAACTCGCGTTTCGGCGTGTGCGCAAAGTGCTACGGCAAGAATATGGCAACCAACACTCCCGTTATGGCGGGCGAGGCGGTCGGCGTAATCGCGGCTCAGTCCATAGGCGAGCCGGGTACCCAGCTTACCATGCGTACCTTCCATACGGGCGGTATCGCTGCAACGGGCGATATTACACAGGGTCTTCCCCGTGTAGAAGAGCTTTTCGAGGCGCGTAAACCCAAGGGCTGCGCAACCCTCTGCGAAGTTTCGGGCAAGGTTAAAATCGACGATACCGATAACTTAAAGCACGTAATCGTAGTCGACCCCGTAACGGGCGAAGTCAAGAAGGACT
>CAMWWH010000069.1 GCA_947177975.1 uncultured Clostridia bacterium | reverse complement strand
CCCGCTAAGTTCGACAAGAAAGACAAGTCGACCTATGCGGCTCACCCCAATTCGAGATTTACCGCTCCCGCACAGAACTGCCCCTGCGTTTCGCCCGACTTCAACTCCAAGGAAGGCGTGCCCCTTTCGGCAATCATCTTCGGCGGAAGAAGAGCGAGCACCACTCCCCTCGTATATCAGTCGCGCGACTGGAACCACGGCGTATTTATCGGCTCTGCAATGTCGTCCGAAACGACGGCTGCGGCAACGGGCGCGGTAGGCGTTCTGCGCCACGACCCCATGGCTATGAAGCCTTTCACGGGCTATCATATGGGCGATTACTTTGCTCACTGGATCGAGATGGGCAAGGTTGTAAAGAACCCCCCGAAGATTTTCAACGTAAACTGGTTCAGAACGGACGCGGACGGCAACTTTATGTGGCCCGGCTTCGGCGACAATATGCGCGTTTTAGAGTGGATTTTGAAGCGCTGCGACGGCACCGTCGACGCGGACGAAACGGCTATCGGCTACGTTCCCAAGGCTGAGGATATCGACTTGACCGACCTCGACTACGAAATCTGCGAAGGCAAGAAGTTCGGCATCGAAGAGCTGAAAGAAATTCTCGCAGTCGACAAGGCTAAGTGGGCTAAAGAGGCCGAGGAAATCGAGGGCTACTACAACGGCACGATTAAAGACCGTATCCCCGCAGAGCTTACCGAATGTCTTAACACTTTAAAAGAAAACTGCGCTAAATAAATAATAATAAAGAATCCCCCGCGGCGAACGCCGCGGGGGATTATTTTTTTGTTTTAACGCTTATTCAGGCAATTCTATGTTGTCGAAAACGGGGTCGTTCAGGAACTCCGACATAGTTATATCGAGAGCACGGCAAATGCGGTACAGCGTAGTCATACTGATGCCCGCAACACTCTTGCTTCTGAAAATGTTGCTTATGCTCTGCGCCTTTACTCCGGGAAGCTTGCCCAAAGTCTTTTTCTTCATTCCGCGTTCTTTAAGTATACCGCCCAAGCGGTATGCTACTGCTTCCGTAATAGTCATTGCTTTTTTCTCCGAAAAAGTATTTACTATCCACATTATAACAAATACAAAAATTTAATCAAGCGTTTTATAAAAGTTTTTTGTGAAAATTTTTCAAAATTAGTTAATTTTTGCACAAAAATCACAAATTATAATAAAAAGTGCGGCAATATGCCGCACTGATTTTTCTTTATTATTCTTCGGAACCGTTGTTTCCACTGTTGCCGAGGAACGTGCCGAAATGTATTTCGCGCTTAGCCTTGCCGCCGCCCGAAGAACGGGGAGCGCCGCCGTCGCGCCTATCACCGCGACCTTTTCCGTTACCTCTTCCACCGTCGCGTCTGTCGTCGCGACCGCGTCCGCGACGTTCGCCGAAGTTTCTTTCGCGCTTGCCGTCGTAGGGCTTTTCGTTATTGGGAATAATTACGACGAACCTTGCGGGTTCTTTGCCGCTGGAAATGGTTTTAACCTCTTCGCTTTCCGAAAGCGCCGAGTGAATAATCCTTCTTTCGTAGGGGTTCATCGGCTCCAGGGTAACTCTGCGCTGTCTTTCGACCGCCTTTTTCGCAAGTCTGCCTGCAAGCTCTACGAGCGTCTTTTCTCTGCCCGCCCTGTAATTTTCGCAGTCTACGACCACGCGCTTGTAATCCTCTCTACCAATATTCGCAACCGCGCCCGCAAGACTCTGAATGGAATCGAGAACCTCGCCGTGGTGACCTATGATATGGTTGCTCTCGGTCGACGTAACGTTGATTTCCACCTTATTGTCGTCGTCGGAAACAATCTCGCACACCGCGTGCAGATTTAAAATCTGCAAAAGACCTTCGATAAATTCCACGGCTCTCTTGCCGTCGGATACCTTTTTTACTACCTTTACGCGCGCTTTAACTCCGCCGATGAGCTTCTTTTTGCCCTCGTCGAGTACGGTTATATCAACCTGATCCTCGGTTGCGCCCAGCGTCGCAAGACCGATTTGAATTGCCTCTTCAACGGTCTTACCGCTGTAAACGTTCTTTTCGTCCATTTCCTGCTCCTGAAATTACCTTACTTTTTTGACGTTTCTGCTCTTGACGCCGCTTGCCGCGCCGCGCTTGCTCTTTCTCTCTTTCTTGGCAAGGTATGCGTCGAGCTCGCCCCTCTCTTCCTTCTTCTTGAACCAGACGTCCACGCACTTGTTGATTATAAGCATAGTAACCAAGCCGTAAACGGTATTCGTTATCATGTACAGTGAGAACGACGCCGAATAGAAGAACGAGAATATACCGTAGATTATGGGCATCATAATCATCATATATTTGTTGGTTTTCGCGCCCGAACCGTCGACGGTGGAAAGGTCGTTGACCGCCTTGTTTGCGCGCATTGATATCCACTGCTGTAACAGCATCAAACCGATTGAAAGTACGATTAAAATGAAATAGCCGTTGTACTGGTTCTTCTGCTTGTCCAGCGCCGCCGTAACCTTTTCGTAGCTTTCGGCGTAGTCGTCGCCTATCGACGCCTTGGTTATCGTCGACTTGAACTTCGAAAAGTTGGGGATTTCCTTATTTAAAGTACTGTCGGGATACCACAGGTTGTGTACCCACAAAAAGCTGTTGTTGTGACCGTCCTCGTAGTAAGCCTTGACCTCGCGGGCAGCCGGCTCTTCGAGATAATAGGATACGAGAGTATTTCTTATCGCAACCGCCGCGTCGGTAAGGTTGCCGCTTGCGTCGACGTCGTTTACCATCTGAACCTTGAAGTTGCCGTCGTAGCCCTTGTGCGCCGCCTTGTATTCGGTGGCAAAGTACAGATAAACCTGCGTGTCGAGCTTATCGGCTTCATTCAGTTTGGAAGCGCCGTAGCTTTCGTCCTTTCCCGCTCTTTCGCCGTCGTAATGCTTGGCGAACGCGTCGAAATGCACGATATAGTCGGTCATTTCCTCGCTGTACTCCAAAAAGCCGTCGGGATTATCCTCGTCGATTACGTACGACTGCACGACTCCGTTGTACACGCCGACCATATCGTTATAATTCTTTAAGTTAGCGTACTGCGAATAGGTCGAGAACGCGTTGAAAACGATAATGAATATGACGAGCGAAACTATCGTGGGCAGGCACGCGCCGAACATGGAATAACCGCTCTTTTTCTGCAGCTCCATTACCTTCTGCTGATACATATTCTTGTCGTTGGCGTACTGCTTTTGCAGCTTTTCCATCTGCGGACGCATACGCTCCATTATGAGCGCCTGCTTCTTGCCCTTTATACGCGAATATATATCGAGAGGCAAAACGATAGTCTTTAAAATTACCGTGAACACGATAATTCCCAAACCGACTATGCCGATACCCTCTATTAAAATTCTGATAAGCTCGCCTATCCAGTTTAAGGAAACGTTGCCCGCCTCTCTTATACCGTAACCCAACGTAGCTTGTGCTAAGATATTATACATTCAATAAATTCCGACGGGTTATAAAACCCATCTTACCTTAAAATGATTTTCGGGAGCGGGGTCGAAGCCGCCCTTTGAAAAGGGGTTGCACCTTAAAATGCGCCAGATACCTAAAATTACCCCTATAATAAAGCCGTGATTGTTTATGCACCTCAAAGTGTACTCGGAGCAGGTAGGTTCGTAAAGACAGGTGTGGCGGGAAAAATGCTTCTGATAAAAAACTATAAGGTGCATTCCTATGATTTTAAGCCACAGCCAGGGCTTGAAAACAGCCCACCTCGTATACGAAAAAAGACGGCTCATTTTTTTTCGTCCATAGCCTTAAAGCAGGTTAAAAGCGATTTTTCGATATCGGCGTAGGAATACTCGTCGCGCACTTTCGGCAGGATAACGAGCGAATAGTTGCCGCCGAGTTTTCCGTAATTGTTTGAAAAAGCCGCCCTTATAAGCCGTTTGATACGGTTGCGCATAACCGCCTTGCCGTGCTTTTTGGAAAGAGCTATACCCATAACCGTCTTATCCGCGCAGGGCGAATAGATAACGGTTAAATCTCTGGAATACGCTTTCTTACCTTTTTTAAACAGCCGCTGAAAGTCGGCGTTTTTTTTGAGCCGCTGATATTTCATTTACGCAGTTTAAGCACTGAGCTTTTTTCTGCCCTTGTTTCTTCTTCTCTTTAAAACCTTTCTGCCTGCGGTCGAAGCCATACGCTTTCTGAAACCGTGAACCTTGCTTCTCTGTCTTTTCTTGGGTTGATAAGTTCTTTTCATATAGATTAACTCCTGTTTTCGTTATTAACTAAATCATTTTATAATTATTTTACACTTTAAGTCAAGCGTTATTAGTCGTCCTTACGGGTAAAATTAAATATAATACTTCTTTACTTTGTCTATTTTCACAAATAAAGGGCTGAACCGAATTATTGAAAGACAAAACGATATCCTCTTCGTCCAGCGCGTTGATGGCGTCGGTTATGAACTTCGAGTTCATTGCAATCTTCAGATCCTTGCCCTCGACGTCCGCTCTCACGGGTTCGTTGACGTTGCCAATTTCGGAATTGGAAGATATCTCGATTTTCCCCTGTCCTATATCCATAATTATAAGACTGTTTCTGTCGTTCCTGACAAGGATTGCGGCGCGCTCTATGGAAGCCTTTAAAACGTCCCTTTTTACGGTAACAGACGTAAGATAAGTCTTGGGAATAATGTTGTCCTTTTTGATGAAGTCGCCGTTATAGAGGCTGGACGTCAGAACGGTGTCGTCGACGCAGACGAGCAAAACTCCCCTTTTCAGTCTGAGCTCCGTTTCACCCTCGCCCGAAGGAAGCATCTTTTCGATTTCGTTCAGCGTTCTTGCGGGGCAGATAATTTCAAGGTCGCCCGTCGACGAAGTAACTTTTCCCTTTGCGGTCGCAAGACGGAAACCGTCGAGAGCGGTCACGCAGATATCTTCTCCGGAAACGACAATCTGACAGCCCTTTAAAATGGGACGGGAATCGTCGGACGCGCAGCAGAACGAGGTTGCGGATATAAGCTTTTTAAGCTCGTCCGTCTTTAACACAACCGAATTTTCGTTTACGTCGACGTCCACCTTGGGGAAATCGTCCGCGGAAAGCACCTGCATACAGGTCTGGCTGTCGGCGTAGATAATGTCCATTTTTCCGTTGTTTGCCGAAAGAGTGATTTGCACGCCTTCGAGCTTTTTTATGAAGTCGGCGAAAAATTTACCCGGCACGCAGACGTCGCCTTCCTCGCAGACCTCCGCCTTTATTTTCTTCTGAATGGCAATCTCGCCGTCGGTAGCCGTCAAGGTAATGCCGTCGTTTTTAGCCGACAATTTGATACATTCCATTACCGGTACGGTAGTTCTCGTAGCACACGCTTTGATGACCTTTAAAATCGCCTCGGATAAATCTATGCCTTCGCAGATAATTTTCATTGTAAAACTCCTTCCCCGCCTTGTAAAAATTATAAATTATATATTTTTATTATTTATTTTGTAATTAGTATTATTATTAGGTAGCGGTTGAATTGTAGACAACTTTCAGCGCAATATCCGATACCTTTAATATAATAACAAAAATTGCGGTGAATTGCAACAAAATAAGCCGATTTTAAGCGGGTTTGACCGCACTTTATTTAAAAAGTTTTTGTTGAGTTTAAAGTTGATAAAAGGTTGATATGTCGATAATTTCAAAAGGTCGCAGTTTGATAAAAAGGATTTTTTTGACGAAAAATAAGTAAAAAAATTGTTATCAACCGCCGATTGTGGATGGGTTGATAACTTTTTGTACAATTGAACGCTAAAAAAAGAAAACGCTTGAAAGTGAATTGATTGTATGTTACAATTACTTAGCTATGAATTTGCAGAGCTATGAAGAAATTATAAACGGAGAGTTGAAGGAAAGGTTCGAAGCCTTTAAAAATATTCTTCTCGATTATAATAATAGGTTCAATCTGACCGCGATAACCGACGAAAAGGATATTTATATGAAACATTTCCTCGACTGCGTCGCGGGTGATATGTTCTTTGACGAAAGTGTTTCGGTCGTAGAGATAGGTTCGGGAGGCGGTTTTCCCTCCGTTCCCTTAAAGCTTTTACGCGGCGATTTGAAGTTCACTCTGGTTGAAAGCACGGGTAAAAAGTGCGAGTATTTAAAGGCGGTTGTCGATAAGTTGCAGCTCGATTGTGTACAAGTGGTAAACGCGCGCGCCGAGGAGCTGGGCAAGGACAAAAAATACCGTGAAAAGTTCGACGTATGCACCGCGCGCGCCGTCGCAAGACTGAATACTCTCGCCGAATACTGCCTGCCGTTCGTCAAAGTAGGCGGATTGTTCATAGCTTACAAGGGTAACTGTCCCGAAGAAATCGAAGAGGCGAAAAAAGCTTTCGAAGTTTTGGGCGGCGAACTTCGACACGTGGAAAAATACGAACTGCCCAACGGCGAAAGCCGCACTTTGGTAGTCGTTAAAAAGATAAAACACACCCCCGAAAAATATCCCCGCGGACAGGGCAAGGAAAGGAAATCCCCCATTATATGAATATAGAAAAAACCTGCGCCTTTACGGGGCACAGACAAATGGAAGAAAATTTCGACGTTTCGCGGATGGAAGAAGTTATTACCGCGTTTATTGAAGAGGGCTACGATACCTTTCTTAGCGGTATGGCGATGGGCTTCGATATGCTTGCCGCCGAGCTTGTTTTAAAGCTTAAAAAGATTTTCCCCGAAATCAAGCTTATAGCCTGCGTTCCGTGCGAGGGACAGAGCAGATATTTCCCGCCCGAAGAAAAGGCGAGATACAATAAAATCTTGCGGCAGTGCGACGAAGTAAGGACTTTAAGTAATCATTATTATAACGGCTGCATGCAGGCGCGCGACAGATATATGGTGGATAATTGCAATCTGCTGTTTGCATATAAGCGCGTCAACGAAGGCGGCACGTACTATACCTTGAAATACGCTCTCTCCCAAAATAAACGAATATGTCTGTTATGATTTAAATGCCCCGCGGCAAAAAGCCGCGGGGCTTACGTTTTGCAGTGATTAAGTTTGTTTTACGTACAAGCGATTAAAGGATTTGCCTGCGGTGGCTCACCGCTTACCTGCCGCCGCAGCCACCGCCACCG
>CAMWWH010000068.1 GCA_947177975.1 uncultured Clostridia bacterium | reverse complement strand
GCAACGCCGCAGGCGAAGAACACGAGCACGAACGTGCCGATTGCTTCCGCAATACCTTTTTTCAATAAATCCATAAATTTACCTCCGTTGGATTTAAAAATTTTATTATTTATTTAAATTTTCCCTTGCCGTGGCGAGCATAAGCTTTATGCGGTTTTCCTGATTGACGCGCGTTGCCGACGGGTCGTAGTCCACCGCCACGATATTTTCGTCGGAATATTCCGTCTTTAAAGTGCGCACGACGCCCTTGCCCGCTATGTGGTTGGGCAAGCACCCGAACGGTTGCGCACACACGATATTGCCCACTCCCGTTTCAGCCAAAGCCGCCATTTCCGCCGCAATCAGCCAGCCCTCGCCCATCTTCACGCCCTGATTCAACACCTTGTCCGCGCACCTTCTTAAATGCTCGAAGTCGTGTATGGACTCGAAATTACCGTCTTTTTCAAAATACGAAATTATCTTTTTCTGCTTCTTGTGCAGAACTTTATACAGGAATTTATTCGCCTGCCAGAAAAAGCCCTTTCTGCCGTAGAAATATCCGTCGTTTATGTTGTTGACTATGCAGTACAGCACGAAGTCCATTAAAGCGGGCACGACTGGCTCGCAGTCCTCGGAAAGCAAAAACTTTTCGAGATTGTTGTTGCCGAGGTACGCATACTTGACGTAAATTTCGCCGACGATGCCCACCTTTACTTTCTTTTCCTCTTTGCGCTTTATGGCGGCAAACGAATTGATTATAACGTTGTTTATCCGCTTGAACTGCTTATAACTTTTGGTTTTAAAGCTTTCGGTTATCTCTTTAACAACGAAGTCGCGCACCAAATCGCTTGCGCCCGTCTCATCTTCGTACGGCTTGGTCTGGTTGTAGCACCACATAACCGTGTCGCCGTAGAAAATCGCGTAGACGAGTTTGAGCATAAGCTTTAAGCTCATCGGGAACGAGCTATCCTTTTCCAAGCCAGAAAAGTTGACCGAAACGACGGGCACTTTGGGGAACTCGGCTTTGAGCGCGCGGCGAATGAGCGGAATATAATTCGACGCTCTGCAACCGCCGCCCGACTGCGTTATCAAGACCGCGGTGTGCTCCGTATCGTACTTTCCGCTTTTGAGCGCGTCGATATACTGCCCAACGACGCAAAGGCAGGGATAACACGTGTCGTTGTGCACGTGCTTTAACCCCTCGTCTATGACCGTGCGGGAGTCGTTTTTGAGTATTTCGACGTCGTACCCCTCCTGCTTCAACAGCTCCTCGATAATGGCGAAGTGCCAGGGGAGCATATCGGGAACGAGTATTTTATGCGTCTTTTTGTATTCGGCTTTCCACTTGGGGTAGTTTTCGGTGTAGTCTACCGTCTTAATTTCTTCCATCGTTTTTTCCGCGCTTGCTCTCTTCGATTGCCGCAAGCATACTTCTGAGTCGTATTTTCACAACGCCGAGGTTGTTTATTTCGTCGATTTTTATCTGCGTGTAAAGCTTTCCGTTCTTTTCCATAATCGAGCGCACCTCGTCGGTGGTTATCGCGTCGATACCGCAACCGAACGACACAAGCTGTACAAGGTTGATATCCGCATTTTCGCAGCAGTACTGCGCCGCGCGGTAAAGCCTTGCGTGGTACGTCCACTGGTTTAAAACGTTGACCTTGACCATTTCCGCCCTGTCGAACACAGCGTCCTCGGAGAGCACCGCAAGGTTTAACGAGGTTAAAAGCTTGTTTATGCCGTGGTTTATCTCGTTGTCGAGGTGGTAAGGTCTGCCCGCAAGCACTATTATCTGCCTGCCCTCTTCGCGCGCCTTTTTAATTATGTAGTCCGCGCGCGCACGCACGTCCGCGTGATATTTGTTTAGCCTCTCAAATCCGACCTTCAAAGCCTTTGCAATCTGTTTTTTGGATACTCCGTACTTTGCAAACGTTGCGTGCAGCTTGGCAACCGCTGTCTTTTCCTCGTTTAAATCGAGGTATGGCATTACGAAATTTTCGTCCGTAAGCCGCTCGTTGTTCGCCTTTAAAAGCTCGGAATAGTACGCGACGACAGGGCAATTATAGTGATTGACCGAACAGTGCTCGTCCAAATTATAGCTTTCGCACGGCAGGAAAATGAAGTCTGCGCCCATATCCAGAAGACTTTCGATATGCCCGTGCATAAGTTTTGCGGGATAGCAAGCCGTATCGCTTGCAACGGTATGCTGACCCAAGAAGTACAGCTTGCGCGACGACTTTTCGCTTAAAACCACCTCGAAGCCGAGGCTCTCGAAAAAGCCCGCCCACAGGGGGAGCTGTTCGTACATAACGAGCTGTAACGGCAAGCCTACTTTGCCCTTCTTGCCCTTTAAGCCCTCCACGCTTGCAAGCAGTCTATCCTGCTTATACGCGTAGATATCGAGCTCGCTCGAAGCGGGTTTAAGCCCCGCACCCCTCTCGCACTTGTTGCCCGAAACGTAGCGGCTTCCGCCTTGGAAGGTTATGATATTTACGTTGCAGTTGGATGTACAGCCGTGGCAATTCGTGGACTTGGAAACGTAGGAAAAGTCTTTGAGCGCCTCGCCGTCCAACGTCGTGCTGTCGCCCTGCACGTTTTCCTTTGCGTACAGCGCCGCGCCGAACGCGCCCATAAGACCGGCAATTCCAGGCCTTATAACCTGTTTGCCCGTCTCTTTTTCGAATGAGCGCAGTACCGCGTCGTTCAAGAAAGTGCCGCCCTGCACTACGATATTATCGCCCAGCTCGTCCGCGCTCGCCGCACGGATAACCTTATAAATTGCGTTTTTGACGATTGACGAGGACAGTCCCGCGGAGATATCCTCCACCGTCGCGCCCTCCTTCTGCGCCTGCTTTACCGCACTGTTCATAAACACGGTGCAACGCGAGCCCAGCTCGACGGGGTGCTTTGCGTACAGTCCGCAAATCGAGAACTTGTCGATTTCCATTCCCATTGCGCGCGCAAAGGTCTGAATAAAGGAGCCGCAACCCGAGGAACAAGCCTCGTTGAGCATAATCGTGTCGATTGCGCCGTTCTTGATTTTAAAGCATTTTATGTCCTGACCGCCGATGTCGATGATAAAATCGACCTTAGGATTGAAGTGAAGCGCGGCTTTAAAATGCGCCACCGTTTCGACTATGCCGAAGTCGGCTTTGATTGCCGCTTTTATTAAATCCTCGCCGTAGCCCGTAACCGCACTGCCCAGAATTTTAATTCTGCCTTGGGTGACTGCGAAAATTTCCTTTAATTTTCCGATTACGATATCGAGGGGTTGTCCGTTGTTGGACTGATAGTGCGAATAAAGTATGCGGCAGTCGGGAGTAATTAAAATAAGCTTGGTCGTCGTCGAGCCGCTGTCGATGCCGAGGTATGCGCCGCCCTCGTAGGTCTGAATGTCGCAGAATTCGAGGTCGGTTGCGCGGTGGCGGGCAACGAAAGCCGTGTACTCTTCCTTGCTCGTAAACAGCGGTTCGCCCGTGATTATCTCTTCGCTTCCCGACGAATTTTCTATTGCGGAAATTATTTCCTTTAAGTCTTTCGACTGCACCGTAGCCGAGTGCAGCGCCGCGCCGATTGCCATAAAACAGGGCGCGTCTTCGGGGAATATCGCGTGCTCGTCGTCGAGCTTTAAAGTGGTTTTAAACGCGTTTTTCAAGCCCTTTAAAAAGTGCAGAGGCCCGCCTAAGAAAAGCACTTTGCCCTTAATTCTGCGCCCCTGCGCCAAGCCCGATACCGTCTGGTCGACGACCGCCTGAAAAATCGACGCGGAAATGTCCGCCTTGTTTGCGCCCTGATTTAAGAGCGGCTGAATGTCCGACTTTGCAAACACGCCGCAACGCGAGGCTATGGGATATACGCGCTCGGCTTTTAAAGCAAGCTCGTCCATCTCGGGCACGGTTACGTTTAAAAGGGTCGCCATCTGGTCGATGAACGCGCCCGTACCGCCCGCGCAGCTACCGTTCATTCGCTGTTCGGTACCGCCCGTGACGAATATAATTTTAGCGTCCTCGCCGCCCAGCTCCACCGCCGCGTCCGCGTCGGGGTAGTACTTGCGGATTGCAGTGAATGCCGCCTGCACTTCCTGCACGAACGCAACTCCGCTGCGCTGTGAAAGTCCGAGACCCGCACTGCCCGTAATGCACGCACTGTAAGATGCGGGCGCTTGCTTCAAAACGTTGTCAAGCTCGGCAAGAACCGTCTCCTTTACCTTTGCAAAGTGACGCACGTAGGACTTATATAAAATTTTTCCGCTTTCATCGATAGCGACAACCTTTACGGTAGTCGAACCGACGTCAATTCCCAAAAGATTAGCCATATTTTACCTTATGCAATAATATACCGAATAAATTATATCATAACATAAGACAAATGCCAAATTATAAACCGAGAGTTACGGTGTAAATTTTATGAAAAATTTTTCCTTGCGCGTTCATACTTGCTGCGCGTTGCAAGCCCGCCGCGGATATGGCGCTCGGAAAGGTTTTTGTCGAGCACCTCTCTCACGCTCTCGAACAGCTTGCTATCTATTTCCTCCAAACGCTCTGTCACGTCCTTATGTACGGTGGATTTGGAAATACCGAAGTGACCGGCGCACGCGCGTACGGTCGAGTTGGTCTTTACTATGTACTCCGCTTCTGCAAGTATGCGCATATGAATATCCCACATATCTTTACCCTCTCTTTGGTAAATATATGTGGGATTATGTCGAATTATGATTGAAATTGTAACTGCCTTTACTTCACATTTATTACGCTTTGAACGTAGTCGAAAAAGGCTTGGTCGCCGCGCGACGGAGACTGCGTGCACGTAATATATGCCGTCTCGGTCTTAATTTTTATCCATGCGGTATACTGAGAGCTGTCTATTAAATCACGGCTGACATAGTTTATTTCATAACCGCTTAACTGCTTTTGTTGTTCCTCGCCTTCAAATTTTTTAAATTCGTAATTATAATCGGGATTTATTACAAAGATGAATTGACTGGTTTCAAAAAGTCCTCTCGCCTCCAACCCATAATAAAGTTTATCCCCGCTTTCCACGTCGTAACTTAAAGAAACTTTACATCTAGCGTTTTCCACTAAACTGATATCGAAATATTTTGTATCACTATTTAAATCGGCTATAGTTGAATCAACAGATTTTTTTTCGCCCTGATATTTCAACGGAGAACTGTTGTGCGGTGAAAAAATAATCGATATCGTTATCACCGCCGCAACAAGTATTGCAAACGCGCAAGAAAAGAAAACCCAAAACCTGCGCTTATCCCTTATATCTTTTACAGGATACTCCGCTTCGAGTTGTCTGCAATATTCCTTTTCGCTGTCCGAAAGCACGGAAGAAAATTCCTCGTCCGCTTTCTGCTCCATAAATTTCTTTAAATTCATATATTCCTCAATGTACGTCTACTTTATAAGCCGATACGATATTTGTGCAGTACTCTATATTGAAATACGCTGACGACGGATCACTCCACCCGGTTGAAACGTTTATAAACTTGTATTCGCTCTTCGAACCGTCGTTAAGTGTGTAAGTTAAATTTGTATATCCGAACCCGGGCATTACGTGGTTTCCCGAATGGATTTCGTAAAACATTTGACTGAGTGTTTGTTGCTCTAACAAAGTACAAATATTATACGTATTTAAAAACAAAACCAAAGGGTAACCGCTGTCTATGCAATTTTTAACGGCACTGTAGTCAATTTTGCTTCCGCTCTTTAATGAAGTAAAGTCGCAAGACAAGCCCTTACCTGAACAGTACTTTTTCATTCCGCTCTTAAAGTCCGCTTCGGTTATTCCGTCCGCATTGCCGTTCATCTCCGCATACAAAGTGCTTATTACTTCGTTTACGTATTGGTCTTGGTAATCGTAAATAAATAAGTCACCGTAAGATACTCCCGCTTCGTGATTGGGAATCAGATCTTCGTGAAACCTGTCGTAATAGCCTATTAAGTTGCCTCCCGCAACGGCGGCGCAGCCGCTCGTCCAACCGGAATTAAAATATACGGGTGCTCCCCAACATAGATTTTTTTTGTCGCAATCCCGTGCAGTGTAATATACTTTTATTTCTTTACTTACATAGTCCGAATTTGCGTCACCGTGATAGAAAATTGCAATTTCGCTTAGCGAGTCGACTGCTTCTTCGGTGAGCGGCGTAGACGTTTCTATGTCGCAAATCTGACCGTCAACGCTCTTTAAATAGGTCATAGTATAGGCGTAAACGCAAAGCTCGTCTTCCGCGACATCGGCGTAAGGGCTTGCCGACGACTTTACGAATTCCTGCGCTATGTAATTGCCGTTATCGCAGATAACTACGGCATATCCCTCACCCAACGCCGTTTCAAACGAATAAACGCAACCCAGACTTTGCAGCTTCAAATCGTACAGCGGTTTGCGCTGAGTCACTATCGAATTGCCGTTTACCTCCGTTTCTTCCAAAATCGCGCTTACCGTTTGCTGGAAGCACAAATCGCACTCCTCCAGGCTTACGTCGGCAAAGGCGGAAATCCCTCCGCCTGCTATGCCGAGCGACAAGCAAACCAAAAGGCACAGGGTTAAAATTTTCTTTTTCATCAGTAGAACACCTCACAAAAGTTTTAGTACTTTATAGACTAAATTTGTTCGGGTTCTGTGACTTCTTGTATCTAATTTTTCTTTTTACTCTCGACGCACGCTGTCGTGCGGTTGCCGGCTTCATTTTTAAAAGAATTCCTATATCTTCGAAAGTATAACCGTAGTGCAGATTTAAAACCAGAATTTTTACCGTGAGTTCGTCTTCATCCTTCAAAACCTTTTCAAGCATATATTTATGATATAAATCGACAAATTCCTGGTCGGAATATATATCGTCTTTATATTCTAAGGTGCGTTTTTGCTTTTTAAGCTCGGTATAAACGTAATTATCGGATATTTTATAAAGCCAAGCCACGGGATGCAGTATAAGTTTATCAGGCAGGTTAGAAAGGATTTTATAGACAAAAATATCGTGTGCCCAATCTTCCACCTCTTGTCGGCTATTAAATTTTAGCGAAAGATGACGCCTTATTACATTAATACAAAATTTGTTTAATATAATAACGGCTTGCTCGTCTTTATTTTTCGCTTGTCTTATTAAAGCGTTAAACTGGGCTGAATTCATAATCTTTTGTAATCACTGAAAATTTAATTCAGGCAGCAATATCTTTGCCGCCCTCAATGTCAGCTATGCTGACAATTTTAAAGTAGTTATAATATTTTTATAAATTTTAAATTATCTCCTTATTGGAAG
>CAMWWH010000067.1 GCA_947177975.1 uncultured Clostridia bacterium | reverse complement strand
ACGGTGAAAGTCCATATCGTTGCGCTGGTACTGAATTTCGACAAGCTTTCTTATCAGGTCGTCGCGGTTGAGCTCGTCGCCCGGTCGCATAGATATGGCGAGGCGGAAATACTCCTCGGGCGCACCCAAGCCGTATATGCACGACACGGAAGCCACGACTATTACGTCCTCCCTTTCGCCCAGCGAGCTCGTCGCCGAGTTGCGGAGTTTGTCTATCTCGTCGTTTAAACTCATATCCTTTTCGATATAGGTGTCGGTCGACGGAATGTAGCTTTCGGGCTGATAATAGTCGTAGTACGAAACGAAGTACTCCACGCGGTTTTCGGGGAAGAACTCCTTGAACTCGTTACAGAGCTGCGCCGCAAGCGTCTTGTTGTGCGCAATGACGAGCGTGGGGCGGTTGACCTCCTTTATGACGTTAGCCATAGTAAAGGTTTTGCCAGAGCCCGTAACGCCCAAAAGCACCTGCGTGCGGATACCGTCCTTTACGCCCTCGACGAGCTTTTCTATCGCCTGCGGCTGGTCGCCCGTCGGCTTGTATTTCGAATGAAGTTTAAATTCGCGATTTTCCATACAAACAAAAGTTCCGTATTTTTATTATAGGACGGAAGGATTGAAAAAGCAAGTAAATTATTACCCTCGGAAAGAATATTTATAATAGACCTTTTACCACTTCGGCGGCGATTAAAAGCCCTGCCGCGGGAGGCACGAAAGATACCGAACCGGGCACGCGCGCCTCTTCGCCCGTGCGGTCGCCTTGTATCGGTTGCTCTTCCGAATAGACGACTTTGAGTTTTTCCACTCCGACTTTTTTCAGCTCGCGCCGCATAACGCGGGCAAGCGGACAAACCGACGTTTTCGAAATGTCGGCAACCCTGAAAGCCATGGGATCGAGCTTGTTGCCCGTGCCCATACACGATATGAGAGGCACTCCCGCTTTCCGACAGTTTACCGCAAGCATAATCTTGGACGTAACGCAGTCGATAGCGTCGACAACGTAGTCGTATTGCGTGAAATCGAACTGATTTTCCGTAGTTTTATCGTAGAAAATATTGCGTTCGTTGGCACATATGTGGGGGTTAATCGCTTTTATGCGCTCCGCGGCAACCTCGGCTTTATACCTGCCGACGGTAGAGTGCAAAGCTATAATCTGACGGTTTAAATTGCTCTCTGCAATCTTATCGCCGTCGATTAAATCGAGCGTTCCCACCCCTATTCTGGCGAGCGCTTCGACGACGTATCCGCCCACTCCGCCAAGCCCGAAAACCGCTACGCGACTGTTATTTAACTTCCGTATTGCGCCCTCGCCCAACACGTACGCGCTTCTTATAAACTGTTCCTGCATATGCGTATTATAGCACTGCGCAAAAATAAAAGCAACCCGCCAAGGGTTGCTTTATTTTTACGCCGAGGGAAAATCGACGTAGAACGTCGAACCCTCGCTCCGATTTGTCTTTACTCCGAAATTAAAGCCGTGCTTTTGAAGAATTACCTTTACTATATTCAAGCCCAAGCCCGTGCCCTTGACGGGGCGCAGATGGCTGTCCTTACTTCGGTAATACCTTTCCCAGATATGCGCGAGCTCGTCCTCGGCAATGCCCTTTCCCGTATCGCGCACGGCGAAATTTATGCGCTTATCCTCCGCGTTGTATCTGAGCGAAATATAAATCGTTTTGTCCTCGCCCGTGTAATTCACCGCGTTGGAAATAAGGTTGTAGACGACCTGATAAATCTGCTCCTCGTCGGCAAGCGTGTACAGCTCCGCCTCCACGTCGACCATTATCGAGTACCCCTGCGTTTCCTGCAAGTAGCTGAATTTGTTTATTACGCCGTACAAAAGCTCGGTTAAATTGAACACCTTTTTGTTGGGCTGTTCGAGCCCCGCGGTGATTTTCGACGTACTCAGAATGTCGTTTACAAGCCCCGTCAGACGGTCGGCTTCCTCTATGATTACGTCGAGGTGTTTCTCCCTCTTTTCGGGGTCGTTGCCCGAAATTTCCTTTATCATAGACGCGTACGCCTTTATCATAGTAAGCGGCGTCTTTAAGTCGTGAGAGACGTTTGCAACCAACTCTTTACGGAAGTCCTCGCTCTTTTTAATCTCGTCCTTCATATAGTTGAGCGTGTCGGAAAGCTTGGCGATTTCCGCGTACTGCGCCGAGTTGAACTGCACGTCGTAGTCGCCGTCGGCAAGCTTTTGCGCCGTTCCCGAAATCTCCCTTAAAGGTTCCGACAGCTTGTTCGCGAGCGAATACGAAATGAAGAAGGCTATCACGCCCGCACCCAGTCCGACAATCAGCAGATACAATTCCATCCGCCTTACAAGCTCGGCTATATGCGTGACGGGAAAGCGCACGAGCATCGTGTACCGTTCGCCGTCAAGGCTCACGCACGCGGCGAAATTGAGCGTCGTGCGGTTACCGCTGCGCGAATTATACTCGACGGTCTTGTCCTCCTCCCACTCGCCGATGCGGGCGGTCAGCGCCTCGTATACGGGCGCTATCTTGTCCTCCGACAACGTCATATCGGGCATTTCCAGTTTGCCGTCCGCGTCGAATATAAACACGTCCACGCCGTCGGACAACGAATAGTCGGTTATTATCTGTAATATCTCGTTCGCGGTGACGTCGCCTTTGATTATTTCGACCATATCACCGCCCACCGAGCGCACCCGCCGCTTTGCCTGAGATAAAACCGCATTGCCCAAAATGCCGTAACAGACGAGCGCTATTACGGCTATGACCCCCAGCGCGAAAAAGGTGAAATACCTCCACAAAATCGTGTTCGTGCTGTTTATTCTTTTAAGTTGTAAGGTCCGCGAACGCTTTTTCCTGTCCGCCGTTTCAGGCTTCGAACTTATAACCCACACCCCTCAGCGTAACTATAAATTTGCGGTACTGCTTTAAGTTGGCGCGCAGCATCTTGATGTGCGTGTCCACCGTGCGGTCGTCGCCGTAGAAGTCGAACCCCCACACGTCGTACAACAGTTTTTCGCGCGTTAAGGCGATACCCTTATTCTTTATAAAGTAAAACAGAATTTCGTATTCCTTGGGCGTAAGCTCGACCTTGTCGCCGTCGACGTACACGTTGCGCCCCGCAAAGTCGACCGTAAGCCCCTCGAACGTGACCGTGTCGCCCGTTTCGTCACGCTGCTTGCTGCGCTTGGTCACGACGTTTATACGCGCCATAACCTCCTTGGGCGAGAACGGCTTGGTGACGTAATCGTCGACGCCTATCTCGAAGCCGAAAAGCTTGTCGTACTCCTCGCCCCTCGCCGACAGCATAATGACGGGAATATCCTTGATTTTCTTGATTTCCTTGACGGCGGAAAACCCGTCGAGGCGCGGCATCATAACGTCCATCAAAACGACGTCGAAATCGCTTTCTTTACACATCTTTACGGCTTCCATACCGTCCGCCGCTTCGAACGCCTCGTTGCCCTCGAACTCTACGTACTCTTTCAAAACGTTGCGTATCATATCCTCGTCGTCGACAATAAGTACCTTCACGGTTTCCACCTCCTTTATTACAATATAATTATAAACCGCGTTACTTAAATCTAAATGGCTTGACTATGAAAAATCAGTGAAAATTTTTAAAAAAGTAATAAAAAGCGGTTGACAAAGCCCTTTTACAGTGGTATTATAACAATACGAACAAATGTTTTTTACGCGTAAAGAACGGGTTTGCGCGCAAAAAATCGTAAGGAGACGGATATGTTGGACGCGGAAAGACTTGCAATATTGACCGAAAGCGCCAAATATGACGTTTCCTGCTCGTCCTCGGGTTCGAAACGGGCGAACAAACAGGGCGGGCTCGGGAACGCTTCCGTCGGAGGGATATGCCACTCCTTTACCCCCGACGGAAGATGTATCTCGCTACTCAAAATTTTAATGAGCAACGACTGCCAGTACGACTGCGAGTACTGCCCCAACAGGCGCAGTGCGGACGTAAAACGCGCCAGCGTTACTCCCGACGAAATCTGCGAACTTGTAATCAACTTTTACAAGCGCAATTATATCGAGGGGCTGTTCCTCTCCTCCGCCGTTTTCACCTCGCCCAACCGCACGATGGAACTTTTAACCGACACGGTTATAAAGCTTAGAAAGGTCTACAATTTCAACGGCTACATTCACTTAAAGGGCATACCGCACGCCGACGACGCGCTCATTATGCGGGCTGCTAAGTTCGTCGACAGAATGAGTTTCAATATCGAGCTGCCCAGCGAAAAATCGCTCAAACTATTAGCGCCGCAGAAGACGCGCGAAAGCCTTATTCTTCCTATGAAAAAGCTGAGCACGGCGCTCACCTACGACAAGGAAAACAAGGTTAAAAAGGGCGGCGTAATACCCGCGGGACAGACCACGCAGATGATTATAGGCGCGTCGCCCGAGAGCGACGGACAGATACTGCGGCTGACCGAGGCACTGTATAGAAAAATGGGTTTAAAGCGCGTCTACTACTCCTCCTATATCCCCGTGGTTGAAAGCCCCAAACTGCCGACCGTCGGCGCGGGGCTTCTGCGCGAGCACAGGCTGTACCAAGCCGACTGGCTGATACGCTTTTACGGCTTCGACGTTTCGGAAATCTGCGACGAGGGCGAAAACCTCTCCCCCGACTACGACCCCAAATGCGCCTGGGCTATGCGGAATATGCACCTCTTCCCCATAGAAATCAATACCGCGCCTCTGGAAATGCTCTTGCGCGTGCCGGGAATCGGCGCGAAGGGCGCGTACCGGATAATCAACGCGCGGAGGTTCTGTGCGCTCGACTTTGATAATCTTGCAAAAATGCGCATAATATTGAAGAGGGCGAAACACTTTATTACCTGCAAGGGCAAATTTTACGGTTCGGAGAGCGGAAACGCGGTCAAGGCCGCGCTTATGCTGGACGGTATTAAAGAGACACGTGAGCAACTGAGCATGTTTTCCTGCTCGTCGGTTGCGCTGAGCGCCCTTTCGGGTGAGATATGACGTACTTTTTGGTGGACGGAAGCGAAGATTGTTTTTACACGGCGGTGTTTGACGCATACAAGAATAAGGACTGTCTGATAACTTCGGAGCGCGACGTACAGCTTGGGCTGGGCTTCGAGGTTTTCGACGTTGTTACGGACGAGAATAAAGCCGAGCGCGTAAAGGCGAAAATCAACGCTTTGGACCGCGGCGCGGCGGAAGATATAACTCTGCTTTTAAAGAGCAACGCCTCACTGAAAGAAAACGTCGCATTCGAGTATATAAAGCTGATAATTTCAAACGGCGGCGCGGTGCGCGCAATGCTTGCCAACCCCACCGTTATCGAGATGAGCCAAATCCGCACGCGCGTGTATTTGGAGGCGCACAGGCTTAAAGGCTTGCTTCGGTTTATGGAGAACGCGGACGGCGTTATGTACGCGCCCTACTCTCCCGACAACGATATAACCGATATTCTTGCCGTGCATTTCGCGGCACGCTTTAACGGCAGACCTTTCGTCATACACGATATAAAGCGCAAGATTGCGGCAATGTACGACGGAAACGAAATCGTAATGACCTACGCGGGCGACGCGGAAATTTATCTTTCCGAATACGAGGATTATTTTCAGAACCTCTGGAAGCAGTATTACAACTCGGTGAACATTGCAAGCCGCCCGCACGAAAAGCAGATGCGCGGCTATATGCCCGTCCGCTACTGGAAATTCTTGCCAGAAAAGCGGTGAGCCACCGCGGGGCAAGTCCTTTAATTGCTTGCGCTGTAAAGAAACCAACATCAACAATCAGTAAAGCGCTGGGCGGCTGTATGCCGCGCGGCGCTTCTGCTTTATATTCAAATTATAGATCGTCTGCATTCAAAGGCGGCTCTCCGTCACTGCCCTTCGTGAACGAATCGTCGTCGTGGCTATCGCCGCTGAATTCGGGGTAAGGGTCGGCGCTGCCCGCCTCACTGCTTTCCGAACTGTTCTCCGTGCCGTAGCCCGTGCCGAACACACTGCCGCCGCTTGCCGTAGCACCGCCGATATCGCCCGATACGTAATCAACGCCGCCGTTTCTCTCCGCAAGCAAATTCTGATAGAACTCCGCACGCGCCGCATTATGATAGGGCACAACCCAAAGCGTTAAAATACCCAAAGTCAGAAAGCACAGAATATACCAGCCGATAAAGCTAAAATCGAGACAGAAAAGCCTCCACTTATAGCCGTACATCATTTCCATGGATTTTTTGCGCGCGTCGTTTGCCTCCATTCCGGGGTTATCCGCAAGGATATAAAAGCCCATACTGTACGAATACGCCTTGATTATGCCCGGTATTACGAACAGCAACGACCAGAGCGCAATAAAGATAGTGTTCAAAAGTTGCAGTATAAAGCCCTTGACAAAGTTTTTAAAGCCGTCGAACATATTGACCAGTTCAACGCGCTGTCCGCGTACGAGCTTTAAAAAGCACTCCGACGTGCCGAGATTGAGCGGTCCGCCTATCAAAGTGCTGATAATAAGCCCTGCAATCGAAAATATAGCCCCGAAAACCGCGTTCGAACGCGAAACCGCCGTAAAGCCGCCGGCCGCACTGGTTATCAGCGAGGCAATAAAGCAAATCGCCACAAACATGCCCCAGTTGCCCGAAAGCTTATTCCACGCTCTTTGCCTGTAATCCTTTGCGTACATATTTATATCCTCTCTTATTTGCCGAGTTTTGCCGAGATTTTATCGAAAAAGTCCTGTAAAAAGTTATTTTCGATATCTTCGATTTCACCCGCGTCCGCGGCGACAGTTAAGGCTCTGTCCACGGGCACTTTGGCTACCGCGGGTATACCGTGCTCCAACGCGAGCGCGTCGACCTGACTGTCACCGAAAATACTCATCTTTCTGCCGCAGTCGGGACAGGTGATATAGCTCATATTTTCCACTATACCCAATATAGGTATATTCATCATATTCGCCATATTTACCGCTTTCTGCACAATCATTCCGACCAAATCCTGCGGCGTCGTAACGATAATTATGCCGTCTAAGGGAACGCTCTGGAAGATTGTCAGCGGCACGTCGCCCGTTCCGGGGGGCATATCGACGAACATAAATTCCACCGCTTCCCATATGACGTCCGTCCAGAACTGCAGGACAGTGCCCGAAATGAGCGAACCGCGCCAAACGACGGGCTCCGCCTCGTTCTCCAACAGCACGTTCATACTCATAACCTGCACGCCCGTCTTGCTGTCAACGGGCAAAATTCCGTTTTCACTGCCCATTGCGCGGGTGTGAATACCGAACATTTTGGGTATGGACGGTCCCGTGATATCCGCGTCCATAATCGCAGTATTGAAGCCGCGGCGCTGCGACGAAACGGCGAGCATTGCGCTCGTCATCGACTTGCCTACGCCGCCCTTACCCGAAACTACGGCTATAACTTTTTTTATTCTGCTGAGCTTATGCGGTTTTTTTATAAGACTTTCCGCCTTGCGCGAGGAACAGCTTTCCCCGCACGAGGAACAGTCGTGAGTACAATTTTCCGACATTTTTCTACTCCTTTTTAATATTTACATTCTATGTTATTGCCGAGTAAAAGTCAAGTTATTTATAATCGGTTGAAATTTTACTTGCAAATTGCGGTCGGATATGGTATACTCCCTCTTGCCGTGCTAAGTGGGGAGATAGCGGTGCCCTGTACCCGCAATCCGCTACAGCGGGACTGAATTGCCCCTCCCGACTTCCGCAGTGGAAGGCTGCCTCATATAAGGGGTGTTGATAACAAGGTCTTATGCAACTTCTCGCCGCGAACCGTGTCAGGGTAGGGATACAGCAGCACTAAACGGTCAGAGGGGTGTGCCATAGGGTTGCTTTGCAGTAGCTACCTGTATGGGTTACGCTTCGGCTGCGGTTGGCAAAAGGGGCTGCACGGTCTT
>CAMWWH010000066.1 GCA_947177975.1 uncultured Clostridia bacterium | reverse complement strand
CCTTTGGTATGCTTACGTCGTCTCCCCGCCGCAATCGAAACTGAAACTGCCCCGATACGCACGCAGAAAACTACTCTTTATATTATAACCACCCAATTATTAAAAAATCAACTCAATTAAACGTTTTCTATAAAACTGTCAATTTTTGACATAACTTCTTCGTCCTCTTCGGTTACCGCCGCCCAGTCGAAGTTCTTGAAATACTCCTGCGCCTCTTCCTCGCTTTCGAACTTGTGCGTGCCCGTAAGCTCGGCAAGCTTGTCCTCCGCCGCAACCGTGTTGTAAGGGTTGTGCCGCTTGTCGGGCAATAAAACCGTCGTGACGTTTTCGCCCTTGACCGTATTCGCCGCGCTGTTTTTAAATCCGACCGCGCCGTCCTTTTCGCCGTGAATTATAAGCGTTTTAACTCCGCTCTTTTTTACTGCTTTCGCCGCCTTGGTATTGCCCTTTGCGCCGAACCTTAAAAAGTTGATAAGTTTTATCCAGCCGTAAACGAGCGGGGCGAAAAGCTTTCCAAGACCACCCATTGATTTAACCGTGTCGCACAGACATTTTGCGGGTGCGTTAAAGCCCGACAACGCAACGACGCCGTCGACCTTTACGCTTGCGCAGGCGGCGAGTACGGAGTACGCGCCCCAGCTGTGACCCACGAGCACAACAGGCTTATTTTTCAGCCTTTCGTCGAGGTTGACCCCTATATATGCCGCAATTACCGCCTCGGCGCCCGCATAAAAGCCTTTAACCGATTTACCCGCGGAGTTATTGCAACCGTACGCGTCGACAGCCACGACCGCAAAACCGCGCCTTGCGAAATGTGCGATTTCGGTCATATAACTCGACGAGCCCGCGCCGAAGCCGTGCTGAAAAATAACGACTTTTCCGCAATCTTCAACGGGTTTTGTCGTGTACAGGTTTGCCGCAAGCTCGACCCCGTATAAACGCACGTGCATATGTTCAACCGACAAATTGAAGTCCTCGGGCGCGAAATATTTGAACTGCGGGTTTTTGTCCTGCCTGTGCCCGAACGCAGTCTTGTAAATAAGAACCGCAGGTCCGAGAGTGAATATCAACGCAAACACCGCGACGACGGCAACGACGATTATCAGATAAAAATACCATTCCATAAAAATTTATACGGGGCGGTTTTTACCGCCCCGCACTCCTTTTAATTCAAAAATTAAACAATATATTTGCTGTCGATTTCGGGCGCGGAGTCCATCTCCTTCTTCTGACCCTCGTAACCCTTCTTGCCGAGCAGTGCAAACGTAGCCTTTTTGCCGTTTTCAACGCCGGGCTGATTGAACGTGTTAATGTTCAGAAGTGCACCCGCATAAGCCGTCTGCAACTCTAACATAAACATAAGCTGACCCATCGTGAACGCGTTTATTTCGGGCATATTGATGGTGTAATTGCATCTGCCCGCCATCATAAGCGCGTACGCCGTCGCCTTGTTCTCAGCCTGAATGAGTTCCTGCATAGAGTGTCCGCCGAGGAAGCCTACGTCGGGAATGTCCTCGCAGCCGTGGGGTATGGGCATTTCGCAGCCGTACTGACCTACGGAAATAAACGTGATAACCTTGTCGTAAGGACCTTCGATATAGAGCTGAACCTGCGAGTGCTGGTCGGTTACGCCGAGGCTCTTAACAGGGGTCGTACCCGCGTTTACGGTGTTGCCGTCGTAGTCGACAGCCTTACCAAGGCTTTCAGCCCAAAGCTGGCAGTACCAGTCGGCAATGAGTTTGAGGTTGTCCGAATAGGGCATCAAAACGTGGATATTCTTGCCCTGCTTCATCGAGATATACTGCAATACCGCCTGAGCAAGCGCGGGGTTGCTGTTAACGTTGGGCTTGGAGCAAAGGCTGTCCATATAAGCCGCGCCCGCAAGCAAGCCTTTAATGTCGATACCGAGAACCGCCGCGGGAAGAAGTCCTACGGGGCAAAGCTCGGAGAATCTGCCGCCGACGCCGTCGGGAAGAACGTACTTTTTAACCTTGCCGCCGAGAGCTTTGTCAATCTTGATAAGGTTGCCGCGGCACGCGTCGGTGGTGAATATAAGGTTTTCGGACAAATCAACGCCCGCTTTCTGTAAAATATCGGAAATAATGAGGTACTGCGTCATCGTTTCGCTTGTCGCACCCGACTTGGAAATGACGTTGAAGCAGGTCTTTTCGGGCTCGATAACGTCCAAAAGCGCCGCCATACGCACGGGGTCGACGTTGTCTTCAACGTAGAATTTGGGACCCTTGCGCTTGTTATTGGGCAACTCGTTGTAATGCAGATGGCACAATGCGTTGTAGACCATCGACGGACCGAGAGCACTGCCGCCTATGCCGAGAACGACGAAGTACTTAAACTTCTTTCTCACCTCTTTTGCGGTAGCAAGGATATCGGCAACGATGTCGTCCTGATTGTAAGGAAGCTCCGTCCAGCCCATATACAGCTCGTCCTTGCCGCGGTTTTCGGCGACGTATAAAAACGCCTCTTCCGCCTTGCCTTTAAGCTCGCGGATCTGAGAATCTTTAATTCCCTTATCGCCAAGGAACTTAGACATCATATTGTTGTAGTCCACAGTAACGCGCATCGAATTGCGCCATTCTTTCGTTTTATAAGCCATTATTTCCTCCAAATCATATCAATATTGCATTAAACTGCCTTAATATTATATAATAACCGACGATTTTAGTCAATAGCGATTGGAAAATTTATATTATAAAATCCGCTCCACCTCGCGGGTGCGGTTGACTGGGAAGGGCGCGGTCTGCGCGGTCACGTTCTCAACGCGCAAAACGCTGCCGGAAGACAGGCGACTGCCCGCGGGCACTTCCACCTTATCCCCGACCTTGATTTTCGGAAAGGGCGAAATATACCAGTGCTTTTCGCCCTTGTAAAGTCCGTCCTCGATTTGCACGAAAACGTAGATAAGTTTGTCGTATTCGCGTATTACGCCGCCGCCCATTGAATGTATCATATAATTAAAATGGTGCTGACAACAGGACTTGAACCTGCACGGTTGCCCACAGGATTCTAAGTCCTGCGCGTCTGCCAATTCCGCCATGTCAGCACGTCGTTACTTTATTAAACTCCGCGCCGAACGAATATGTTCGGCGCGGTTTCGTTTAATCAAATCAGTCCTTATCTTTTCTGTAGCTTATAATCGTTTCTTCGAGCTTGTTCATATCGATGGGCTTTAAGATGTACGCGTTCATTCCCGCGTCGAGCGAGCTCTTTACGTCCTCGGCGAACGCGTTAGCCGTCATCGCGATTATAGGTATGTTCTTGCCCTCGGGACGACTGCTCGCCCTTATCGCACGCGTTGCTTCATAGCCGTCCATAACAGGCATCTGAATATCCATTAAAATGCCGTCGTACTGATTGGGAAGGCTCTGTTCGAACTCTTCGACTGCTTCCTTGCCGTTGGGCTTTACGACGCACGTAGCGCCAACCATATGCAAAAGCTCTACAAGAACCATTGCGTTGAGCTCGTTATCTTCCGCCGCGAGGAACTTCATATCGGCAAGCGCGCTCTTTTCGGACTTGGGTACAAGTCCCTCTCTCACGCTCATCTTGAGGTCGGTTACGCACTCTTTGAAGGTTGCAACCGAGAACGGCTTGACTATGAACGCGTCGACGCCCGCTTCCGTTGCTTTGCCCTCTATTTCGCTCCATTCGCAGTCGCCGAAGACGACGAGGGGAACGTATTCGGGAATGTTCTCTCTTAAAAGCTTAATCTCGTCGAGGCACTCCTCCTCGCTGCCGAGCCAATCGTAAATGACTATGTTGTAGCCCTTGCCGTTGCCCCACGCCTTATCCATGCTGGCAACCGCCGCTTTCACCGACTTTGCAAAGCTGATATTTACGTCCGTCTTGCGCATTGCCCAGGTTATGCTGCTGTTGTTGATATTGTTATCGCCGATGACGAGAACTCTGGCAACGCCCTGATCGATCCAGAAGTCCGAATCGCTGACCTTGCTGATGGGGAACTTGAAGCCGACGGCGAACGTACTGCCCTCGCCCTCTTTACTCTCGATGGAAATCGTGCCGCCCATAAGGTCGATGAGGTTTTTGGCAACCGCCATACCCAAGCCCATACCGGTCGACTCCGAATCACCGTTGCTGAGTGCGCGCGAATACGGCTCGAAAATCTTCTGAACGAACTGTTCGGACATGCCGACGCCGTTATCCTTTACGATAAACTGCAAATAAATGTGCTTGCGCGAGGGACGCGACATCTGCTGAACGGTAAATTCAATCTGTCCGCCTTCGGGCGTGTACTTGACCGCGTTGGATAAAATATTGAAAAGTACGCGCTTGATTCTGACCTTGTCGCCGAGGAATTTTTCCGTCTTAACGGCAACCTTCGTCTTGAAGCTCTGTCTCTTGACCTTAGCCTGAGGCGACATTTTCGCGTCGATTTCCTTAATCAAATCCAGAATACTGATTTCGGAAATATTGAGCGTAGCCTCGCCCGACTCGATTTTCGACATATCGAGGATATCGTTTATGAGCGTAAGCAAATGACGGCTGGTGAGCATAATCTGCTTTACGTGGTCGTTGAGCTTCGCCTGATCGTCGATATCCCTCTGCAAAAGCGTGCACAAGCCGACGATAGTGTTCATAGGCGTACGGATATCGTGCGACATATTTGCAAGGAAAGTGCTCTTGGACTGGTTGGCAATCTGAGCTATTTTCAGCGCCTCTTCCAGCGACTGCTTGGAAAGGAGCTCCTTGGTTCTGTCGGAAATAATGACTATGTATTTGTCGGACTTGTCCACCTCTACGTGGTAGACGGTTTCGTTGTAGTAGCGCATTTCCTTATTGCGCTTATGCTCGCGTCCTACGACGTGGGAAAGCGACGAGCCGACCGCGATTTCATCGAGTGTGCGGTAGGTGATTTCCTTATCGTCCATATACTTGGCGCTGCCGAGACACGAAAGGTTTCTCAAAACGTCCTTTGCGGGCACGCCCAGCACTTTTTCCACGTTGGGGCTGACGTATTCCACGCCGTACTTGTTGCCCGAAAGAATTAAAAATACGTCGTCGACGTTGTTAAGCAGTATTTCGATGAGCTGCTCGTTTGAAGAAATTTCGGTTTTATTCTTTTTCATCTAATTTACTCCCAAAGATAATCATTCGAAAATATTTTATTTACGGCAAAAGTTCGTTGAGGGCTTTTACCGTAATCTCGTACGCCTCTTTAACCTGAGGGTACATCTCTTTTGCGGAGGCAAGATTGCCCGCGCGAAGTTCCTCGACAATATTGCAGACGGGGTCTTTAAGCCCCTGCAAATTCAGATTTAAAATTACGCCTTTAAGCGTATGCGCCTCGTGGAACGCACCTTCCGCGTCGCCTTCTTCGAGCTTTGCCGTAAGACCTTCGAAGCTCTTGTCACGTTTGAAGATATTCAGAAACTTGGTGATTATGGCGTCGGAGGGGAACTTGGCAAACATCTCGCCGTATCCGCCGCCCGTTGCGTCGTAAAACTCTTTTACGGTCATTATTGTGAAATCTCCCTTTCGATTTTATTGATTTTACCTATCACGTTGATGACCGATTCTCTGTCATCGCTGTAAATACATTTCATACGCACCTTGTAGACGATAAGCTTGTCGTCCTCGGCGCGGGGATATTCGAACGAAACCTCGCTCTTCTGCGGGGTAGCCGCGTGCAGAAGCTCGACCGCCTTGTCGTACGCGGGCATATAGAAATACTTGTTCGCCTGTTCTCTGTCAAGCGGGTCGAATATTATGTCGTCCTTAACGCCCAGCTCGGGGTTGGCTTTTATAATCATTTCGCCGTCGGCAAACGAGTACTCGAAAATAATTCCGTCGCTGCACTCGGTCAAAAACTTCAGTTTGGCGATATTGCTGCTTGAAAATTCGAGCGACTTGTCCGAGAAGGTATTGATGTGGTACTTTTCCACGTCGTTGGCAACGTACTTCGCCTTTTCCTCCCACTTTTCCGCCGCCGAAACGTGCGTCAAAGCCGCGACGATTTCCGCGTGGCTCTCGATTAAGCACTGCACGATTAAAGGATTGAACAGACCGCACTCGCCCTTTATTATCATATCGAGCGCCTTTTCGGGGGAATACGCCGCCTTGTAAACGCGTTCGGAAATGAGTGCGTCAAACACGTCGGCAACCGAAACAATCTGCGCCCAGATGGGAATTTCCTCACCCTTCAAGCCGACGGGATAGCCCTTGCCGTCGTACCTCTCGTGGTGATACAGGCAGATATCGTGAGCGAATTTAATGAGCCTTTCGTCCTTGTACTCGGTAAGGCTTTCAATCATCTTCGCGCCCTGTTCGGAGTGGGTCTTCATAATGGCAAACTCCTCGTTCGTGAGCTTGCCGGGCTTGTTTATAATCTCGTCGGGAATGGCGATTTTACCTATATCGTGCAAAGACGACGCAACGCAAATAAGCTGTATATCGCTCTTCGAGAAGGTATATTTGTCGGTTAAACGCAACAGGTTTTCCGTTAGAATACGCGTAATCGTGTTTATGTGCAGAATGTGCAGACCGCTTTCGCCGTTCTTCATTTCCATTACGGTCGATAAGATATTTATCATCATATCTGCGTAACGGTGCTTTTCGTAAACCTGCTCGGTAACGATATCCATTAACGTCTGCTGTCTGTTGAAAAGCTTTATGGTATTGAGGACGCGGTGCAGAACTACGTTGGGGTTGTACGGCTTGTTGATGAAGTCGGTCGCGCCCATTTCGTACGCCTTGTCTACGAACTGCGCCGTGGACTCGGTTGAAATTATTATGACGGGGATATAGTTCATATAGCCCTGTTTCTGCATAGCCGACAGCACGGCAAAACCGTCCATTTCGGGCATAATTATGTCCAAAAGAACGATAGCGATATTACTGTTGTCCTTTTTTAAAACGTCGAGCGCCTCTTTGCCGCTTTCCGCTTCAACGACGTCGAAGTCGGCGCAAAGAATACCTTTGAGAATAAATCTGTTCAGTTCAACGTCGTCGACGATTAACACGCGCTTGCGTGCGTTTTCGTTATCCACAGTATACCTCCGCTTAGTATAATCCATATGATATTGTATTTTATTTTTTAATTTTTGTCAAGTACAGAAAGCACTGTTTGCGCGATTATCGTTTTTTTGTTGACTGTTCGCCGCTCCGCAATGTATAATATCAAAGATAATAAACTAATATATT
This sequence comes from uncultured Clostridia bacterium, assembly GCA_947177975.1. GTDB lineage: Bacteria > Bacillota > Clostridia > Christensenellales > Borkfalkiaceae > Coproplasma. The sequence goes on along the minus strand of CAMWWH010000066.1, from coordinate 801 downwards.
ATAGAAAAACAGTTTTCAAGGATAAGTTGTTTTGGGTGTAAAACGCTTTTTTATAAATATGGCAAAGGGCGGAGCAATCGGACTTGCCATGATAATACCGGGGGTTTCGGGCGGAACGCTTGCCGTGCTTTTGGGAGTATACGACAAGATTATTGACAGCGTAGGTAACCTCTTCAAAAAGTTCAAAGAGAGCTTTTTGTTTCTTCTGCCCATAGCGCTCGGCGCGGTTTTAGCGTTCGCCGCACTGTACTACCCCTTGAAATACGCACTCAGGTACGCGCCCTTCCCCACGATTTTGCTGTTCGCGGGACTTATGCTCGGCAGTATTCCCGACCTTATCAAGAAGTCGGAAAAGAACGGATTTAAAAAGATTAACACAATCGGCTTGGTACTCGCCTGCTTTTTAGTCGTGGGAATATGCTTTATACCCAACATAGGCGACGTCGATTTGTCGGGCGATTTGCAAGCGTGGCAGTACTTTTTACTGCTCTTTATCGGTATGCTTGCAAGCTGCGCGTTGGTCGTACCGGGGGTCAGCGGCTCGATGCTCTTACTGATATTCGGATATTATCAGCCCCTGCTTGCCCAAATTTCTTTAATGAAAACGTCTTTCGGACACTCGTTTTTAGTGCTTGCCACCTTTGCGGTGGGGCTTGTAATCGGCTTTTTCACTATTGCAAAGCTTATGCAGTTTTTATTAAGGAGGTTCCGCCGCGCAACCTATTGGAGCATAGTCGGGTTCGTTATAGGCTCGATACCCGCGGTTATAATAACCTTCTTCCACGAATACGGCAACAATCT
>CAMWWH010000065.1 GCA_947177975.1 uncultured Clostridia bacterium | reverse complement strand
TTTGAAAGGCTCTGCCTTTCTGCCCGCGATAGTTCGGGGCACTCATATCGTCAAATCGCGGGCATTCAATCCGCTCAGGCGAAAGTATTCGCAAATTGGGTCGCGCTGCGCAAAAACGTGGTTTTGCTTGCTACGTTTATTTATTTAAAATTTATAATTCCGAATTTTATTTAATCTGTATATCCGTACCTTTGAAATTGTCGCGAAGTTCGCCGATTGCCTTTTCGTACTTATCCTCGCCCTTGGGCTTTAAACGGATATCGAACGAGAAAACTCCAAGCGACTGCAACGCTTCCGCTATAAACTGCTTATTGTCCTCGCGGCAGAGCGAGCGGTATACCGCCTCGACCGTGGTTAAAAGCACGAACGTGTCACCCTCGAAAAAGCTCTCCAAATCCATACACAGCGTGAAAAGCACCGCGTTGCGCCGCGTAGTGCGGAAAAGCCTTATAAATCTGCCGAATAGCGTCGCCTTGTCTTTGTCGGAAAGCGAACCCACCTGCACGGGCGCGGAAACCGTCGGCTGTTCGAATAGCGTGCTCTGCTCTTCCGCCGCCGTCACAGGCTCGCTGTCAAACGGAGAAAAGCTTTCTACTTCCTCGACAACCGCGGGCTTAGCCTTCGGCGCGGGTATTTCTTCCGTCAAGGGCACAGCCTCGACGGGCGGTCTTTTTACTTGCTGTTCGGGTTGCGGCGCCTTTATTTCGGGCGCGGGTGTCGGTGCGGGGCGGCTTTCAATCTTCACCTTTACCCCGTCGGCAACCTGCTTTTCAAGCTTTTCTATGCGCGCAAGCAGAGCCTCGATATCGTAATCGGCGCTCGGCATTGCCGCCTTAATTAAAGCCGCCTCCAAGGTTATTCTGCCGTCGACCGCATAGCGCAAATCGCCCTCGCACTTTGCTAAAATTTCGGTCGTGCGCAGGATTGTATGCCCCTCCGCACCGTCCGCGATTTCCTTTAATTTTTCATACTTGTCTTTGGGAAGATTGACGATATCCTCTGCGTTGCGGCACATTTTAACCACCGCGAGGTTGTTCATAAAGGACAGCAAGTCCCTAAGGAGCACGCCCACGCCCTTGCCCGTAGCAAGCACGCTTTCGGTTGCGGTGAGCGTTTCTCCGCCGTTATGCGATACAACCGCTTCCGCAATTTCCGCAATCGCGAAAAAGTCCGCCTTGCCCAAGACCTTGTTCACGTCGTCGTAGGTCAGCTTGCCCTGCGAATACGACGCGCACATATCGGCTATCGAAAGACTGTCGCGCGCACTGCCGTTGCCCGCGCGTGCGATTGCCGCAACCGCCTCGTCCTCGTACGTCTTGCCCGTCTGGTCGTATACGCTCTTTACCAGCTTTTCAAGGTCGGGCTGGGGAATGAGTTTGAAGTCGAAGCGCATACAGCGCGACAATATGGTTGCGGGGATTTTCTGCGGCTCGGTCGTAGCAAGAATGAACACAGCGTGTGCGGGCGGTTCTTCCAAAGTCTTTAAAACCGCGTTGAACGCAGACTGCGTGAGCATATGCACTTCGTCAATGATATAAACTTTATACTTGCCGTTTACGGGGGGATACTGCACCTTTTCGCGGATATCGCGCATTTCGTCTACGCCGTTGTTCGACGCAGCGTCGATTTCGGATATATCGAGAGCCGCGCCGCTTGCAAGCGCTTTACACGTGGGACAGTTGCCGCAGGGCGAGCCGTTTACGGGGCTTTCGCAATTAATGGCTTTCGCGAAAATTTTGGCAAGCGTCGTCTTGCCCGTGCCGCGCGGTCCGCAGAAAAGATAGGCGTGACCGATTTTGCCCGTCTCTATCTGGTTAGTCAGTATTTTTACTATATGCTCCTGCCTTACGACGCTGTCAAAGGTCGTCGGGCGGAAGGTGCGGTAAAATGCTAAATAAGCCATACCCCCTCCTTATCTTGTCAGTATACCTACGAGCTTGTGCTTTGCACGCACCAGCGCGTTATCCGTCTGCTTATACGTTTTATTGAGCGCCGCACAGATTTCCGTCATCGTCGCGCCGTCGATATACATACATATCGCCTTGTATTCGAGAGGCGATAACACGTCCTTTATCTTTCTGAAAAATTCGCTTTCCGCCTCGCTTCCAAGAAGCAGTTCTTCGGGACTGAAAGACTGTGCCCCGCCGCCCTCTTCGCACTCGTTAAACGGAGTACTGCCGTTAAGCGCGGAGTTTTTGCCTGTGCACGATTTTTTTACCGCGTCGAATATACGGTTCTTTATGCACGCGTGCGCGTATGCGGAAAAGCCGCCCGCGCCCTCGAAGGATATCATTGCCGAATACAATCCGCACATACCCTCCTGCACCAAATCCTCGGTGTCGCCGCCCGCGAGGAAAAATCTGCGGGCAACCGAAAGCACGCTGTTTTTATAGCGAACGAGCACCTCTTCGCCCGCCCTTTTATCTCCCGCGCGAAACCGCGCGATGAGCTCTTCGTCGCTTGCGTTTTTCATTTATCCGCGCCTGCACCTCAACACTTCGTACGCGGCAATGCCCAAAGCAACCGACGCGTTCAGCGAATTGACCTTGCCCTTCATAGGCAGTGAAACGACGAAATCACACTTTTCGCGGGTGAGTTTTTTAACTCCGCTGTCCTCGCCGCCGATAACCAGTGCCACGTTGCCGTTGAAGTCAGCCTTGTAAATATCCGTGCCGTCCGCTTCCAACGCGTACAGCCAATAGCCGTTCTTTTTGAGTTCGTCAACCGCGCGGTTTAAAGAATTGACTTTCGCCACCTTTACGTGGTTGGCAGCTCCCGCGGATATGCGCACGACTGCCTCGGTCACGCTTGCCGAATTAGTCGACTGAATGACTACCCCGTCCGCGCCCGCGCACTCGGCCACACGGATTATCGAGCCCAAATTGTGCACGTCCTCTATGCAGTCGCAGAGTATGATAAAACCGCCGTTTTCACCCTTTGCCCCCATAATATCCTGCAACGAACAGTATTTATAGTCGGAAGAATATGCGATACAGCCCTGATGTCTGCCGCTTTCGCTTTCTTTATCCAAAACGCGCTTATCTACGAACTGAACGCGTATACTCTTTTCGCGCGCCATGGCGAAAATTCTGCCCAAAGACCCCTGAGCGTTCTTTTCGAGCAATATCTTTTCTATTGTTTTATCCGTTTTCAGAAGTTCCAAAACGGCGTTTCTGCCCTCGGTTTTCATTGGTTACCACCCTCTATAAGCTCTGCAATTCTGTCGTACTGACCCGTAAGATACAGATACCCGAGCACCGCCTCGAAGCCCGTAGAACGGTTGTAATCGGCAACCGACGCGCTTTTACTTTTCGTGCTCTTTTTCGCGTTGCGCCCGCGGTGAAAAATATCCTCTTCCTCTTCGGTGAACATTTTCTCTATCTTGAATAAAAGCTCGCTCTGCCCCTTAGCGGAGACCGCCGCCGAGGTGTGTTTTTGCAGCTCGTTGAGCTTGTCGTCGCACTTTAAAACCTCGCGCTCGCGGATATACAGCGAGTACACCGCGTCGCCCACGAAAGCGAGCGTTACGGGGCTTATCTGCTTAGCGTTTTCTTTACTTATCTTAGTAAACAAATCAAACATAGTAATACAGTTTAATTATAACACCGCGGCATAAAAAAATCAACTTTTCAATAGTATATAGTGTGAAAACATTGTTTATTAAAAAGAGTTTTTTGGTTGCGGTTGCGGCGGTCATCGCCTTGGGAATTTGCCTCGGTATATGCGCGGGGTTCGCCGTAAAAGAGGCGTCGGCTATCAATCCGAATATGCCGACGGTGGTTATTGACGCGGGGCACGGCGGCATAGATAACGGCGTTCAGGGTGTGAACAGTAAAACGGACGAAGCGGACATAAATCTTGCCATCGCCCGCTTTTTAAAGGGGAATTTTACCGCGGCGGGCTTTAACTGCGTGATGACGCGCACCAACGAGGCGGGCTTATACGGCGACACCTCCAAGGGGTTTAAAATGCGCGATATGAAAAAGCGCAAGGAAGTAATAGAAAACAGCAATGCGGATATGGTCATTTCCGTGCACCAGAATTCCTGCTCCCTCCCCTCCAAGCGCGGAAGTATAGTTTTCTTTGAAAAGTCGAGCGAGGTCAGCGGCGAGCTTGCGGCAAATATTCAAAGCGAGTTAAATGCTCTGCCGCAGTGCGTTAAGCCGTCGGGGGCAATGTACGGCGATTACTACATGCTTAAATGCACGCAAAGCCCGTCTGTTATAGTCGAGTGCGGTTTTCTGACCAACCCCGAGGAAGACAAACTTTTAAACGACGAAACTTATCAGCGCGCAGTCGCATACGCAATTTTCAAAGGAGCGGTCAGCTATTTTGCAAACAAGTAAATTAGAATTTCACTTTTACCAAAAATAGAGCCTCTTATAAATTTAAGAGGCTCTATTTTTTTGACAATATATAAAGAATTCAATATTTAATTTTTTTCGACATACATGCGTGAGCACCACAAGTAGGACAAATTATCCACTTACATTCATGACAAATTTTATCATATCTTGAATCTAATCTCGTGTGACACGAATAACAAACGGTACGACGATATTCGCCATTATTAAAGTCATTAATAGTTGGATAAAGTGTGATATTGAGCTGCCGTTTACATATTGAACAAAGCGCTCCTTCTTTTAAAGATTGCTTTAATTCGCATTTAGGACATATGTAGTATGTTGCTTTACTATCCATACTTCTCTCCGCGGTATAATTTTATATAGAAATATTTATTTAACAATCACAACGCAAGAAACTTTCACAGAGCCTTGTGTTGCCGTTATTGTTGCAGTACCCGTTTTCCTTGCTGTCACCCACCCAATAGCGGAAACGCTTGCAACGGACAAGTTTGAAGTTCTCCAAGTAATTTTTTCATTTGATTTAGAGGTCACTGTGAGCAATATGTATTCACCAACAAACAACTCTACACTAGTATAATTCAGACTCATTGACGATTGCAGTATGGTAACAGTGCAAGTTGCCGTTGCATTTCCTTGTGTTGCAGTTATTGTCACAGTCCCCACCTTTTTCGCCGTAACCTTACCATTTGCTACACTTGCAAGCGCAAAATTAGAAGTTTGCCAATTTACTGGTTCGTCTGAATTTGAAGTAGCTTTCAGATAAACGCTCTCATTTACTTCCATGGTAAAACTTGTATAATTAATACTTAAATTGTATTCATCACTTTTATTGTCTGAACATCCTACCAATGAAAAGCACAAAGTACATGCTAATAAAACGATAAAGATATACCAATTAATTCTTTTCATAAAATTTATATTAATCTAATTATAATTAGAAGTCAAGTAATTAAAACTAATTATTGTTAGAATTTCTGTATGCGAGAATTTGACGTAAAAATCTTTGGCGAAAGGCTGAAATATTTGAGGACGGAAAAAGGTATCGGACAAAACTTGCTGGCTGAGAAATTGCAGTTAAGCAATGCTTCCGTCAGCTATTGGGAAACGGGAAAACAAATTCCGTCTGCCGAAGTTGTTTTTAAACTTGCAATGTTCTTTAACGTTTCCGCAGATTATCTTTTGGGTATAACAAACGATTAAATATAATAAGCCCCTCGGCGAATTTTCGCCGAGAGGCTTTTAACTTTTAAATTAGTTAAGCTTTTCAAGCAGTCTGAAATCAACACCCTTGTCGCTTATCTTGATTATCTCTACTTTTACCGTGTCGCCGATATTTACAACGTCCTCTACCTTTTCAACGCGCTTGTTGGAAAGCTTGGAAATGTGTATCATACCGTCCTTGCCGGGTGCAAACTCTACGAACGCGCCGATAGGAATTACGCGAACAACCGTGCCGACAAACATATCGCCCACTTCGGGGTCGTGAGCAATCGACAAAATTATTGCCTTCGCTCTTTCCGCGTTCTCGATAGGACCTACCGCCGAGATATAACCTCTGCCCGAATCGTCGTCGTTGAACTCGATTTCCGTGCCCGTCTCTTCCATAATCTTCTTGATCACGCAGCCCTGCTTGCCGATAACGTCGCCGATTTTGTCGGGCGAAATCTCGAAGCTGATAATCTTGGGTGCATATACGGAAAGCTGAGGCGCAACCTCGGGAACGCACTCGAGCATCTTGGCAAGGATAACCTGTCTGCCCTCGTTCGCCTGATTGATTGCCGTGTGCATAATCTCTTCGGAAATACCCTTAATCTTGATATCCATCTGAATTGCGGTGATACCCTTGGTCGTGCCCGCAACCTTGAAGTCCATATCGCCGAGGAAGTCCTCCAAGCCCTGAATATCCGTCATTACGCGGAATTCGCCCGTTTCCTGATTTTTTATGAGGCCCATTGCAACGCCCGCTACGGGTGCCTTGATGGGAACGCCCGCATCCATGAGCGCCATCGTCGAGCCGCATACCGAAGCCATCGACGACGAACCGTTGGACGACATTATATCGTTTACCACTCTTATCGCGTAGGGGAACTCTTCCTCCGAGGGAATTACGGGCACGAGTGCGCGCTCTGCAAGTGCGCCGTGACCGATTTCACGTCTGCCGGGGGAACGGAGCGCCTTAGCCTCGCCCGTGCAGTAGCCGGGGAAATTGTAGTGGTGCATATATCTCTTGTACGTTTCTTCGTCAAGACCTTCGAGCTTCTGTACCTCGCTCATCATACCGAGGGTGCAGCTCGTAAGGGTCTGGGTCTGACCTCTCGTGAACACAGCCGAGCCGTGTGCGCGGGGAAGAACGTGCTTTTCGCACCAGATGGGACGGACGTCCTTCAAGCCTCTGCCGTCGGGACGAATACCCTTGTCGAATATCTTTGCGCGAACCTTTTCTTTGGTAAGGTAGTAAAGGCTGTCTTTAATCTCGCGCTTGTTGTCGGGATAGATTTCCGCGAAGTGTTCGAGCGTTTCCGCCTCCACCTGCGCCTGTCTTGCTTCCCTTTCCTGTCTGTCGAACGTTTCGATAGCCCAGTCGACCTTTGCGCCCGCGTATGCGCGAACCTCTTTGTCAAGCTCCTCGGGAATGTGGTAAAGCTCGATTTCAAGCTTTTTCTTGCCGACTGCGGGAACGATTACGTCCTCGATGTACGCGCAAATCTTCTTGATTTCGTTGTGACCGTACATAATAGCGCCGACCATTTCTTCGTTGGTGACTTCGTTAGCGCCCGCCTCAATCATCAAAATCGCGTCCTTGGTGCCCGCGAGGTTGAGGTGGATTGCGCTCTTTTCGCGCTGAGCCAAATCGGGGTTGATGACGTACTTGCCGTCTACCATACCTACGACTACCGAACCCGTGGGACCTGCCCAAGGGATATCGGAAATTGCGATTGCGATTGACGAACCAATCATTGCGAGAGGCTCGGGCTGAATGTCTGGTTCAACCGAGAGCGCCTGAGCGATAACCACTACGTCGTTGAAAAGTCCCTTGGGGAAGAGCGGACGAAGGGGTCTGTCGATAAGTCTTGCAGTTAAAATCGCCTTGTCGCTTGCTCTGCCCTCACGCTTTTTGAATCCGCCGGGGATTTTGCCGACCGAATACATTTTCTCTTCGTAGTCAACCTGCAAGGGGAAGAAATCCATTCCGTCCCTCGGGGTTGCGGACATACATACCGAAACCATAACCGCCGTTTCGCCGCAACGAACCACGCACGCGCCGTTGGTCTGTTCGGCGTACTTGCCCGTTTCAACGATTACTTCTCTACCGCCGACGGTAAGAGAAAACTCTTTGTAATTTGCCATTTTTTTAAACTCTCCTTATACTTCTTTTTAACCTTTTCACGGACGCCGTCCGCAAAAATAGGGAAAAGAGCGCGCAAAGATAATTTGCCCGCTCCTTCTTGATTACTTTCTTAAACCCAAAGCCGCGATTATAGCACGGTATCTTTCGATGTCCTTGCTCTTTAAATAGTCGAGAAGACCGCGGCGGCGACCTACCATTTTAAGAAGTCCGCGACGCGAATGATTGTCGTGGATATGCTCCTTCAAATGCTCGTTCAAGTGGTTGATGCGCTCGGTTAAAAGAGCTATCTGCACTTCGGGTGAACCCGTGTCGCCTTCTTTGGTTGCGTACTTTGCAATAATTTCCTGCTTGTCCA
>CAMWWH010000064.1 GCA_947177975.1 uncultured Clostridia bacterium | reverse complement strand
TGGCGCAATTCGAGTTTATTCCGTATATCCTCGGCAAGTGCGCGTCCGTGGACGAGGCGGTTAAAATGCTTGAAAAGATAAATCTGACCAACCTGCCTTATAGCGATAAGCTGCCCGTTTCTCAGTTGCACTGGATAATTGCAGATAAACACAGAGCGGTTACGGTGGAGAGCGTGAAAGAGGGGTTGAAGATTTACGACAATCCCGTGGGCGTGCTTACCAACAATCCGCCCTTCGACGAGCAGATGTTCAATCTGAATAATTATATGAGATTATCGCCGAGAGAACCGAAAAACCTGTTTTCGGACAAGCTTCCTTTAAAGGCTTACAGCCGAGGTATGGGGGCTTTGGGGTTGCCCGGTGACTTGTCTTCTCAATCGCGATTCGTAAGGGTAGCGTTTACCAAAATTAATTCGGTGTCGGGAAGCTCGGAAGAGGAGAGCGTCAATCAGTTTTTTCATATTCTCGGCTCGGTAGAGCAACAGCGCGGCTGTTGCCTCGTAGACGAAGGGAAATACGAGATTACCATTTATACCTCCTGTTGCAACGCCGACAAGGGCGTATATTATTACACGACTTACGAAAATCACGGCATTACGGCGGTGGATATGCACAGCGAAAATTTAGAAGCCGATAAGCTTTTCAGATATCCGCTCGTAAGAAGCGAAAGGATAACGTTTTGTAACCGCTGACGTTTTGCGGTGCCATCTATTTTTTATGTAAATTTTTTTGACTGCCGATATAAAGTGTTTATAAATTTTCCTGTAATTGCTTTAAGAAATATTCGGCGCATTTCGGAAAGACCTGATATTTCTTCCACGCAATATCGAGATGGGATATGAGTTCGGGATATAGCGGTCTGAAACAGAGCTCACCGTTTCCGTCCGTGCGGATAATTTTATCAAGACATAGGGCGTAGCCTAATCCTTCTTCAACTAGCAGCGACATATTGTAAAGCAAGTTACCCGTTGCAACTACGTTGAGCTCCCCCGTATCTTTTCTGAACCATTCGCTTATCATATTTCTGCCGTGGGACTGACGGGAAAGAATAAGAGGTTTATCCCATAAATCTTCGGGCGATATAAATTTTTTTTGCGCAAGCGGACTGTCTTTGCGCATAAGCACGCCCCACGTATCATAGAGTGGTAGTCGGATATAATCGTATTTGCTTACGTCAAACGGCTCGATAAATATCCCGAAGTCTATAAGCCCCTTGTCAAGTCTTTCGGACACGGTGCCGCTGTCTCCGCTGAAAAGGTGAAACTTGACGCCGGGGAATTTCTGCTGAACGGTACGCGCCGCTTTTGCGATAAGCCCCATAACGTAGCTTTCACCGCCGCCGATATGCACGTCGCCGCTTATATCCGTAATGGGAGCATTGAGTTCGTTTTCGGTTTTATTATATAGTTCGATAATTTCTTCCGCACGCTTTAAAAGGAGCTGTCCCGCTTCCGTAAGCGTGATTTTTCTCGTGCCGCGAATGAACAGTTGCTGCCCTATTTCTTTTTCAAGGTTCTGCATTTGCCGTGACAAATTCGGTTGCGTAACGAATAAGCTCGAAGCCGCTTTGGAAATGCTTTGCTCACGTGCAACCGCCAAAAAGTATTTCAATTCCCTTAATTCCATATCCAAATTATAGCAGTTAAAACTATGACTGTCAATTATGGGTTTAATATAAAATATAAGCATTTGACATATATTCAAAGCCAAAATAAAATAATAGTATGAATACCGAACAATTCAAAGAAGAGATGAAGAAACAAACTTATATCGTTGCAAATTCCGAAATGCACCTGCATATGCACGAGCTAGCGCAGAGAGCGAGAAGAATAACCGCTGAAATGAGTAACGCCTACCGTACCCCCGAAGAGTTGCGGGAGCTTTTTTCCGAGCTTATCGGGCAAAAGGTAGACGATAACTTCGGCATATTCCCGCCCTTTAACGCGGATTACGGTCAAAATATAAAGGTTGGCAAAAACGTTTTTATCAATTCGGGCTGCTGTTTTCAGGACCAGGGCGGGATAGAAATAGGGGATGACGTTCTTATTGGTCAACAGGTAGTCATTGCAACTTTAAATCACGATTTAAATCCTAAAAAACGCGCAAATATGTTGCCCGCCCCCGTAAGAATAGGCAACGGAGTTTGGGTAGGCGCGCATGCGACAATCCTTTCCGGGGTAACGATAGGCGACGGCGCGGTCATAGCGGCTGGGGCGGTCGTAACCAAAGACGTACCCGAAAATACCGTCGTCGGCGGAGTGCCCGCAAAATTAATAAAAACTATTAAGGAGAGCAATTAAATGGAAGAGAAATTAAATCTGACAAAAGAATGGGATAAAGTTTTCCCTAAAAGCGGGAAGGTAGACCACGACAAAGTAACCTTTCACAACCGTTACGGAATTACTCTTGCGGCGGATTTATACGTCCCGAGGAATACGAAGGGCAAGCTCCCCGCAATTGCGGTCTGCGGTCCGTTCGGCGCGGTTAAGGAACAGTCGTCGGGACTTTACGCGCAGGAAATGGCGGAGCGCGGCTATCTTACAATTGCCTTCGACCCTTCGTTTACGGGCGAGAGCGGCGGTCAGCCGAGATACGTTGCATCCCCCGATATAAACACCGAGGACTTCTGCGCGGCGGTTGATTACCTTTCCTGCCGTGAGGACGTTGACCCCGAAAAAATAGGAATTATAGGCATTTGCGGCTGGGGCGGTATGGCAATCAACGCGGCGGCTATCGATACCCGCATTAAGGCAACGGTAGCTTCCACAATGTACGATATGACGAGGGTAAACGCAAAGGGATATTTCGATTCGGCGGACAGCGAAGAAGCCCGTTATCAAACTAAGAAAGCGTTAAACGCTCAAAGGATAGCCGATTACAAAAACGGAAATTACGAGCTGGGCGGAGGGGTAGTTGATCCGCTTCCAGACGACGCGCCGTTCTTCGTAAAGGACTATTACGATTATTACAAAACCAAACGCGGCTATCATAAGCGTTCGTTAAATTCGAACGGCGGCTGGAACAAGACTTCCGCGCTCTCGTTTATAAATATGCCTATACTTGCGTACAGCAACGAAATCAGAAGTGCGGTGCTTATAATGCACGGAGAGAAGGCGCACTCTTGCTATTTCGGCAAGGACGCGTTTAAGAATCTGAAAGGGGATAATAAGGAACTGCTCATCATTCCCGACGCGGTGCATACCGATTTGTACGACAGAAAAGATATAATACCGTTTGACGAGCTCGAAAAATTTTTCGAAAAGAACTTTGACGGGGAGTAATATATGAAAAAACTTTTAGGCGTGTTATTAGTAACCGTTACGGCGTTATTCGGTTTAACTGCCTGCGGAAATGAAAGTCCAGGCGGGAGCGGCGATACGGGCGAAAACGGCGGAGCGGCAAGTTCCGACGTTCTTATTGCATACTTTTCCTGCACGAATACAACCGAAGCAATAGCCGAACATATCGAAGCGGAAACTAAAGGAACGCTTTACGAAATCGTGCCGCAAGTGCCTTATACGGCGGACGATTTGAAGTACTATACGAATTGCAGAGCCGACAGAGAACAAGCCGATAGTACAGCTCGTCCCGAAATCAACGGAAGCGTTGAAGATATGGCTAAGTATGACGTGATATTTTTAGGCTATCCCCATATGGCACGGGCAAGCGCCTAAAATTATTTATACGTTTTTAGAAAGCTATGATTTTTCGGGCAAGGCAATCGTACCGTTCTGCACTTCGGCAAGCAGCGGTATAGGTTCAAGCGACACGTACCTGCACGCTCTGGCTCCGTCTGCGGAATGGGTATCGGGCAAACGGTTTTCGTCTGGGACTTCGAGAAGTACGGTTTCCGTGTGGATAAATGGGCTTAATCTTGCTTTTTTATGAGTGTTATGTTATTATTAAATTACGATAAGCAGTAATCCGGCGGGTAAAAATATGAAAAAAGTTAAGATAACCGTTATGAGGACGGCGTGCTATGCGGACTTGATTGAAAGGTATGAAAACCCCATTTCTCACGCCTGCGATATGAAAGAGGGGCAAGTTTTTATTGCAAACGGTTGGGAAAAGCCAGAGGGCTTTTGCGACAGCGCGTGGGAAAGTATATCCGCGTTCGTTATGACGCTTGCTCACGGCGGCGAGAACTTTTACGACGGTTGGATGAAGAATAAAAAATCCGCAATGATTTCCTGCAACGACGGGTTCCGTCCCGTAAGCTTTTTGCTCGAAGCGACGGATGCGGACGCGGAGTAACAGAAATACAGCGGAAGGGGAAACGATGGCAATTACGATAAATATTTATTATAGCGGCGAAGGCGGGAACGCAAAAAAATTTGCGGAAGAAATGATTTCGGACGGGGTAGTTAAAGATATCCGCGCGGAAGAGGGGAATATCAGATACGAGTACTTTTTCCCGATGGGCGACCGAGAAACCGTGCTTTTAATCGACAGCTGGAAAGACCAATCTTCGATTGATAAACACCACGCTTCGCCTATGATGGCTAAAATCACCGAGCTTCGCAATAAATACGATTTGCATATGAAAGTGGAAAGATATATTTCCGACGATACGGTGATTACCGCAACCGACGAAGCGTTTATTCGCAAGTAAATTATTAAAACCCAAAAGGAGTAAAGATATGTTAAAAGATTTAGGAGTTAAACCTTACACTTTTCCGATGCCGGTGCTTTTGATTTCGACCTATAACGAGGACGGAAGCGTTGACGTTATGAATATGGCGTGGGGCGGTGTTTGCGCCGAAAATATGGTGGCGCTGAACATCGACGAGGACCACAAGACTTCGGAAAATATCAAGCGCACGGGTGCGTTTACCTTGAGTATTGCCGACGTCCCTCACATAGAGGAGGCGGACTTTTTCGGTATTGCGACGGGCAATAAAATGAAGGACAAGTTCGAGCGTTCGGGGTTGCACGCCGTGAAGAGCACGAGAGTGAACGCGCCGATTGTCGAGGAATTTCCTTTAACGCTCGAATGTAAAGTTGTCGAGTGCCAGAATACCGTGTACGGGTTCAGAGTACTCGGGCAAATTCTCAACGTGCTTGCGGACGAAAAGGTGCTTGACGAGAAGGGTAAAGTTGACCCTTCAAAGCTCAACGCGTTCGTGTTCGACCAATTCCAAAGCGGTTATTACGCAATAGGTGAAAAGGTAGGGCAGGCCTGGCAGTCGGGCGCAAAGCTGATGAAGAAAGCGTAACGATGATACTTAACACGGGGGCAAGGACCGATACGGTTCAATATTATTCCGAATGGCTGTTAAACAGGTTTGCAGAAGGGTACGTTTTAACCCGCAATCCGCTGTTTCCGAACAAGGTTACGCGGTACGAGCTTTCGCCCGATAAAATTGATTTGGTAATGTTCTGCTCGAAAAATTATGCGCCGATACTTCCGCGCCTTAAAGAGATTACGGACAAATACCGCACTTACTTTCACTACACTATAACGGCGTACGGCAGGGACGTCGAACCCAACGTTCCCGATATAGATACGAGCATTCAAACGCTTATAAAGCTTTCGTCAATCGTCGGCAGGGAAAGAATTGCCTGGCGTTACGACCCCGTTCTGCTTACCGAAAAGTACACGGTGGGAAAGCACTTCGAAACGTTTGAATATATGGCTAAACGGCTTGCGCCCTATATTGACCGCTGTATTTTCAGTTTTGTGGAAACTTATAAAAAACTACAGAGGAATATGCCCGAACTCGTTCCGTTGACCGAAGCGGACAAATCGCGGTTGGCGGAAGGGCTGGGCGCGATTGCCGGCAAATACGGTATACGCATTCAGACTTGCGGAACCAACGGAGATTACACGCAATTCGGAATTTACCCGTCGGGCTGCGCCACGCTTGAAATTTTGGGCAACGCCAACAGCTGTGAATTCAAGGAGCTTAAACATAAAGGGTTAAGGGAGGGGTGCCACTGCATTGAAAGCCGCGACGTGGGCGCTTACGACACGTGCCCCAACGGTTGCCGTTATTGCTATGCCAATAACGATATGGCAAGGGTAAAGGAAAACTATGAAAAACATAATCCGAAATCGCCGCTTTTAATCGGTGAAGTGCTTCCGACTGACACGGTAATACAGGGCAACCAGAAAAGCTTTCTCGTGTCTTACGCAAGCCAATCTTCCATATTCGACGAATAATAAAATACGGTAATCAAACAGCGCGCAGAGTTGATTACCGTATTTTTTTATAAATTAATTCTTCGTTAAACGTCGTTTGTAGTGCCGTTACCGTTGCTTTGGGCGTCGGTTGGTAACGCTTCTTCCCGTTTCAACTTTTTAATCCGCAGGGTTGCCCTTACTATCATATATACGCCGATAGCTACGGTCAGCGCGCAAACGACTGCACCCGTAATGGCGTTCATCATTACGGTACTTAAATCACCGACGCCGCCGAATTCGCGGAACATTGCCGTCTGCAAAGCAAGGATGGATACGAAAGCGTCGGCAAGTTTTATATTTTTGGTCGCCATAATCGTCATTGAAGGATTACGGCGTTCTTTTATAAAACTGTAAATTGCAGTTATGATTTTAAAAAATGCGTAGATTGCGTAGACGTAAATGGTAATGCCCTTATGCTCGAACGAGTCGCCTGCGCGTACCATCTGTAAAATCGCAAACGATAAACACAGCGGCAACAGAAACAGCATTATGCCGCAAGCCAGATAAAATTTTCCGTCGTTAATCAGCGTTTGCCGTTCGGACTGTCCTTTCAGGACAGCCCTTCTGCTTTTGCCGTGATAAATAAGAATGCTTGCGCGGAGTACGATTAAAACGATATAGTAAGCCGCCAATGCGCCGAACCAAATCGATTGTATAACGATTGCGATTGAACCGTTATACACGGCGAACGCAAGCGTTACGATAAGCGAACACGCCGTAAGCAGAAGAGTAGTAAAACCGTATTCGGTGAATACGCGGTTAATGCGCGGGTGCTTTTCGGACCATTGTAATATGCTTGTCTTTGCGTTGGGATAAATGCGGATAACGCCGAAAACAGAATAGCTTAACGTTACGATCATAACGCCGAGCATCACGTAACCCCAAATTATATATTCGGACAGACCGTCTTGCGTTAAAATCAGCGTACCGGCGACGGTAGAGCCTATTGCAACGAGCATAACGGGCAACAGGAAATACCATTTCGGGTTGGCAAACCACGATAAGATTTTTTTGAGTATTTTCATATTCGCCCTTCCTTTAATTTTGGGTAGTCGGTCTGACGCAGAAGGTTATTATTTCGCAGATAAACAAGATATCGTCTTCGCAATCGTTGCGCACCCATTCGCTTATAATGGCGTCAATTCCTTTAAGAAAATATTTTTGCATATAGTAGACGAGTTTTTTATCCGTTACACCGTGCTTGGCGTAAATGGGGACGAAAATATTGTCAATCATATAGTCGTCCATTTTACTCGCTTCGAAGACGTGAGCGTTTTCGGAGTATATCTTATAAAGCCTTTTGTGCTTTCGTATGTATTCAAGGTACGGCAACAGATATTTTGGAGTTGCAAAGTTAAGGTCGTCTTTATTAAGCTTGCGCATATCCGATAAGTCAACGGGATTATCAAAAGTACACTCACTCAGAAAGTTGGCAATCATTCCGTGAAAAGATTGTTTCAGCAGGTCGTAAGTATTATCGTAGTGGGCGTAAAACGTAGAACGGTTTACGCCCGCTTTTTGGCATATGTCCATAATGCTTATATCCGCAAACTCTTTCGTTTCCAGCAACGTTACAAACGCATTGCCCATTTTGGATGCGGTATTCTGAAATTTAGATTCCGACCTGTTCATAGCTGCATTATAAAATAATTTATTTTAAAAATCAATCAGAAACCAACACTTTTCGGTTTTTGTGTTGTGGTGTTTTTGAAAAGTGCGGGTTAAACTATTAGTGTAAACAGGCAGGAGCTAGAATAATGAAAGAGAACGAAAGCACGGGTTTGACCGAAAAAGACTTTAACGAATTTATGTCGGCAACGGGGGAAGAACAGTGGAAAATATTGCTCGCCCACGCCGAAAGAAATAAAAAAATTATTCAGACAAGGAGATTAAAAAATATGGAACAGAAG
>CAMWWH010000063.1 GCA_947177975.1 uncultured Clostridia bacterium | reverse complement strand
CATAGGCAAGTGGGTATATCTTGCCGACGCGCTCGACGACTACGACAAGGACGTAAAGAAGGGGCGGTACAACGTTTTGTACAATTCTTTCGGCGAAAGGGAAAAGGCGAAAGCAGTGGAAAAATGCGGCGAAGAGATAAACTTTATTTTCAACTCGCTGTTCGCGGATATGCGTATGCACCTTGCGCAGATTAAGTTTTATTTCAATCACGACTTAACCGATAACATAATATTACGGGGTATTCCGCTTAAAACCCGAAAGCTTGTATTCGGCAAGTGCGGAGAAGGTAAGAAAAAAGAAAATGAACAGACGTAATCTTGAACTTTTAGGGCTCTCCGAGGGAGCAACGCTCGAACAGGTCGAAGAAGCCTATGCGGCAATGCGCGCAAAGCTTCTGGAAGACAGGTTTTTAGACGGCGAGGCGGGCAACGAGGCGGCGAGAAAGCTGACCAAAATTCAGGTCGCTTACGACGAACTTTTAACCGAGTTTTCGGAGCTCGGCAAGGACGACGGCACCGCGGCGGCGAGCGAAGGCTCGGCGTTTTCAAAGGTCGAAGAGCTTATTAAGAGCGGCGATTTAAACGAGGCGCAGCGCGTACTCGATTCTTTCAACGAGCGCGGCGCGCACTGGCACTATTTACAGTCGGTGGTATTCTACCGCAAAAACTGGATAAACGAGAGCAAGAAACAGCTTGAAATCGCAATCCGTCTGGACGGAGAGAACCCCAAGTACAGACAGGCTTACGAAAAGCTCAACGAGAAGATTGCCTACGACTCGTCAAGGCAGAGTGCGGGCGGCGCCGAGCAGAGCGCGTACCGCGGTCAGGATATGAACAACACCTACTCCGACAATCAGATGGGCGGAAGCTTCTGCGCGTCGTGCGTGGAGTGCTGCGCGTTAAATGCTTGCTTGAACTGTTTATGTAACGGGTGCTGTCATTAACTTCTCGGCTAATAAGCGGCGCATTTCTGCGTTGCGGTGCGGCAACCCTCAGTCATTTACTTCATTGTAAACTCCTTCGGGTTTTCCTCCCGCGCCTTGAACTGCTTGCTTCTTAACCGAGTAATGGGTGGTGTATATGCCTAAAAATAACCGTTTCAACTCATTCGAAATAGCTCTTTCGGGTATATCGTGCGGCATGGCAGTACTGTTCCTTTCTTTGGGAATATTGAGCGGCTGGCTGCTTGCAACGGGCTATTTTATCGGCGTGCTGGCAATGATGATACCGCTGTCAAAGGATTTTTTCAAGGGCGGATTCGGCGCGTACGTCGGCACGTGCATACTGACGGTAATTATGGGTGCGGCGGCTAAATTCTGGGACTTGGTGCCCTTTATAATGTTCTTCGGCGTGCACCCGCTTGTAAACGCGCTGATAAACAAAAAGACCGGAAAGGTCTGGATAAAGTGGGTCGCGGTAATAGTCAAGGCGGTGTGGTTCGACTGCACGCTGATTGCCGCATATTATCTGGTATTCAACGGACTTGTCGGCGGCAGTATGCTGCCTCAGAACGTTTACGATACCGTAAACAAATACATATATCTTTTTATCTTCACCGTCGGAACGCTTGTCGGCGTTATCTACGATTTTCTGGTTATGCGCTGTCAGCTTGCGGTCAACGCGGTTGTGGCAAGGATAAAAAAGTAAAATGGAAGACGGGCTTTACACGAGAATACAGTCGCTTATAATAGAGGGCAATTTAGCCGACGCGGAGCAATTGCTCGACGGCGTAGAGGACAAGGACGCCCGCTGGCACTATTTAAGCAGTCATATTTACCTTGCCAAAAACTGGACGAACGAGGCGCGCAAACAGCTCGAAATAGCAATAGAGCTCGACCCCGAAAACGAGGAGTATAAGCAAGAGCTTGAAGCTCTGAAAGAGCGGGCGGAGGAAGCGCAGCGTAAGTATGACGAGAAGAATAAAAAGAAGAAACACTTTGGCGAGGACTTCTTCGCCGCGTGTCCCGAGGCGTGCGTAGAAGGTTGCGGTCTGTGTTGCGGAGAGCTTTGCTGTCAGGCAATCTGCGAAGGGTGCGGCAGCGGCTGTTAAAAATATATGGAAAAGAATAACGAATACATAGGGGAAGTCCTCTCTCTCGGAAGCGAGGGAGAGGGCATTATTAAAATCGGCGACGAAACGGCTTTCGTGCCCTTCTGCCTTGCGGGCGAAAGGGTGTCTTTCAAGGCGCTCAAAGTTGCGGGTAAAATCGCCTACGGCAAGCTCACCGAGGTGCACACGCTCTCGCCCGAAAGGGTCACTCCCGTCTGCCCGTATTTCGAGAAGTGCGGCGGCTGTCAGTTGCAGCACGTTTCGTATGAAGAACAGCTCAATTTCAAGCGGCAGCTTGTTCAGAACTGTCTTAAAAAAATCGGCGGGCTGGATATTGAGGTTGCGCCTACCGTTGCGAGCGACAAGCAGTACGGTTACCGCAACAAGCTCGCTTTGCCCGTGGGAACGGACGATAACGGCAACACGGTTACGGGTTTTTACGCAGTGCGTTCACACCGAATCGTGTCTGTAAATTACTGCCCTCTGCAAGCCGAATGGTCGGGCGCGCTCATATCCGCGCTCACCGAATTTATGCAGGAGAGAGGTCTTACCGGCTACGACGAACGCACTCGCAAAGGGGATATACGTCATCTCGTCGCGCGCGAGGTGGACGGCAAGTTTATCGTAACCGTGGTTGCGACGGCGAAAATCGACGTGGACGGGTTTGCGGAAAAGCTGGCGGACAAGTTCAAAAATTTCACGCTCTGGCTGAACGTCAACAGGTCGACGGGCAACGCGGTTTTCGGCGTTGAGTGGCACATATGCCGCGGTGAAGGCTATTTTTCGGGGGAAGACTGCGGAATTAAGTTCAAGGCGGGCGCGCAGACCTTTTTGCAGGTCAACGACGGAGTGCGCAAAAAACTGTACGGCGAGGTCGTTGCGGCGGCGGGCGAAAAGGAAGCGGTCGCAATCGATTTGTATTCGGGCGGCGGTATGCTGACGGCTATGCTTGCGTTAAGCTGTAAGGCGGCGTACGGCATCGAGATAGTGCCAGAGGCGGTTGCGTGCGCGGACGAGCTTAAAAAGTTGAACGGATTGGACGAGAAGATGTTCAATCTGTGCGGCGCGGTCGAGGACAGAATAGGCGAGGTTATGTCAAAGACGGCGGGGTATAAGCGGACGGTAGTATGCGACCCGCCGAGAAAGGGAATGGAGCGCTCGGTTGTAAAAGCGGTGCTTGCAAGCGGCGCGGACAGAGTGGTGCTCGTGTCGTGCAATCCCGCGACGCTCGCGCGCGATTTGGGGCTTTTGTGCGGCAGTCTTACCGAGGTGGACGGACAGCTCGTCAGAAATCCCGCGTACGCTTCCGAGGGACTTAAAGGCTTTTACGGCATAGAAGAGATTGTGCCTTTCGATATGTTCCCGCAGACCAAACACGTGGAAACGTTAGTGGTTCTTAAACGCAATATATAAAACTGATTTTAAGGAGGAATAAGATATGCCTTTTATCGACAGCAAACTGACGGTAAAACTTGACGAGGAAAAGAAGGAGAAAATCAAGCAGAAGCTCGGCAGAGCGGTATCGCTTCTTCATAAGGGCGAGACCTACCTTATGGTGGGCTTTCAGGAGAATTACGATTTGTACTTGGGCGGCAGGAAGCTCGACAAGGGGGCTTACGTAGAGGTGAGTCTTTACGGCAGCGCGTCGCCTGCGGACTATTCCAAGATGACGGGGGAGATATGCCGTATTCTTTCGGAGGAAGCGGGTATTCCCGCCGAGTGCGTCTACGTCACCTATCACGGCTTGCAGGACTGGGGCTGGAACGGCTCGAATTTCTGATGATATACGCAATGAAAAATTCTACGGCAGGTTCACCGTAGAATTTTTACTTAGAGGTAAAAAGTATGATAAATTCACATTACGTGCCGAGGCTGGTGCTCAAACAGTTTGCCGAAAAAGATAAAATCTGTCTGTACGACGTGCGCACGGGCGAGTACAGGGAGGGCGCGAATATAAAGCATGCGTTCGCCCGCAAGGGGCTGTACGACGACGAGGTTGAGAAAAACCTCAATTTTAAGATAGAATCGCAGTTCGGCAGTTTGTTTGCGAATAAAATATGCAAGTTCACCGACGAGGTAGTGCTCAGCCGCGACGAGTTATACCTCATTAAAAAATTTCTGCTCATCTCCGCCATGCGCACCTGCCGCAGCGAGGAGTGGGTAAATTACGAAAAGAACTTCTACGAAAGAAGTCGGCGGCATGCGGAAGAGTACGCGAAGGCGCGGAATATGAGTTCGGAACAAAAGGAGATATATCTTTCGCAATTCGTACCTCCTTTCGAGGAAAAGCAGATAGATGGCGAAACGCCGTTCGATTACTGGATGAGAACGATGAACGTCATTCTCGAAACGGACGGCACTGTAAAAGGCATTTTCAATCACCCCGACAAGACCTATCCCGCACACAGGTGGGCAAAGGTGATGCAGTATTCTTACCTTGCTTTCTGGGATACGAAAAACGTAAACGACGAATTTATAATTACCGACATAGGTATGACTTCGGAAAACGAACTCGGCTGGAACGGGGTTACGGTTCACAATCTTAAAAAGACGCTTTTCCTCCGCAACTGTTACGAAAAGGAAAGCGACGTGAATTTACAGCGTATTATTTACGAAAACATATTGAAGATGGAGAACTTCACCGAAAACTTTATGATGTTCCCCGTATCGTCAAGGCGAATGATAGCGCTCATATGCCCGTTCTACAAATTCCGTATTCTGTACGGCTGGCGGTATTCCATGCCCGATTTGCGGTCGCTTACAAATATGCCCGACGAAAATCTGTTCTTCCCGAACGACGTAAAATACGTAAAGCCGCAGCCGGACGACGGAAGCGTTAACGAGGATGACGGGGACAGATATATTTACGAAATCAAGAACCTGACGAGAGAGCAGGTGCGCTATTGCAATTCTCTGTTTTTGGACAGAATAAACGAGTACGCGGGTTTTTCCTCGCTCGGCAAGGCGGTGGGCAGTCTTCTGGCTTATAAAAACAACGGTTACAGAAAGAGAGTGGACTACTCTCCGCTGTATAAGATTATTCAAAGCCGATACGGCGGGTAAGATTTCCGACAGGACAAAATATGTCCTTGAGGGTTTTGATTTTTCGTGACACAATAGTGTAAACGAAAGATTAAAAAGGAGAGTTTCAAAATGTATAAATACTACAACGTTTTGGCAAAGTGCGGGCACGTGGGAAAGACCCGATGCGTGTGGGTGAACTTTGCCGTAGCCGCCGAAGACGCTAAGGAGGCGGCGAGAAAGTGCCGTTATTACAAGCGCGTGAAGCACGACCACACCAACGCCATAGGCGAGGTCAACGAAATAACCTTCGAGCAGTTTATGATGCTCCGCGCCGAAAACGACTCCGACCCCTATCTGAAATGTAAAAACATACAGCAGCAAAACAAGATAGAAGGAATGGAAAAGCGCATACAGGTGGACGAATGGCAGGTCGAGCGGTTTGAAAAGCGGGATAAAAAGGGTAAGCCGCGCTGCCCCGAATACAAGCACAAAAAGGGAAAAATACATAAAAAGCAGGTCGACAAGGCAATCAGGGAATATCTGTCCGAAGCTGACCCGCTGTTCAGGTACGACGGAGGTGACGTATGAGACTGATAGCTGTCGAGGGAATGGACGGAATAGGCAAGGCGGCAATCTGCGCCGAGCTCGCCGAAAAGTTAGGTTACGTATACGCGGACAAAGCTTTGCGCTTCCTTTTGGACGGAGAGGAGGGCTATGCAAATTATTACAGAATAGCGGACGCGGTGAACAATGTCAACAACAAGCTTTTCCGCGCCTGGTTTTACGCTCTGTCGGATATTTATCTGCACGCTATATATGACGGCGGAGTGGTTACAGACAAATATTTTCTGTCAAACTACGCGTTTAACGGCACCGACGCTATCGAGGACGTGTTCAATCTCGAAATCAAGAAGTTAGGCAATCCGTATCTGACCGTAATTTTGTACGCTACCGAAAGTTATATGTTCAAGCACCTCAGCGAAAATCTGAGCGGAGAGAGCGAGGAGGTTATAAAAGGAAAAGTCAAGTGGTGGCAGTATAAATACGAAAAGATGGTCTATTTGTGTGAAAAACACGGAATGAGGTACGTTGTAATAAACGTTGACGAAACGACCGCGGCGGAAGACGTCGTTCAGACGATATGCGACCACGTAAGAGACTGAGCTTTGCGGTGAATAAAATTACCGCGCTCTGCCCAAACTGTCAGTATGGGAAAGAAAAACAGTAAAAAAATTATCGACGAAGTTTTCGAGGGCGGCGCAAGCGCCAACGAATGTACGGGAGCGCTCCAAAAGATTTCGGTTGACCCCGAAGAGGTAGCGCGCTTTCACGCCGAGTATACGGGTGAAAAGAAGAGTAAGGTCAATAAGTAAACTAAAAGCCGCGCGGCGAATTTTTCGCCGCGCGGCTTGATTTATTTTATTAAACCTTTCCTTATATAATAGCTGAATTTCATTAAGAATTCCAACTTGGGCTTGCCGTTTTCCACGTACACGTGCTTTCTGCCGCGCCCCTGAACTCTGTTAAATAAGACCACGCTGTCCACGCCGCCCTTTTTAGCCGCAGAAGAGTAGTAATCGCGTACAAATCTTTTTGCGAGCCGCACCGTATATGCGCACACCGCGCTGTAATTTCTTATAGGCGCAAGTTCGAATTCCACGAACCTGCCGTTGTCATTGCGCATAACTACCAGCTTGTCGCCCGCAAGCGTCGTTTCGAACTCAACGCTTCCCGAACCCTTGGTAAGTTCTTCCGAGCCGTTTAAAAAGCCTTCGGCGGCGTAGAAGCCTTCGGCGACAAACGCGTGCATAGCCTTCGAGTTCTTTAAGCGTAGATAAATCTCCCACACGAGCAGCGCCGTAAAGTAGACGGCAAGCACGGCGATAAGTACGTAGAACATAACTTCCGACCAGCTTGCGTCGCCCTTGGTGGCGGCGCTTCCCCATATGGCGATTGCGGCAGCCAACAGCGTAACTATGCACATCGTGACGTTGGTTACGAGAGTCGTGCGCTCTAACTTTTTAAACGTGGATTGCAATTCGGGTGAGGTCAAATCAATCATTTTACCAGTCCTCTTTCAATAAAGTAGTTTTTCGCGCCGCTTTTTTGCGCCGCGTCTTTGTCGAATACCGTCAGCGTAAGCGGGGTCTTGCCCATATTGTCGGTGATTGTAACGCGCTCCGCGCCGTTGTCTTTGCCGTGCAAAAGGTAGTAAGCTTGCAAAAACAGCCAAAGCTTGGTGCCCGCGGTTGCGTACAGAGCGGGTACGGCTTTCAAAGCTTTTAAATCCAGCTCGGTTTTTGCTCCCGCGCCGCCCAGACCGTCCGCGGAGGTTAAGCGGGAGGGGTCGATAGAAATCGCGCCCGTATAATTTTTGCGCGAGAGGGTGAGCACGTCGCCCGAGTAATCGGCGGAAAATTCTATAACGCCGCCGCCCTTAAACATATCCTCGCGGGAAAGAAGCCCTTCGGCAATTTCTTTGCTTACTGCAAATTTAAGTTTTTTTTCGGTGGGCACAACCCAAAGCGCTATTATTAAAATAAACCCGACGAGGAATATCAATGCGACGCACAGCGCGGCGAGGTATAAATTCCAGTTCGCGCCGCTTTGGTAAGCTCCGCGGGCAAGCGCCGCCGCGATAACCGCCGAAACCAGAAGTATGGCGAAAACGACGTAGCTTGTATTCAGAGAATTCTTTTTCTGTTTTAAAAGGCTTGTCGTCGGTTCGCCGTCGAATTTAATCATATATAAATAATAAGGTCAAAAGCCGAAAATGTCAAATAAAAACAGACGGAGCGTCACGAACACACCGTCTGCCTTTTTTCCGATATTAAATTTTAACTTTTTTTCATTTGCATTATCTACCGCAATCGAGTACGACGTAGGAAAGGACATTGATACCCAACTCCCTGTTTTCCTCTTCGAGATAGTTTAAACTATCGTAAATAAACATATTCTTACCTCCTGTAAGTTGTCTACGGGATTTACCTCCCGATGTATTGTCGTATTTGATTTATTCGGTTGTTACTTCCGAATTCGCAAGCAGTATATCACCAAACAAAATGTCAGTCAATAACATTTTTTAAAAATTCAAAAATTTTATTTTTGTTATTTTATAACATAAATAT
>CAMWWH010000062.1 GCA_947177975.1 uncultured Clostridia bacterium | reverse complement strand
GGTTAGCATTTCACTATTATATAATCAAATTTTTTTGACATACGTGGAAAAAATTTCATAAAAAAATTTTAAAAAAGGTATTGACAGATTGTGAATTTGTGATATACTTAAGGTACAAAAAGAAAATAACTTACAAAAAATGTTAAGCGCTAACATAAATGCAGGAGTAAGCTATTATGAAAGAGAAGTAGCGCCGAAAGGCGGACAAGGACTTTCTTAAAAATTAAAGTAACAACTTAACCTCTTTAAGAGCGGACAGCTTACGGCGACCGCCCGATACCGAAACTAAGTATTGCAAAGGAGTAAAGGTTATGAAAAAACTGTTTTGCAAAGTTAACGAAGATAAGGTAAGGTAAACTCCAATGTACTATTCGAGGTTTGGAATTTAAAATCCGTAACGGTTTAATTGAAGCAATTAAGATTGCGCGGGTTATAACCCAACAGGCTATACGCACCGTGGGATAACGATTCCTCAATTAAAATTTAATAAAATAATTATCCCCGCTCGACGTATTGAGCGGGGTTTTTAATTCAGTCGGTTATCCCTCCCTCCAACTCGTCGAGGGTGAGGTTGAACGCGGCGATAAAGGTCTTGAAGAAGTACTCCACTTCGGGCATCTTGCGCGAGTGCAAGTCCGCCTCTATGCTCTTTTTCGCCTTTTCGAACTCGGTGTTGCCGCAGCGGTGCTCCTCTAAACACTTGATGTACGCGGCAAGTCTGTCCGCCGCCTTTACAAGTTTGTATTCCAGGCTGTCCGTGTCGGGCTTGACGTAAACGGCTATTTCTTCCTTCATTTCTTCGGGAAGCATTTCCAAAAGCTTGTCGCAAGCCTTGTCCTCCAGACTCTTGTACGCGCCGTGAATAGAGTTATTGAAATATTTTATGGGCGTGGGCAAATCACCGGTCATAACCTCGCCGCACTCGTGGTAGACAGCGTACATAACGCACTTTTCGGCGTCCGCGTTGCCGTTATATACTTTATTATTTATAATGGCGAGCGCGTGCGCGAGCATTGCAACCTGTTGCGAGTGCTCCATAATGTTCTCGTCGCGCACCGAGCGCATCAGCGACCACCTTTTAATGTATTTCATTCTGTCCATAAACGCGTAGAAATTGTAGGGCATAGCTTCACCTCTCGTTCGATTTAGTAAATTATATATCATTTCACGGCAAATATCAATTGACTTTTAGCGCAAACGTGAATATAATTTATTTACAATTAAATAACCGTCGGGGGTGTTGCGGAAAATCTTTAATCCGCGGCTGAGATTATACCCTTTGAATCGGCAACGTAATGGTTGAGCGATAGTACGAAAGTACCGAAGAAGAGTTTTCTTTTGCACCCCGAAAATTATAATTTTCGGGGTGCTTGTAATTTACACGGCGGTTAAAATAGGAGGTTTTATGTTTCTTTCTTCCCTGTTGGCGTCGCATTTAGGACAGATTAGATATCCCGACCCTGACAACGGCAAAAAGTACTATCTGTACGAAGAATTGTGGCCGGACTATGCAAAAAGCTCGCTTGCAATGACCTTTTTGTACGTGGCGATAGCGCTTGCCGTAGTACTGATTGCAATCGGCATATTCGTCAGACTGAAAAAGCAGGAAAGCTTTTCATCGTTCGTTAAGTCGGCAGCAACAATCGCGGTCACGTTTGCCGTCACCGTAATAGTTACAATGCTTTCGTTAGGCTTTTCCAAGATTTCCGAAAAGGGACTTTGGCAGGAGCAAATGATAGAGCTTGTTCCGCCGCTGGTACTTGCCGCAACCGTTGTCTGTGGGATAATTGCAAGCTATGTTGCAAGCCTATTCAACAAAAAGGCGTTTAAAATTACCCTTATCGTTTCGCTTTCCGTAATTGCGGCGGCTCTTATTGCCACAATCGTCTGCCTTATCGTTTACTATTCCAAAGACATAAAGGACGGCGGCTACTACGACGGCGGTTACGGCAACGTAAATCAGCTTGTACTTTACCTCTCTGCCGCGGCGTTGATTGTTGCCGCAGTTGTTGTAGCTTTTGTACTCGACAGAAAAAACAAGACACCCTTTGACAGCCGTTGCATTGCCTTTGCGGGCATATCCATAGCTTTATCGTTCGCGCTTTCGTATATCAAGTTCTGGGAGATGCCTCAGGGCGGTTCGATAACGCTTGCTTCGCTTCTTCCCGTAATGCTGTTTGCTTACGTATACGGTCCTAAAAAAGGACTTTTGGTTGGTTTTATATACGGTGTTTTGCAGGCAGTTCAGGACGCGTACATTATTCACCCCGCACAGTTCCTTCTCGATTATCCCATAGCTTTTGCAATGGTGGCTTTCGCGGGAGCGTTCTCGAAGATAAAGGCACTGGACAAAGTGCCGCAAGTCAAGTTCGCTTTGGGTGCGATTTTGGCAGGCGCGTTGCGCTTCTTCTCTCACGTGCTTTCGGGCGTGTTCGCGTTCAGCGCGTACGCAATAGACGCAGGAGCGACTAACTACTGGGTATACAGCCTTGCTTACAATTCGTTCGTCTTCGTCGACTTGATACTCGTAATCGTCGTAGGCGCATTGCTCTTTACTTCGAAAGCGTTTAAAAAACAACTGAAACGCTTCGGCGAACCGAAAATCGCACCTGCCGCAGAGGTTGAAGTCAAGGAAATTGACGAAACTGCCGCAACCGACAATACTGAAAATTCGTAAACCTAATTAAAGAATAAGCGTCCCGCGCACATTGTGCGCGGGCGCTTTTCACTTTAACATTTAGCAAACTGTAATATATCAACTAACACGGCAAAACCGATTATCAGTACGAACCCGATTGCGTGTATCACTGCCTCCACCTTCCGCGGCACGGGCTTTCGGAAAATCCATTCGATAAGGCAGAAAATAACTTTACTTCCGTCTAACGCGGGTATGGGCAAAAGATTGAATACCGCCAGATTGACCCCTATATATGCCGCAACCTGCAAAAAACTCTGAAAGCCCTGCACGGCAATCGCACCCGTTTGGCGGATTGTCGTAACCGGACCGCCCATTGCGCTTAAACCCATACTGCCCGTTAAAAGCTCGCCGAGCACCCTGAAAATCGTGCCCATCGTCTTAAACGAATAGGCGAACGACCGCCCTATCGTCTGAAAAAACCCGAACCGACAGTTCTCGGCTGTCACGCACCAATAGAGATTTCCGTCCCCGCCCTCGTAGGTATCCGACCCGAGCGCGCGCCACAGCTTGCTTATCTCGGACGAATTTTTAAAATTACAGTCGGCGCGAAGGACTACTTCCGCACTCTGCTTTTCGCCGCCGCGGATAACGTCGAACGTGACGTAATCGCCCTC
This sequence comes from uncultured Clostridia bacterium, assembly GCA_947177975.1. Taxonomy (GTDB): domain Bacteria; phylum Bacillota; class Clostridia; order Christensenellales; family Borkfalkiaceae; genus Coproplasma. The sequence continues at coordinate 4,929 of CAMWWH010000062.1, read as the reverse complement.
ACTCTTGCCGTTTAACGCTACGATTAAATCGGTGGCAAAGTAAACGGTTTTACCCTCTACGCCCAAAATGACGTCGCCTTCCCGCAAGCTGTATTCGGTAGCGTAAAGCTCGTTTTCGACGATTGCTCCCATTTTATAGCACGGCTGACCGAAGGCAAAAAAGCCGACGATAATTAAAACGAGCGCCAAAAGATAGTTCATCAACGCGCCGCTTACGAGCACTATAATTCTCTGCCACGGCTTTTTGTTGTTGAAAGCGTTCGGGTCGGCCTCATCGTCGTCCTCGCCCTGAAACGCGCAGAACCCGCCCAGAGGAAAGGCACGCACCGAAAAGAGCGTGCCGTGCTTTTTACCCCTGTGTTTAAAGAGCTTGGGTCCGAAGCCGATTGCAAATTCGTTGATTTTAAACCCCAATATCCTGCCCGATATAAAGTGCCCGAACTCGTGCACGCATATCATTAAAAGAAGTATTAAGATTGCGAGCAGCACCGACAGCACCGTACCGCCGACGCCTGAAACCAACAAATTTGACATTATGCCTCTTTAATAATTTTTTCAGCCAGCCCCCTTGCAAATATATCCGCAAGGTCAAGCTGTTCATAACTTTGCACCCTTTCGTTAGCCGTACGACATACGACTTTGTCCGCCACCGTGTAAATATCCGTAAAGCGCAACGCGCCCTTTAAAAACGCGTTTACGGCGACCTCGCTCGCCGCGTTAAGCGCCGTAGGCAGAACTCCGCCCTCTTGCCCGCAGTCGAGCGCCAAGCCGTAAAGCGGATAATCTTTACGTTTAAGCGGCAGAAATTCAAGCGACAGCGCCTTTGTAAAATCGAGTTGCGGCAGAGCGCAGTCCAGCCGTTCGGGATATGTAAGCGCAAGCTGTATGGGCAGTTCCATAGTCGGGTACGAAAGCTGAGCGAGAGTTGCGCCGTCGGCAAACCGCACCATAGAGTGCACTATGCTCTGCGGGTGAATGACCGCCGAAATCTTTTCGTACGGCGCGCCGTAAAGGTGATGCGCCTCTATTATTTCGTAGCCCTTATTCAACAGCGTTGCGCAGTCCACCGTGATTTTCGCGCCCATCTTCCATGTAGGGTGACGGAGAGCCTCCGCGGCCGTGACGTTTGTAAGGCTGTTCCATTCTCTGCCGCGGAACGCGCCGCCGCTTGCCGTAATAACAAGGCTGTCAAACTGCGCGTTGCGGTCGAAATTAAGGCACTGCCAGATTGCCGAGTGCTCGCTGTCGACGGGCATAATCTCCTTGATTTTCGGCATTATCAGATCGCCGCCGCACACAAGCGTTTCCTTGTTGGCAAGTGCCAAGGGAATACCAAGCTCCGCCGCTTTCAGACTGTATTTAAGTCCCGCAAAGCCGCCGCACGCAACTACGATTACGTCCGCGCCGCAGCTTTCAAGCGCGGTCAAAGCGCCCTCTTCGCCTGAAAGATATTTTACGCCGTCGGGCAATTCGCCCACGCTTTTTGCGGCGGAAAGGTCGGTCAACGCGGCATATTGCGGGGTAAACCGCTTAATTTGCCGCAATAATTCGTCCGCCGAGCTGTTGGCAATCAGCGCGACGAGTTTAAATTTTTCGGTCCGGCAGACGACGTTTATAACCTGTCTGCCTATCGAGCCCGTACTGCCGACGAGAGCTACTTTCTTCATATATATTATACCCTTTAAAACTTATAAATATGAAAACGGCGGCGCAAACGCCGCCGTTTAATTCGTAAATTTACGCAACCCACACGACCAGAAAGCACACGACGATAGCCACGGTCGCAAACAACATACTGTCGAACCTGTCTAAAACGCCGCCGTGCCCGGGAAGAAGCTTGCCCATATCCTTGATGCCGCAGCCGCGCTTTATCGCGCTTTCGAACAAATCGCCGAGCTGAGCCATAACCGCCGTGGGAATGGCAATCAGCATGAGCACGACGACGTCGGGCAACTGCGTGACGTTTTCGAAAACGACAACGGAGGTAAATTCACATATTATCCATACCACTACCGCGGCAAGCAATCCGCCGAGCAATCCGCCGACCGCACCTATAACCGTCTTGTTGGGGCTTGTGTGCGGCGCGAGCTTTAACGGCACCAACTTGCCAAACAGCTTCCCGATGAAAAACGCTCCCACGTCCACGAACGGCACTAAAACGAACAGAAAAATTATTGCGACGTCCGAATTGTTAGCCATATGGTTGATATTCGGTCCGACGCTTGCAAGCGCTCCGCAGTACAAAAGCACGAGTTCGGCGTACGCGGTACTTTTAACGTCGCTGCGCTCGTGGTCGAAAACGGTCAGCGACGCGGTTACCATAGCGCCCACACTGCCTACTGCCAAAAGAAGTACCAACGAAAAACCGCCGAGGCGCAAATCTCCGTTACTGACAGCCACAAGCTTGCCGATAACGAACGCGGGTATCATAAGCGCGCAGGTCACGATAACCACCCACCGCTGAGCGTTGGATATGCCCTCGGTCACGTGCGTGTTACCGTCCTCGTCGACTATCCGCTTTCTTTCGCCCAACGCGCGCGTAAACTCGTACGCGCCTATAACCGATATCGCCCAGAACAGCACGTCGACCCCCAGTGAGCCGTACGATATTCCGTTGACGTCGGGAATGAGCAGTTTCATAACCAGCAAGCCGACCATAACGATAACGTAGCATACGCCGGTTATAAATCTTTTTTTCATGCCTTTTACTCCTTTAAACCTTGCCGAAACGTCTGTCCCGCGACGAGTAGTCGGCTAACGCCTTGTCGAATTCTTCGTCTGTGAAATCGGGGAACAGCACGTCGGAAAAATACAGCTCCGCATACGCGGACTGCCACAGCAAAAAGTTGGATAGCCTTTTCTCGCCACCCGGTCTTATGATAAGGTCGGGGTCAGGCAAGCTGGCCGTGTACAACAGCGAGGAAAGCTCCTTTTCCGTTAACTCTTTGCCCATCTTTACGGCAAGATTTGCCGCGCGCACAATCTCGCTGCGCGCGCCGTACCCGAGCGCCATAATAAATGTGAAATCAGCGCTTTCGGGTGATTTTTTCAATGCGTCCGCAATCAGTTTCCGCACGTCGTCGGGCAACAAGGTTACGTCGCCTATGACTTTAACCGCCGCGCCGGTTTTTAAAACCTTGTCGACGCAGTCCGAAAACTTTTTACGGATAAGGGCGAACATTTTGTCGAGTTCGTCCTGTGGTCGGGTGAGATTTTCGGTCGAAAGCGCGTATACCGTCAGGTATTTTACGCCGACCTCTTTCGCACGCTCCGCGAGGGCTATCATACGGTTTAACCCCGCACTATGCCCCGATGACGGCATCTTACCCCTGCTTTTTGCCCAGCGGCGGTTGCCGTCCATTATTATTCCCACGTGCGTGGGAATTCTTAAAATTTCATTCTTTGCCACTTAACAGAAAGCCTTTACACGGTCATAATTTCTTTTTCTTTGGCGGAAACGGCGCTGTCGACTTTTGCAACCGCGTCGGACACAATTTTTTCTACTTCCTTTTCACCTGCGGAGAATTCGTCCTCGGAAATCGACTTGTCGTTCTTTAACTTCTTCAAGCCGTCCATAGCGTCGCGGCGCACGTTGCGCTGAGCAATCTTTGCGTCCTCGCCCATCTTTTTAATCTGCTTTACAAGGTCGCGGCGGCGCTCCTCGGTGAGCTCGGGGAATACCAGCCTTATCACCTTGCCGTCGTTGGTGGGAGTCAAGCCGATATTGGAAATCTGAATAGCCTTTTCGATACCCTTTAACACCGACATATCCCAGGGCGAAATCACAAGGCATCTGCCCTCCTGCACCGAAACGTTAGCCATCTGCGTTACGGGCGTCATCGCGCCGTAATAGTCTACCATTACCTTGTCTAAAATATGCGGGTTGGCTCTGCCCGCGCGGATTGCCGCGTAGTCCTCTTTGAGCACCGACACCGCCTTTTCGAGTTTATCGTCCAAAACAAGTAATATCTCTTCAATCAGCTCGTTTTCCATTTTGTTTTCTCCTTAATTTTAATTGTTGTCTATAACCGTGCCCAGCTTTTCACCGCACACCACGCGCACGATAGAGTTGGGCTCGTCAAGTCCGAACGCAACGACGGGCACGTCGTTTTCCATACACATAGTAGCCGCGGTCGCGTCCATTGCCTTTATGCCGTTTTTGATTATATCTATATAGTTTATGTGGTCGTACTTCTTGGCATTCGGATTGAGCTTGGGGTCGGAATCGTAAATGCCGTCGATATTTTTAGCCATCATTAAAAGGTCTGCCTGAATTTCGCACGCGCGCTGCGCCGCCGCAGTGTCGGTGGAACAGTAAGGATTGCCCGTGCCGCAAGCCATAATTACCACTCTGCCCTTTTCGAAATGGTTCAGAGCCTTGCGCAGAATATAGGGTTCGGCAAGCGATGTCATAATGAGAGCCGTCTGCACGCGGGTTTGTATGCCGCGCTGTTCGAGAGCGTCCATCATAGCGAGCGAGTTCATAACCGTAGCGAGCATACCCATATGGTCTGCGGTGGTTCTGTCCATCTTTTTGCCCTGACGTCCGCGCCAGAAATTGCCGCCGCCGATAACCAGCGCGATTTCCACGCCCATTTTCTTGATAGCTTCGATTTGGTCGACGACGCCCGATATGACGTTTTCGTTCAGACCGTGCCCCTCTTTACCGGCAAGCGCCTCGCCCGAAAGTTTGATAAGTACCCTTTTGTACTTTGGTTGCATAACTTCCCTCTTTTAAAATTTTTCCATTTTTAATTATACCATACCGTAATAGTTAAATCAACCCATAAGGAAAATAAAATAAAAATTAATAGCGCCCAGCGGCGAATGACGCGGGGCGCTTTAACTATCAGGTGAGCAAACTGTCGAAAGTTTCGTCAAAAAATTCACAAATCTTTGCAATGGTATTCAAGTTGGGTTCGCTTATAC
>CAMWWH010000061.1 GCA_947177975.1 uncultured Clostridia bacterium | reverse complement strand
TTGAAAACCGTTGATGGGCAACTATCCGGGGGTTCAAATCCCTCTCTCTGCGCCAGCTATTTTAGGCAGATACACTTTATGTGTATCAACCCGCGTCAACCGAAGTATAGTAGGGGGCGCGGTCTTTTTTTATCCTAACAAAATTAAAACCCCTCTCTCTGCGCCAAACAGAGCCGTAAACCGAACAACTCGGTTTACGGCTCTTTTTTTACGTCACTTGAAATACCACTTTTTCATATACGAAAACTGATAATCGTTGGTATTCTTGACTTCAAACACCAAACGTTCGTAAAGCTGAACCATTTTTCTGTCGTGCGTGTCCCTCACCGCTTCAAGCCAGCTCTCCGCTTTCTTAATTGCGCCCAACCTATCCATTTGCTTGTCAGTCAGTATCAGCTTCTTAAATCTCTCCGACACCGCCGCCGCAAATTCGTCATCGTCAGTCCACAACGAAAAGTCGGGCAATTTATCAGTTGTAACGGGCGCGCTCTTCTTTTCCGCAATTCTTTTTAAAACGTTAACAAGATTTTGCACCCCGGGCTTCATAGCCTCTTCGTTTTCACGGTAGAGTTGGTCGATAAGCTTATCATACTCCTTGTCGAAAGGGTCCTCTTCGTCGTCGAAATCGTCGTCCATATGCTCGCGCAGATACCTCTCGTACTCGGCAAACTTCGCGTCCATTTCGTCGTCTTCGTCATCCTCACCGTCGTCAAAGTCTAATAAATCGTCGAGATCGAAATCTTCGTCCTCTTCGTCGTTCGTTTCGGCAAGCTCCTGGGCTTTCAGCCGTTCGTACTCCTCGGCGCGCTCGTTCAAAACTTCGACGGTGCTTTTGACGTAATTATACTTAACGCCCGATTCGTAGACGAGTCTCCGGTCGGCAACAAGCCCGTCCACGATATCCTTCGCCTCTTTGTACGTGACGCCGAACTCCGACTGCAACTCAGGTATCCGCGCGCCGTTGTTCCGTCTTATATATTCTATAATCTCTTCTCTGTTCATAAGCCGTCACCTATACGCAATTAAAAATCGAACGGACTGCGCTTTTTTCTCTTTGCGGGAGTGTAAGTGTAGCGCTTATCGAAGGGATTTACAACGCATGTATAATCCTTTTCCGACGCGAGCGGCAGATTTTTAAACTCGTCGCAAAGGTAGTACCTTTCGAGCATCGAGAACATAACGTATCCCGAATTCGCCTCGGTGATTATACATTCGCCCGACTGAAAATGCGAAAGCATACTCTTGGGTACGAGCGGAATCGTTTCGATATGGTACGTTTCGATTTCCGCGCCTTTGCCGTTGAGCGCGCTCAAAGGCGAGATGCGCGTTTTCTGTCCGCACTCGTGCGAGAACTCTTCGAGCGTTGCGGGGTTGTTCGAGCCGAAAAACACGTGGACGTTTAAGTTGTCGCGGATAATTTCGGAAACCGACGCGCCGTACACGTTATTCAGTTGCGCATACGACTGTATTATCAGAATGAACCAGATATTTCTGCCCGCGCACGCCGAGATGGTCGTATCGAAATCCTTTATTGCGGGGAAGTTGCCGAACTCGTCGAGAATAAAGTATACGGGCACGGCAAGCTTGCCGTCGGGTCTGTCGGTCGCCTGCTCTATGAGGTAGCGGTAAGCGTCCTGAATGAACAGAGATATTATCTGATAGTGCACCTTAACCTCGTCGCGGTAGTTTACGTAGATAGCCACGGGACCCTTGTTGAACTCCGAGAACTCGAACGAATTACAGCTCGTTACGAGCCGCATTGCGCAGTCGCGGAAAATCGCCAGACCCGTATTGAAGACCGCAAGTATGCACGAACTCGTCACGTCGCCGTTTTCTATGACGTTATTCTTGGCAAGCTGATAGGCGCGCGAGGAACTGTCTCTGTCGGTAAAATACCCGCCGTCCTCGAAACGCGAACCCTTGCTCACGTGAATATTGTTCAGCATTGATAATATCGTACTAAAAGAAAAGGTGTCCTCGGTAATCGGGGCGTCCTCGCGGTCGGAATCTTCGAGCATCGCCCACAGAAAGGCTTTGAGTATATCGCGGGCGGCGTTCTCCCAATAGGGGTCGGTCTGGTTGAGCGTGGGCATAAACATCGCGGCAAGAGTATCGATATCGTTGCCGACCTCGTCAAGCGCCGCCGATTTTGCAAGCTCGAGCGTCGCGTCGAGCACCGTCTGGTCCTCGTATACCACTCCGCGGAAAATATTTCGCGGACCGTCGGGCGTATCCACCACGCCGACCTCGTCGTAAATTTCCAATGCTTTGCGGTACTTGCGGAAGATGGGCGTCAACGGGTTCCAACACTCCGAATGTCTGTAATCGCGGAAATTGAGCAAAATGACCCTGTACCCTTCGTTGCGGAGGGTTGCGGACGTAATGCGGTACACCTCTCCCTTGGGGTCGGATATTATCATACTCTTTTTTACCGGCTGCTTTGCAAAAGACAGAATGGTGGGAATTACGTACGAAGTGGTTTTGCCGAGGCGGGTCGCGGCGATTACGCCGACGTGGTTTTCCTGCTCGGTGTAGGTCTGAACCAGTCTGCCGTCGACGTGACGGCAGGCTTTCAGAACTCCCGCCACCGCCCTTTTGCCGAGCTCGTCGTAAGCCACGGTATTGGGCAGCTTCTGCGAGTCCGAATAGTGGACGAACGCAGTGTTTTCGTATCCGTTTAAAATAATATTTTTATCTTCCAACTGTGTTTCCTCCAAAGCCTATTTTAGGCAAACCGTTGTCCGTAGCGTATTCTTTTAAAATATCGCGGGTTAAAATTATGACCGCTCCCTTTTCCCTGCGGGCGCGCACCGCGGTGTCTACGAGCTTTTCCGCCGTATCCGCGTCGTATCCGCGGAAGACGTCGCGCACGTCTCCGCTCAGCCTGACCGCCTCCACTCCGTAAACGCGCTGCTTGGCGGCAAGAATATCCTCTATTACCGCGGGCATTTCGTCCGCAGTGATTTCGGCAAGCTGAACCACGTCGCAGTAGGGCTTTAACGACTGAACGTTTCGGCTGTCGCAGAAGCACACGGGCAGCAGCGCGCCGAGGTTGAGGCTTACGCTCGGGGTGTTCAGATAGAACTTCGCGCGCCGTCCGCTCTGCAAAACCGACCTGACGGCTTCCATTCTTTTTTCGGATATCTCGCCCCTGAAAAAGAGAAGGAAGCGGTTGTCCTTATCCTCGTCGATACTGCGGACGAAGATATTGTTGGGCGTGGGTTCGAAATCGTATTCGATGAGCTCCGCCACGTCGATAATTTCGACGTGGACGTTCGCACCGCTTGCCGCGATTGCCTTTGCATACATATCCAAAACGTACGCCGAATCGCAACAAAGACACAAGGGACGGTACGCGGGCAGCTCCCTCAAATCGCCGTTTTTCAGAGCGCGTACGACAGCCGCGGTTTCGGCGCTCCTTTTAACGGGAAGGCACTCGATTGCGCTTACGTCCACCGCCGTCACCTTATCGCGCGAAAGCTTTAAAGGTAGATCCGCTATAACCGACAGGTGCTCCTTGCTTGCGGAGAACACCGCCTTTTCCTTGTCCTTTATATCCAGCGCCTTACTGCCGAGAACCCGCGCATACTTGGGGTCGTAAGCCTCGCGCTTCAAAACTCCCGAGCTGAACGCCTTGTTCAAAAGCTTTACCTCGCCGATTTGCATATCGCCGTCAAAGCCGTATGTATCAGCCGCCGCTTTGTACAGGTCGGCAAACGGCGTGTCCGCAAGTTCGGGGCGGAGCCGCGCCATATTGTACTCGCGCTTGGAAGGGCGGTAATACAGCAGTGCGAGAGTGCTCACGCAGTCGTTCCAGCTTGCCGCCTTGGAAAGGTTTTTAACGCCCGCCTTTTCGTTTTTGGAAAGGAATATCCCCTCGCATTGCAGGATACCCATAATGCGCAGCGCGCAGACAAGCCCGCCCGTCGCCGCCGAGGAAAGGCGCGTATACACCACGTTTCTCGAAGCGTCCGCCTCGGGAATAAGGTTGTTGCTCTGAGCAAGCAGTATCGCGTTGCCCTTTATTGCGGCAACCTCCTCCCATTCGGGGTTGGACTTCGTCGTTTCGCCCAGCAGCTTGGAGTATTTGCGCATACGCTGATGCTGCATATATTCGGTTTCGGTCGTAATGCCTTCGGCGATTTCGTTTACCGCAAGGCGGTACAGCTTTTCCGCGTCCTCTTCGGGAATTAAAAAAATCTTACCAAGACAGCGGAACAGCTTTTCGCCGTCGCCCGAGTATCGTCCGAGTACGGCTTCGGTCAGAAAGTACTCCGACATAAAAAGTTCTATCGTTGACTTCATCATATCTGTTTTCCTCCGTTTTTAAAGTCCGTGTTTTTTTGTAGCTTCGCAAGTCTTGGTTGTCTTACATTTTTATCCGACTTTCCTCCTGTGTAATAATTGTACCAAAACCGCAATACGCGGGCAATCGACATTTACGTTTCCCGTTACCACAAATTTACAAAAATAAAAAGGAACTTGCAAAAATTACAAGTTCCCTTCCGTTTTACCGTTCGCCTTCGCTATCAGCTCTTTCAGATATCCTTGCGGAGTATCCTCGCGGACGCCGTCCGCCCGACTGCCCGTTATCCACTTTCTTTTAATATCCGCATTATCGCCGTCGCCCTGCCTCCGACATTTAATCCAGGCGACCGCCGCTTTGCTTTCCAAAGCGAAATCTATCACCTCGACCGTGCCGCAGCCGTACCGCACTTTCGGGGGCTTTCCGTCCCATAGAGCCAGTAATATGTGCGAATTAACCGCAGTATATATGCCGAGCTGACGGTAGTCGTAGCTGTCGTCGTCCATATCCGCTTCGGCTTTATACTTCTCTCTGCATTTCTCGGTATCGGGTGAGAGAAACACCCGCTTACACTTATCCAGACAGCCCCTCAACCTGCCCTTTGCCTGTAAGTCGTCGAAGCTTTTTATATATCTTTCGAGCGCGTACGGAAGAACTGCGTATACGTCGATGCCCAGTCCGAACGCGACCTCGGCGCAGAGCATATCCGCCCCCTGCGCAAACGCGTTGAGCATAATGACGGGGGTATCCGTGCCCTTGCAGAGCGACAGTATTTCTTTCAGACATTCCTCAACCTGCGCCCTGATTGCGGGCTTATCCTCTACGACGATATTTCTGTGACCCGTTACGCCTACCACTACGGGGTTTGTTTTATCCGTCCGCACTCTTTTCCCTCCGCCTTCGATTTTGCTCGCACGATTATTATATCAAAAACTTTTCGGTTTTGTAAACTGTATATTTAAAAGCGCCGTTGCTTTTTTCGGTGCGCCGTGATATAATTTTAAAAACACTTTTACAAAGGAGCATTTTTGCATATGAACGAAAATTTGCAAAGCGTATTCTTATCGGAAGAGCAGATTAAGGAAAAGGTCAAAGAAGCGGCGGCTTGGCTTGACGAACGGTTCAAGGACAAAAACCCGCTTGCGGTCAGCGTGCTTAAAGGCAGCGTAATGTTCTTCTGCGACCTCGTGCGCGCAATGGAAACTCCCGTACAGATTGACTTTATGACAATCTCGTCTTACGGCAAGTCGACCCAAAGCTCGGGTATGCCCAAAATCGTAATGGATTTGGCGGCGTCGGTCGAGGGGCGCGACGTAATTTTGGTCGAGGACATCGTCGACAGCGGCAACACCCTCTACAAACTGCGCGAGCTTTTAGTCGGGCGCGGCGCGAAGTCGTTTACCGTTGTGACCCTTTTGGACAAGCCCTCGCGCAGAAAGGTAGACATCAAAGCCGGCTTCTCGTGTTTCGAGGTTGACGACGAGTTTATAGTAGGATACGGTTTAGACTACGACCAACAGTTTCGCAACCTGCCCTACATTGCGGTTTTGAAGCGCGAAGTTTACGAAAAATAAGAGGTGATAAATAATATGGAAAAAGAAGAAAACGGCGGGCTCGAGCCCGTAAAAAAGATTAGCAAATTCGACAGATTTTTCGGCATAACCGCAAGCGGCAGTAACTACAAAACCGAAATAATCGCGGGCGTTACCACCTTTATGGCAATGGTTTACGCGCTGTTGGTCGTGCCCGGTATGTACGAGGTCGAAGGCGCGTTCCCCAACGTTTCGTTCAACGCGGTGTACATAGCTACAGCGCTCGGCGCGATAGTCGGTACGACTTTAATGGCGCTGCTTGCAAAGATGCCGCTTGCGCAGGCTTCGGGACTGGGCGCTACCGCGTACGTTACGGGCACTCTGCTCGGAGCGGGCACGGGTTTAACCTACGCAAACGCTATGATATTCGTGCTTCTGGACGGCGTCATATTCGTTCTGCTTACGGCGACGGGACTCAGAAAAAAGATTTTGAAAGCCATTCCCGAAGAGGTCAAAATATCAATACCCGTAGGCATAGGCTTCTTTATCGCGCTGATAGGTCTTAAAAATTCGGGGCTTGTAGTTTTCCCGACGGGCGGCATAAGCTTTACCTCTTTCAACGTATTGAGCGGCAATATAACCTACCTCGGCAGTATCGCTTCCGTGCTTACGCTTGCGGGCGTAATTGCGATTGCGGTGCTCAGCCATAAGAAGGTTAACGGCGCAATACTTTGGGGTCTATTAGGCACTGCGGCGCTTTACTTCGTGTTCGCGGGACTGGGCTGCGCCTGGAAGGACGCCGACTGTCTTGCAATGTTTAAAAAGATAACAATCGATTCCCCCTTCACCGCGTTTGCCGACTGGGGCAAGGAGTCGGTCGGTCAGGTATTTGCAAACGGCTTTAATTTCGGCGGTTATCTCAAAGAGCACAACTCGGGACAGCTTGTCGTGCTGATTATCACCTCCGCCCTTTCCCTATGTATGGTGGATATGTTCGACACTTTGGGTACGCTGTACGGCGCGTGCTCCAAGGGCGGACTTATCGACGGCGAGGGCAATCCCCTGCGTATGAACCAATGTATGCTTTCGGACGCGGTTGCAACCTGCGTGGGCTCGGTCTGCGGCGCGACCACCGTTACCACTTACGTCGAGGCGTCCTCGGGCGTTGCCGCGGGCGGAAGAACGGGCTTTGCCGCTCTCGTTTCGGCGGGCTGCTTTTTGCTTGCGACCTTTTTAAGCCCCATAGCCAAGATAATCCCCTCCTGCGCAACCGCCGCCGTGCTCATATGGGTTGGCGTGCTGATGATGTCTGCGGTTAAAGACATCGACTGGGCAAGCCCCGCAAAGGCGCTTCCCGCATTTTTAACCGTAGCGGTTATGGCGTTCGGGTTCTCGATTTCGTTCGGCATCGGCGTAGGACTTATCTCGTGCGTAATCATTAAAATCTGCACGGGAAAAATCAAGGAAATTTCGGTCGTTACGTGGGTGATAACAATTCTGTTTATCGCAATGTTCCTTCTGACAAATTAACGTATAATCGGCAAAATTAAAAATGCGCGCGTGTGAAATTTTCGCACGCGCGCATTTACTTTATACGACACTCTATAAATTATTTGCTTTTAGGCTTAGTAGTACTTGTCGTCGGCTTAGTTGTCGGCTTGGTAGTACTTGCCGTCGGCTTGGTAGTTGCTTTCGGAGCAGCATTGATTACTGTCGGCTTAGCAGTACTTGCTTTCGGAGCAGTAGTACTTGCTTTAGGAGCAGTTGTACTTGCCTTCGAAGTTGCAGGAGCACTTGCTTTCGGGGTTGCAGCAATGCTTGCTTTCGGAGCAGTTGTACTTGCTTTCGGAGCAGTTGTACTTGCCTTCGGAGTTGCAGGAGTACTTGCTTTCGGAGCAGTTGTACTTGCTTTCGCAGTAGTAGCACTTGCCTTCGGAGCAGGATCACTTGCTTTGGGCTTGCTGTCGGTATCCGTACTGTTCTTGTCACCGATTTTTATTATTCCGCGTTTATATAACACAAAAACAACTGCCGCGCCTCCCAATACCAATACGACGCCGACTACAACCAACGCTATCACTAAACCTGCATTCGATTTGCGGGGAGTTTCGTCGCTGATTACTGCGCCTAAGCCCGCAAACGCGTCTTTACTCGGTTCTACTTCGGATAAGCTCGGCATAGCCGTACCGTCGGGAGCTACAGTTTTAGTGGAATCTTCATAGAGATTTACCAATGATAACGTAGTAAAGATACCGTCGTTCGTGTTTGTTCCATACAGTTCGGTCATCTCTAATTTTACGTACTGTCCGTAAACTGGCGCATCAAAGAGAACCACCTTTAAATCGTCTAACTCTTCACAGTCACGCGTTGCGACCGGCTTATCACTCCAGTTTACACCGTCTTCGCTGACGTAAACCGCTACGCTTTTGGCGAAGATGCTGTAGCCTGCGTCTTGATACTGGGCAAAATCCAAGCCCGAAATATATCTGGGAACATCTATTTTAATGATTACATACGGCTTTACTTCCGGTATGAACTCCTTTGTTTTCGCATTATACGACAATTTAATGTTTATATCATAGTCGGTATGCCAAT
>CAMWWH010000060.1 GCA_947177975.1 uncultured Clostridia bacterium | reverse complement strand
TAATTAGTATAACACGAAACGAAAGAAAACTCAAAGAAAAAAAGGTAAATTATGGCGGATACTTCGAACCTTGATTTTATATATCAGCCCATTAAGGAAAAGATGCGGGAAGCGATTTCCTACATCAACTTTATCACGTACATAGACAAGCTCGTACCCGTCGAAATCGACGGCCGTTATATAGTACTCGAAACTCTGACCGAAAATTTCGCACAGTACATTACGGGCAAGCTTGCCGACAAGATGCGTGACGCCATAATAAAAGCGAACGTCGGCGTTACCGACTTCCGCCTCGTGGTCAAGGGCAGCAGAGATTACCCCCGCGAGGAAGAAACCGAAGAACCCGTCTACACTCCGCCCACCAATTTAAACAAACGCTTTACCTTCGACAACTTCGTCGCGGGCAACAACCTCGTCGCGTTCACGGCGGCGAAGAACGTCGCCGACGACCCCGCGGGCGTTTACAACCCGCTGTTTATATACGGCGGCACGGGCTTGGGCAAAACCCACTTAATTCAGGCTATCGCCAACCAGATTGTAGCCGAACAGCCCAACTTAAAGGTAATTTACGCCACGAGCGAAGCGTTCGTAAACGACATTATCGACACGATGTTCACGTCGAAGGGTCCCGACTCGCGCGAGCGCGCCAACAAACTCAGGCAGCACTACCGCTCGACCGACGTGCTCATTATCGACGATATTCAGTTCATTGCCAAAAAGAAATACGTTCAGGAAGAATTTTTCCACACCTTTAACGAGCTTGTTTCGCGCGGCAAGCAGATAGTAATCACGTCCGACCAGCCCCCCAAGGAGCTGACCGAGCTCGAAGAACGCTTGCGCACCCGCTTTTCGGGCGGACTTGTGTGCGACGTAATGCCGCCCAACCTCGAAACCAAGATTGCCATTTTGAAGAAAAAGGCGTTCGAGAAAAAGAGCATCGTGCCCGACGACGTATTGACCTTCCTTGCGCAGGATTCGGGCGACGACGTGAGAACGCTTGAAGGCAGACTTACCAAAGTAATTTTCGCAAGCAAACTGCACGAAAGTCCCATCACCGTATCGCTTGCGCGCAGTGCGCTGAACGAGGCGGTGTCCGAGGGCGGCGCGGAGGAAATCACCCCTGCGAGCATAATAAACGCGGTCACGGGCTTTTACAAGGTCACGAAGAGCGAGCTTATCGGCAAGTGCAAGAAAAAAGAACTCGTCCTGCCCAGACAGGTCTGCTGCTATTTGATGTGCGAGCTTTTATCCCTCCCCTTGATGTCAATCGGCAAGGAGCTTGGCGACAGGAACCACACGACCATTTTATACTCGCGCGACAAGGTGGAAAGCATGATTGCCGTCAGCGACAAGATGGCAAAAGACATCGACGATATTAAAAATATTATATTGAAAAAGTGAAAAAATTCGAATTAGGAAAGTTTGACGCGGTTGTCGTAGGTGCGGGTCACGCAGGCTGCGAAGCCGCGCTCGCACTTGCCCGAACGGGGCTTAAAACCGCATTACTTACGCTCAACTTAGACAGCATAGCGTTTATGGCTTGCAACCCCTCGATAGGCGGCACGGCGAAAGGACACCTCGTGCGCGAAATCGACGCCTTGGGCGGCGAGATGGGTATCAACGCGGACGCGACCGCATTGCAGATTAAAATGCTCAACGTCGGCAAGGGCGCGGCGGTGCAGTCACTGCGCTGTCAGTCGGACAAACACGCATACCACGCAAGAATGAAGAGCGTTCTGGAAAACACGGAAAATCTGCGTATCATTCAGTGCGAGGCGGCACAAGTCACGGTTGAAAACGGCGGTGTTACGGGAGTGGTTACGACAGACGGCGGAGTTATAAAATGTCGCGCCGTAATTTTGGCAACGGGCGTTTATTTAAACGCGCAGACCATTACGGGCGAGGTCATTAAAAAGAGCGGTCCGAACGGCTTTGCGGCGGCGACTGCGCTCACGCAGAACCTTATCGATCTGGGCTTTTCGGTGCGCCGTTTCAAGACGGGAACTCCCGCCCGCATGGACTTCCGCACCATCGATTTAGACAAATTGACCCCGCAATATGGCGAAGATAACGTGGGTCCGTTCTCTTTTCTGAGCGAAAACCCGCCAGCAAACAAGCTGCCGTGTTATCTCGGCTACACCAACCAAAAAACTCACGAAATTATTTTAAACAACCTCGACCGTTCCCCCCTCTACAACGGCACGATTGAGAGCACGGGACCGAGGTACTGCCCCTCGATCGAAACAAAGGTAGTGCGCTTTTCGGACAAAGAGAGGCACCAGATTTTTATCGAACCCGAGGGCGAAAACACCTTGGAGGCGTACGTACAGGGTATGTCCACCTCCCTCCCCCACGATATACAAATCGAGATGTACCGCACGATTGAAGGGCTGGAAAACGCGGACATAATGCGCTTTGCCTACGCTATCGAATACGACTGTATCGACACGTTAGACGTCTACCCCACCCTCGAATTCAAGAAGGTGAGCGGGCTTTATACGGCGGGTCAGATCAACGGCACGTCGGGCTACGAAGAGGCGGCGGCGCAGGGGCTTATGGCGGGCTTGAACGCGAGCCTGAAATTGCGCGGACTGCCCCCTCTCGTTCTCGGGCGCGACGAAGCGTATATAGGAGTTTTAATCGACGACCTTGTAACCAAGGGCACGGAAGAGCCGTACAGAATGATGACCTCGCGCGCGGAATACCGCATAGAGCTCAGGCAGGACAACGCAGACTTCCGTTTAACTCAAAAGGGCTACGACGCGGGACTTGTAACCAAGGAACGCTACGAAAAATTTACCGAACGTAAAAAGGCTTACGCCGAGGCGCTCAGACTTCTCGGGGACACGACTTTCGTACCCGATTTAACCGAAAGCTTGCTCAAAGAATACGGCTTCGAGCGTGCGGCGGGAGCGCTTTCCTACTCCGACTTAATCAAGCGCGGAATACCTTACGTGAGAATTGCCGAAGTTTTGGGCGGGCTGAATTTCAAGCGCGACGTCTTGGATTCGGCTGTGACATACGTTAGGTACGAAGGCTATTTAAAAAAGAGCTCCGAGCAGATTGCCCGCGCGAAAAAGTACGAGGACAAGCTCTTGCCCGAAAACTGCGACTACCTCAGTATCGAGGGGTTGAGGCTGGAAGCGCGGGAAAAGCTGAACAAGGTACGGCCCCGCTCTTTAGGTCAGGCGGCGCGCATTTCGGGTGTTAACCCCGCGGATATAGCCGTTTTAACCGTTTGGCTGACGTTGAAAAAATAAATAGAAATTACCGCCCGCAACGGCAATATGCCGTTGCGGGCTTTTATTCTAAAATACCCTATACAAAGACAATTTTCACGCGCACGCACGTTATATAATGCGGTTATGCACGTGAGAATAAACTTAAAAAGCATACTTTTATACGCCGCATACGCACTGCTGTTAGTCACGCTTAACGCCGCCCTGCCCACCGTCCCCTTTTCGTTGGGACTGTGCTTTTCGATGCTGGTATGCGGCACGAACATAATCGCGACGCCTATAATTTACGTTGCCGCTTCGGCAATAAACCTCGACTGGATAAGCGTGCTGTTGAGCCTTTTCGAGGGTGCGTTTTTAACCGCAATCACGTTTCTGTACCGCCGCACGGGCAGAAAAATCCGCTTCGAGGCGGTCGTTTACATACTAATTGCTCTCGCGCCGTACGTCGCCTTTGCGCGCTGGCGGGGTATAGGCAGTCTGTACTTCACGGCAAACCATTACATATTAAAGACTGTGGCCGCGCTCGCCGTTGCCGTGTTCGCCCTCTTTTCCTTCCGCAGTGTCTACGCACTCTTGTTCCGACTGTGCCGCTGCCGTCTGCGCCCCGACGAACTCATCTGCATATCAGCGTTTTTCGCCGCCGCGGGCGTGGGGCTCTGCAACCTGACGGGACTATTCGCCTACGTCTGCATAGGCGCGGGAATTATAGCGTTTTCCGTGCGACTTTTAAGGTCGCCCTCGGCGCTCATAGTCGCGTGCGTGGTTGCTCTGCCGTGCGCGGTTACTCAATTGAACTTCAACTTTATAACCGCTTTCGTACTGATTACGGTTGCCGCGCTCGCCTTTTCCGAGCCGGGAAAATTAGCGGTCAGCTTGGTCACTTTAATCTCTTCGGCGGGTGCGCTCTACCTTTGGGGCGCGTTCACAGGCGGAGTGACGATAGCCGTTATCTGCGGCATACTTTTAACAGCCTGTTGCGCTCTGCCCCTATTGCCCACCGAAAAAGCCGTGAAAAGTATGCGCTCGCTTCTGTCCGTCGAAAAGGTCTTGCCGCGCACCGACGAGGAGCAATACCGCGAACTCGTTTCGGAAAAGCTGTATAGAATGAGCGAGGTTTTCAGGGAAATCGAAAATGCATTCTGCGAGCTTGACGAAAAAATCGACGACGGCGCAATGAAAAAGCGTATGCTGACCGAGTGCAAACAGAGTATGTGCGCAAACTGCAAGCGGCGGGAAGGCTGCGAACACACGAGAGTTTACCGCGGGTTTGCCTCGGTAATCGAGGCGGGCTGTTTAAAGGGCAAGGTTAGCTTCGTCGACCTGACCAGCGACGTTACCTTGAACTGCTCCAACCCCACCGCGCTCACCGAAACGGTAAACAAGCTTTTGTACGAATACCGCAAGACCAACTTGGAAGCGGAAAACGCGCGGCAGGGTCGGCGGCTTTTGGCGGGTCAGGCGCGAGGCGTTGCCGAAGTGTTGAAGAGCCGCGCCGTGGAGTTCTGCCGCGAAAGCGAGGACTATTCGGAATACGAGAAAAAAATCGTAAAGGCGCTTGCGGAAAGCGGAGTTTCCTGCCCCGAAATACGCGTGCGGGGTCGGGAAAAGATAACCGTAAACTTAACGCTTGTCGACTGTAAAAATTTTGCCGCCGTTAAAAAGACGGCGGAGCAAATCACTGGTACGAAGCTTTTGTTGAAAGACAAGATTGTCTACGACAACCAGAAGACTGCGTATATGCTCGTCGAGCCGCCCAAATACGACGCGGCTTTCGGAGTTGCCTGCGCGGTCAAAGACGGCGAGCGCGTTTCGGGTGATACGCACACGGTAATCAAGATAAACGAGCATTCATTTTTAATGGCACTGTCCGACGGTATGGGCAGCGGCGAGTATGCGCGCAAGGTATCCACCACAGCCATTTCGCTTATCGAAGCGTTTTACCGTTCGGAAATGCCCACCGACATTGTGCTCGATACGATAAACAAACTGTTGTGCTTTAACCGCGACGAACGCTTCACCTGCATAGACGTCGCCGCCATAGATTTGAATACCCTGACCGCCTCGCTGATAAAGGTCGGCGCGCCCGTGGGGCTGATTGTCCGCAAGGGCGAAATCAAGGTTTTAGAGAGCCACTCTCTGCCGCTCGGCATTTTGGATAATCTGCACCCCGCAACGGCAAAGGAGCAGTTAAAGAAAGACGATATAATAGTCTTTATGAGCGACGGCGTTACCTCGGCTTTCAACGGAGTTTCGGATTTGTACGACTACTTGCAGACGTTAAAACCGCTCAACCCACAAAACCTTGCCGATAAAATCCTCGCCGCCGCCAAGGAACGAGTTAGCGGAACTCCGGACGATATGACCGTTTTATGCGTGCGAATATTCGCTAAATAAAACGATTGGGTGGCACATATGTGCCACCCAATCGTTATTTTTAATCTCTGTCACTGTCTTTTATAAGTTTTTTAAGCTCTGCCATCGCGTTGCGCCCGGGCAGTTTGGTTAAGCGGAAGCGCCAGTTGCCGACCGACGTCGAGGGCACGTTCATTCGCGCCGCATTGTCGAGGCACAGTATGTCCTGCACGGGCAGTACGGTCAGGTACGATTTGGCAAACGCGGCACTGCGGCAAAGCGCTTTTGCGGCGTCCTTTCTGTCCACTATCGGCGCATACGCGTCCTGCTCTTTAAGCGACTTTCTCAGTTGCTTTTTAAAGTTCTTGAACTGCGCCTCGGTCATTCTGTCCAAAAAGCCGAGAGCCGTGTCGTTATCGTGCGTGCCCGTATAGGTCACGGAATTTTCTATGATATTCGCGGGCAGATACGCGTTGTCCTCGCTGCCGTCGAACGCGAACATCAAAACGTTCATACCGGGGAACTTACAGCCGTCGCGAAGGATTATCACTCCGTCGTCCAGAACGCCCAAATCCTCGGCGATTATCTCTGTCTTGCCCAGCCGCTTTTCAACCTCTTTGAAGAACTCTCTGCCGGGACCGTCCTCCCACTCGCCTACTGTCGCGTTGTGCGCGCCTGCGGGAATTGCGTAATATCTGTCAAAGCCGCGGAAGTGGTCGATACGTATTACGTCGTACATTTCCTTGGCTTTGGCGATACGGTTTATCCACCAGTCGTAGTTTTCCGCACGCACCGCGTCCCAGTTGTATAATGGATTGCCCCAAAGCTGACCGTGCTTGGAAAAATAATCGGGGGGAACTCCCGCAACCTTGACGGGCTTTAAGTCCTCGTCAAGCTGGAAAAGCTCGCTACGTGCCCAGATATCGGACGAATCGTACGCAACGTACAGGGGAATATCGCCGATAATCTTTATACCGTTTTCGTTTGCGTAAGACTTTAAAGCCTGCCACTGCTGCTTGAACTGATACTGCAGGAACAGCCAGAAACAGTATTCCGAGCGGTAAACCGCGTTTCTGAACTCGTAAACCGCCAAATGCTCCTTGTATTTATACGCGTCGGGGAAATGGTTGAACGTACCGCCGTAACGCGCTTTCAGCGACATAAACAGCGCGTAATCCTCGAACTCGCCGCTCTCTATGAACTCGACGAATTTCTCGCCGCGGATATTGAAGCGGGCGTATGCGCGGCGCAAAAGCGCGTAACGCTTTTCGTACAGCTCGGCGTAATCGACGTCACCCTCGGGCATCTTTGCGCTTTCGAGCTCCTCGTCGTCTAAAAGCCCTTGCTTTTTAAGCGCCTCTATATCAATAAAATAGGGGTTGCCCGAGCTGCAGCACACCGACTGGTAAGGCGAATCGCCGTAGCCCGTCTGTTGCAAGGGCAAAATCTGCCAGTATTTGACGTGCGCCTTCTTTAAAAGGTCGACAAATTCGTACGCTTCTTTACCGAGCGAGCCTATACCGTACTCGTTGGGAAGCGATGATATGTGGCATAAAACGCCTAAACCCCTTTCCTTTTTCATAACTTATTTAATCACCTTTTTTATTCTTTCGGTCGCTTCTTTCGTAGTTTCCTCACTGCCGAACGCGGTCAGACGGAAGAACCCTTCGCCGTTTTTGCCGAAGCCCGCACCGGGCGTACCGACAACCTGAGCGTTGTTTAACAGGAAGTCGAAGAACTCCCAGCTACCCATACCGCTTGGACATTTCAGCCAGATATAGGGTGAATTCTTTCCGCCCGTGTACCAGATACCAAGCTCGTCCATACAGCTTGCGATAACCGCCGCGTTGCGCTGATATACGGCAAGATTTGCCTTTATCTGCGCCATACCCTCGGTCGTAAACACCGCCGCCGCGCCCTTCTGGATTATATAAGGCACGCCGTTGAACTTGGTCGCCTGACGTCTGAACCACAGCTTGTTGGCAGACATACCGTCCTTCTTTAATGCGTGCGGAATAACCGTATAGCCGCATCGCGTACCCGTAAAGCCCGCGATTTTAGAGAACGAGCAGAACTCGATAGCGCAATCCTTCGCGCCCTCGACCTCGTATATCGAGCGGGCAAGCCCCGCCTCCGTGATAAAGCTTTCGTAAGCCGCGTCGTACAGAATTACCGCGCCCTTCTCGTGAGCGTACTCGACCCATTGTTTGAGCTGTTCAACCGTATAAGCCGCGCCCGTGGGATTGTTGGGCGAGCAGATATAGATGACGTCGGCGTCTACATTGTAGTCGGGCATAGGCAGAAAGCCGTTAGCCTCATTAGCGTTCGCGTAAACTATCTTGCGACCCGCCATAACGTTTGTGTCGACGTACACGGGATAGACGGGGTCGGGCACTAAAATCGTGTTTTCCTTAGCGAATATGTCGAGGATATTGCCCAAATCGCTCTTCGCGCCGTCGGACACGAAAATCTCGTCCGCGCCTACTTCCACACCGAAAGACTTGTAGTAATCTTTGATGCCTTCCCTCAAAAAGCCGTAGCCCTCGTAAGGACCGTAGCCCTTGAAGCTTTCCTTTACCGCCATTTCGTCGACTGCCTCGTGCAGCGCTTTAATGACCGCGGGAGCAAGCGGCAAAGTTACGTCGCCTATACCCAGCTTTAATATCTTTTTGTCGGGGTGCGCCTGCGAATATTTGGCCGTTCTGTCGGCAACCTCGGCAAACAGATAACTTTCGGCTATGTTTTTGAAATTGGAATTATAATTCATTTTTATTTACCTTGACTGTATTTTACCGAAGCCTTAATAAACTCGCGGAATATGGGGTGCGCAGACTGGGGGCGCGACTTGAATTCGGGGT
>CAMWWH010000059.1 GCA_947177975.1 uncultured Clostridia bacterium | reverse complement strand
TGGCGCAGAGAGAGGGATTTGAACCCCCGGATAGTTGCCCATCAACGGTTTTCAAGACCGCCGCAATCGACCACTCTGCCATCTCTGCGTGCAATATTAAGTTTGCGAATGATATTCTATCAAAACGGGGCGGGGTTGTCAATTGATTTTAAAAAGCATTTTGTACTCTGCAAAAGGCTTTAAAGTATAATCACATAAACGGTATAAATAAAGGTAGTCAAACAATATTGACTTTGACTTGTTTTTATATTATAATTTTACTGTTCAGAAAATGAAATCGATACATTGTGGAGAAATTCGATTATGGGAGTTTTAGGGCCTTTTTTAAGATTGTTAGGTTTTATTATCGTCGTAATAGTAACAGTTACCGTATTATTAGTAGTTATTTTTAAATTGGTTCGCGGCAAGAAGCACATGGCGGAATATTTCTGGGAAGACGGTTCTAATTATAAGGGCGAAATAAATTATTACGGTATTAACGGTAAAGGCGTATATTTTTCGTCGAGCGGCGACAGGTATGAGGGCGAATTCAGGAAAAACGCATTTGACGGTGAGGGTGCGTACTTTTGCGCCGACGGCAGTTCCTATGTCGGGAAATTCGAGAAAGGAGAACCGGTTGAGGGCGAGTTTACCGACGTGAACGGAAACGTATACAGATACCGCTACAGATACATGACTAACGGAGCTCGTATAACCGACGAATTTACGTTAATTCATAAGGAGAGCGAGGAATTGCTTCAAGGGAAGGAGCTCAATATAGATCCCGTACGCCTGGACATAAAATCAGGTAAAAATTAAGAGCGACCGAACTAATGGCTAAGCATAAATAAAACAATTACATACAAAGAGGACGCGGTTTCCGTGCCCTCTTTTTTTGTTGTGAAAAAAAATTTGTTACAAAACGCTTGACAACTACAAAACAATATATTATCATATGAATAACAATTCATAAGTTAATCCCCGAAAGCATATAATGTTAAGGGGGAGGGAGAAAAGATGTCGGACAGTGTAAAGGAAAAACTCGAACACGAGGAGCGTATGCGCTGCGCGTTGGAGAGCATGCCCAGCGAGGACGATTTAGCCGAACTCGCGGCGCGGTTCAAGGCGATAAGCGAGCCGTCGCGCCTCAAAATACTTTTGGCGTTATCTTGCGGCGAGCTGTGCGTAGAGCACTTAACGCAGGCTGTGGGCGGCAATCAGAGCGCCGTTTCGCACCAGCTCAAAACGCTTAAAGACCACCGCATAATCAAGTGCCGCCGCGCGGGTAAACAGGTCATTTATTCGATTGCGGACGGACATATTTTAACGATGATTTCGGTTGCAAAGGAGCATTTGAACTGCCATGATTAAGAAATATAAAATAGAAGGTTTGGACTGCGCCAACTGCGCGCGGGAGCTTGAAGAGGAGCTCAATAAGATAGAGGGAGTAAACAGCGCGACCGTCGATTTTATAGGCGGAAAAGTCATTCTGGACTGCGCCGAAAACGCGGTTGACCCCGTACTATATTGCTGTAACCACTTCGAGGACGCGAAAATCGTCGGCGAAGAGGGCGGTGAGGAAAGCGCGAAAGAGGTTGACGCGGACTGCAAAAAAATCAAGATAGCAAACCTCTGCTGCGCCAACTGCGCGCGGGAGCTCGAAGAGGAACTGAACAAAATCGACGGAGTTTCCGCGACGGTTGATTTTATGAATATGACCGTAATTTTAAAGGCGGGCGCGCGAGAGGCTTACGTCAAGGCGGTGTACTGCATAACCCATTTCGAGGACGTCAAAATCGTAGAAGAGGGCGGCGGCAAAAAGAAGAGCGTTTTTAAAGAAAACCTCGTCGACATAATCGCCGTTATCGTGTCCGCGGTATTCTTTATTCCCGCGGTAGTGCTTGACTTTTTAAAGCTCGGTGGGGCTGTCACTTACGTTATATACGCGCTGTACGGAGTTGCGTTTGCGGCGGCGGGCTATATAGTTTTATGGAACACCGTGCGCAACATTGCAAAGGGCAGAGTGTTCGACGAAAACTTTTTAATGACGATTGCCTCGGTCGGCGCGGTGGTGCTGGGCGTAACCACGGGCGACGGACTTTTCGAGGGCGTTGCGGTAATGCTCTTGTACCGCATAGGCGAACTGTTGCAGTCGGTTGCGGTAGGTTCTTCCCGCCGCTCGATTACCCGCCTTATGGATTTGAAGAGCGATACGGCTACCCTTATCAAGGGCGAAGAGCAGATAATAGTTGCGCCCGAAAGCCTTAAAATCGGGGATAAAATTCTTATTAAAGCGGGCGAAAAAGTGCCCGTAGACTGCCGCATATCGTCGGGCGAAACGGCTCTGGATATGAAATCCTTAAACGGCGAGGCTATGCCGCGCGAGGTGAAAGCGGGCGACGAAATACTGTCGGGCGCAATAAATATTTCGGGAGTTATCACCGCCGAGGTCGTGCGCGAGTACAAAAATTCCGCGGTTTCCAAAATTTTGGAACTTGTTGAAAACTCGACCGCCAAAAAGGCGAAGCCCGAAAAATTCATCACTAAGTTTGCAAAATACTACACCCCCGCGGTGGTGGTTGCCGCGCTGATTGTTGCGGGCATCGTGCCCACGATTATCTGCGCCGTAGCGGGTGCGTATACCTGGGCGACCTATTCAAGCTGGATTTACAAGGCGCTTTCGTTCCTCGTAATTTCCTGCCCCTGTGCACTTGTTATTTCCGTACCGCTTGCATATTTCGGCGGCATAGGCAGAAGTGCGAAGGACGGCATTCTGGTCAAGGGCTCGACGTGCATCGACGAGCTTGCCAAGGCGACGGTTGCCGCGTTCGACAAGACGGGCACTCTGACCGAGGGCGTGTTCGCGGTCAAATCGTATTCGTCGGAAGAGGCTTTGAAGCTTGCCGCGTGCGCCGAAAAATTCTCGTCGCACCCCATAGCCGCCGCTTTCTCGGAAGTGGTGACGGAGTACGTTGCCGAGGGCGCGAAAGAGGTGGCGGGCAGAGGCGTAACCTGCACGGTAAACGGCAAAACTCTGCTTTGCGGCAACGCTCAGCTTTTGAGTGAAAACAACGTTGCATTTACCGCCAAAGAGAGTGCGTCAACGCTCGTATATATAGCGTTGGACGGCGCATATGTGGGGGTAATCGAGATTGACGACCGTATAAAAGAGGGCGCGGCGGATGCGATTGCCGAGCTTAAAAAGGGCGGCGTTGCGGGCGCGTATATGCTTACGGGCGACAACGCGGCGCGCGCCGACGGAGTTGCGAAAGAGCTTGGTCTGGACGGAGTTTTCGCGGGGTTGTTGCCTGACGAAAAGCTGGAAAGAGCGCAAGCGTTAAAGGCGCAAGGCGGACTTATCTATGCGGGCGACGGCATAAACGACGCACCCGTAATGACGGTTGCAAACTGCGCGGTGTCGATGGGGCGCGTGGGTTCAGACGCGGCTATCGAGGCGAGCGATATAGTGCTCGTATCCGACAATCTGAAAATGTTGCCCAAGGCGAGAAGGATTGCCAAGAGCACGCGCAGAATAGTGGTGGAAAATATCGTCGGCTCGCTCGTGGTCAAGTTTGCGATTATGGCTTTAAGCATTGCGATACCGTCGTTCCCGCTGATTGTTTCGATTTTCGCCGACGTCGGCGTAATGCTGATTGCGGTCTGCAACGCACTGCGAACTGCGTTGATTAAATAAAAAAACCTCGCGCCACCTTTCGGAATCCACGCGAGGGTTGATGCGGTCTAGAACACGCATCTGACTAAATGTCAATATCATTATATGCAATTATTTTTTAAAAGTCAATAAAAAATTATTGAGCTTTTTATAAAAGGAGTGCGGATAACGCGCACTTCCCATAGGGAATTAAAAACTAAAATTTTATAGAGTTGCACTTTCAAGCAATTACAAACGCCCTCGAACAAATTGTTCGAGGGCGTTTAACTACACAAAATTTAAAGCAATAAATTGAAATTTATAATATTTTTTCCATACCTATTTTTTGTATGTGCATACCTATTTTCTCATAGAAAGACACGGCATTTTTATTATCTGCCCATACATTAAGAGTTACGTTATAGCAACCACATTTTTTTGCAAATTCAATTACATATTCATACAGCAATTTTCCTATACCTTTACCGCGACAAGTTTCGTCCACACACAAATCATCGATATAAAGCGTTATAATATCAGTATGCGATGCGTTTTCGCCGTTGTTAATGAACACACAAAACGCATAACCTAATACGGTGCCGTTTTGAGTCGCAACGAATATGGGTTTAGTTTCGTCTGTAAGAATTTGCCTTAACTGTTCGTCAGTATATTTTTTTGCACCCGAAACAAACAAATCCGGACGTGCGTCGCTGTGTACTTTATGTACCTGAAAAAGCAAGGAGTCAAGTTTTTCAATGTCAGAGAATTTTGCTCTGCGTATTTCAATATCATTATTCTGCATTATTATCAATGACCTCGCTAAATTACTGTTTATCGTTGTATTACTATACAATAATCAGATTAAAATGTAAAGCAAAAGCGCACCGCCTTGCTTGCAAGGTATAGTGCGCTATACTTATGTGGAAAAATTCTCTATGGGAACTATGATAAACCGCACCCCTTAAATTTTAATCCATTTTACCGAACCTTATATAATCGATAAGCTTGTTTATAGCGAATATAAACGCGTACACTCCGAAAATCGTAAAAAACGAAAAACCAACGGTAAACACGTCGCAATTTAAAACAATCTGCAGGATATTGCCGTCGCTGTGGAAAATGTTTTGCTGAAAATATACCTCAGCCCAAAGCGGAATTACCATAATTATGACAGAGAAGATTAAAGGCACGCCTACTGCGTTTACCGCGGGTATGAACGAAAGCACGTTGCACATCACGAGGAAGGACATTCCTATAAAGAATACGCCCAAAAACGTCGGAATTTCATGTATCCACAGATAGTGTGTAACGATTATCATAACTCCCGCGCCGAGTACAATAAAAAACATTATAAACGCGGGTATTTCCCTTATAAGTTTTTTGGCTAAATCTTTGTCTTTCGGGGGAGTGTTGCGCACCGCAGTTAGTTGTCCTCGAAGCGCTTTTTTTAGCGGAACGTATTCCTCCGCGGGCAGACCGACGGGGAAGTCTTTTACTTTTCCCGCAATGTCCAATTTCAGATAAAGCTTGCCGTTTATCTTCGAAACCTCTGTGGTGACGTATTCGCGGTAGAACACGTATTCGTCGCCCCAGATTTTCAGTACTATGTAGTCGTGGGTTACTTCAAATGCGTTCTCGATTGTTTTGCTTCTGTCCGCTCTTTCCAGCTCGCCTTTCATACTCATCAGTTGGCTATACGAAGCCGCGCCGCGCCTCGGCACCAAATCGTGTCTGAACGCCCAGCGCAGAAACTTTCCCCAAACCATGCCCGCCGACATGAGCAGAATTGCCGTGCATACTGCGACTACTATAAACGTCGGCAGTAAATGTAAAAGCGTTTTGCCTGCGTCGGTTGTCGTACAAAGCTGATAAATGAGCGCGACTAAAAACCATACGCACATAAGCGCGGCGAAAATCACGAGGAATATTCTTTGAGAGGTGAGTATCCTGCGGAATTTCCGTCCCTTGGGAAAGTCAACCCACGAGCGCGCGTCGCTGTAAGAATATAAAAGCTCGCCCAAGTCCCGCGGGCTTCCCGCGTAGGCTTTGGAATAGCGGAGCTCGTAACGGTCCAGTCCGGGAGGAACTTCGCCCGCTTCAAACCGTTCCTGCAATTCCTTTTCCCAACGTCTTTGCGCTCTTTTAAGTTTTTGTTTCTCTCTGTTGGTTTTCTTCATTAAAAAGATTATATCACAACCTTTCGCGCTTTTCAACAGTTTTAAAACGTCGGGGTTGACTATCCGCGCCGTGCTGTGATAAAATATTGCCTATGAAATACGTTTTATCACTTGACCAAGGGACTACGAGTACTCGAGCCATTATATTTAATAAGAACGGCGAAATAGTCGGCAGCGCTCAGCAGGAATTCAAACAGATTTACCCGAAAGCGGGGTGGGTCGAACACGACCCGACCGACATTATCGGCTCGGCGGTAGGCGTGATTGCCGAGGCTTTAATCCGCGCGGACATAGTCATAGGCGACCTTGCCGCAATCGGCATTACCAACCAGCGCGAAACGACGGTGGTGTGGGATAAAATCACGGGCGTGCCCGTGTGCAACGCAATCGTGTGGCAGTGCCGCCGTACTGCGGATATTGCCGAGAAGTTGAAGTCCGAAGGGCTTACTAACTTTATCTACGACAGGACGGGGCTCGTACCCGACGCGTACTTTTCGGCAACCAAAATCAAGTGGATTTTAGACAACGTTGCGGGCGCCCGCGAGCGTGCCGAGCGGGGCGCTCTTCTCTTCGGTACGGTTGATACGTATTTAATGTGGAGGCTCTCGCGCGGAAAAATTTTCGCCACCGACTACACGAACGCGTCACGCACTATGCTCTTTAACATTCACACCTTACAGTGGGATAAAGAGCTTTTGAAACTTTTCGGTATTCCCGAAAGTATGTTGCCCAAAGTATTGCCGTCGAGCGGACTTTTCGGTTATACGGACAAGGGCGTCCTTGGCGGCGAAGTTCCCATTTGCGGCGTTGCGGGCGACCAGCAGGCGGCGCTGTTCGGTCAGTTGTGCGTCAGCGAGGGCGACGTCAAAAACACCTACGGCACGGGTTGTTTCCTTCTTCTGAACACGGGCGATAAAGCGGTTAAAAGCTATAACGGACTTGTCACTACTTTGGGCGCGAGCGCGGGCGGAAAACCGCCTTACGTTCTGGAAGGTTCGGTATTCGTCGGCGGTGCGGTCGTGCAGTGGCTGCGCGACGAAATGGGACTTATATCTTCTGCGGCGGAAAGCGGGGAGTGGGCGCAAAAGGTGAAGGATACGGGCGGAGTGTACGTCGTGCCCGCGTTTACGGGACTGGGCGCGCCTCACTGGGACAGCAACGCTCGCGGAATAATCTGCGGCATAACGCGCGGCACGGGCAAGGCGCATATTATAAGGGCGGCGCTGGAATCCATCGCGTATCAGTCGGCGGATTTAGTTGCGGCTATGGAGCGCGACGCGGGCATTAAAATCAACGCTCTGCGCGTGGACGGAGGAGCGTCCGCGAACGATTTTCTGTTGCAGTTTCAATCGGATATTCTCGGGGTTAAATTGCAGCGCCCCGCGGTTGTCGAAACGACGGCTCTCGGCGCGGCGTACCTTGCGGGACTTTCGTGCGGGTACTGGAACGGTATCAAGGAGCTTGAAAGTCAGCGCAGAACCGAGCGCGAATTTCTGCCGACTATGAACGATATCGAAAGGTCGGCGGCGCTGTCGGGTTGGAAAAAGGCGGTTGAACGCTCACGGCTGAAATAGGGCGCAAAATTGCGTTAAACGGCGCATATTACGGGGGTAATTGCGGAAAAATAAGGTTATATTATGTTAGATTGTGTAATTATAGGTACGGGCGCGGCGGGCGTTTCCGCGGCGCTCACGCTTAAAGCGTTGAATAAAAATTTTATATGGCTCGGCAATAAAGATCTGTCAATCAAAATCCGCAGTGCGGAAAAAATCAAAAACTTCGCGGGGCTTCCGTCCGTATCGGGCGAGGAAATGAAGTCGGCTTTTTTAAAGCAGATAAAGGCGGAGGGGATAGAGATAACCGAGGGCAAGGTCAACGGAGTTTACCCTGCGGACGGCGGCTATTCCGTTATGTGTGGGCAGCAGCTTTACGAGGGTAAGACGGTCATTCTCGCCACCGGAGTAGAGGCGGTTAAGCCCGTAAAAGGCGAGGTCGAGTTCTTGGGGCGCGGCGTAAGTTACTGCGCCGTGTGCGACGGTTTTCTGTACAAGGGCAAGGAGATTGCCGTGGCAATCGACAGCGACGAAGAGGAGAGCGAGGTCAGGCTTCTTGCGGGGTACGCGCGTACCGTTCACCTTTTCCGTTTGAAGAAGTGCAGTGAAATAATCGGCGAAAATATTGTGAACGAAGAGGGCGTTATCACCGAAATAAAGGGAGGTATGCGCGCGGGTGCGGTCGTGTGCGGAGGTAGAGAGATTGCGGTCGACGGAGTGTTTATGTTAAAGCAGTCGGTCGGCGCGGACAAGCTTGTGCACGGCTTGAAGGCGGAAGGCGGACACGTGGTCGTCGACAGAGCGTGCGCCACCAATCTTGCGGGTATTTTTGCCGCGGGCGATATCACGGGCAGACCGTATCAGTACGCAAAAGCGGTCGGCGAGGGCAACGTCGCCGCGTACTCGGTTAACGCGTATCTCGGCGGGGTCGGGCGCGCTTAAAAAAACAGTGTGTAAAATAATTTTAAATTGATAAATTAGCGTTAAAAATGAGTTGACATAAAAAATTGTATTTGCTATAATCGTCTAGCATTGAGTTGTGCGTAACCTGCTTTTTAGGTCAAATCTTGGATGCAGACAATGCGGGTGTAGTTCAATGGTAGAACACTAGCCTTCCAAGCTGGTTGCGTGGGT
>CAMWWH010000058.1 GCA_947177975.1 uncultured Clostridia bacterium | reverse complement strand
ACCTGCCGGGTATGAACCGGCCGCTATAGACCAACTAAGCTACGTCGCCATAAACTCGGCGAAAACGGCAAAAAATTTGGTTGCGGGGGCGGGATTTGAACCTCGCGACCTCCGGGTTATGAGCCCGACGAGCTTCCTGGCTGCTCTACCCCGCGATAACGTTACCGCTTTCGCCAAGCTTTATTATTCTATTAAATCTCCCCTTTGTTGTCAACCTTTTTTACACTCTTTTAAAAATTTAATGTAAAAAATTTAATATCCCTCAAATCACCGACCGACCTTAAAGTCCCTTTCTGTCGCCCCTAACGTATATCTTCTGCGAATTGGCTATATTGTACATATGGTCGCCGATACGCTCCATATTGACCGCAAGTTGCAGGAACACTGCGCCCGCCTCGGGAGTACACCTGCCCGCGTCCGTGCGCCTTATGTGCGATTGCTGCATCGTCTTGCACATCTCGTCCGTAGCGTCCTCTTCCTCGTTTATCTTTCTCATATAGCTCAAATCGTGATTGGCGAACGCAAGTTCGACGTTCTTGTACAGCTCGGTCAGGTGCATATCCATCTGCCGTATTTCGTCGACGGCGTGAGCGGAGAACGTTGCGTTCAGCTCTGCCATACGCTGTGCGTACTCGGTTATGTTTTCCGCATAGTCGCCTATCCTCTCCATATCCGACGTGACGTGATAGAAGGACGACACCTTGCGCTCGTCGATTTCCGAAATCTCCTGCGAGGAAAGCTTTATAAGGAACTGCGTTATATATTTGTTGAGCGAGTTTATCTGTTTTTCGGTTTCGTCGAACTGCTCCTTGCTTTCGATATTGCCAGTAAGCAGCATATCCATTGCGCGTTTGTAGTTGGTAAACGCAAGCTTGCCCATACGCACGATTTCCTTGCGCGCCTGCCCCACCGCGATTGCGGGAGTTTTGAGAAGACGCTCGTCGAGAATTTCGCCGCTTTCCGTGCTTTCCTTGCCCTTCTTGTCGGGCACGAGCACGCACGCGATTTTAACCAGCCACTTTAAGAAGGGAAGCAACAGCAGCGTCGTGACGAGGTTGAAGAACATATGGAAGATAGCTATCTGCCACTGCGTGTTTGCAATAAACGAATTTAAGAAGCTCGCAATATATTTGCCTGCGAACGCAACGGGGAAGATAAATAATATACAGCCCGCAACGTTGAACAAGAGGTGCACCGCCGCCGCGCGCTTTGCGTTGACCGTAGCGCCGAATGACGAAATGAGCGAGGTCAAACACGTACCGACGTTTGCGCCGAGAATAATGCACATTGCCATCTGCAAGGTGATAAGGTTCTGACTTGCAAGCGAAATGACTATTGCCGTGAGCGCCGCCGACGACTGCATTAACGCCGTCAACACAACGCCCAGAATGAACAGCACTATAATTTCCCAGGTCAACGTGTCTTTACCGTTGCCTATGCCGATAAACACGTTCTCGACAGCGCCTTTGATTTCGTCGTTTTCCAGCATCGACGAAACCGTACCTGACATTACGTTCAGACCTATGAAAATTACGCCTACACCCATTAGTATCTGCCCGATACGCTTGATTTTGTCCTGCTTGCTAACAAGCGTTACGACGAAACCGGCAAAGGCAATTACCGCAAAAATCGCAGTGACCGAGAAGTACGAACTGCCCGCCGACGAAAGCGCCATAATGAACGCGGAGATGGTCGTACCGATATTCGCGCCCATAATTACGGAAGCGGCTTGGGTCAGAGTCATAAGCCCGACGTTAACGAAGCCGACAATCATGACGGTGGTTGCCGCGGAGCTGTTTACGAGCGCGGTGACCGCAGCGCCCGTACCTACGCCGGTAAAGCGGTTCTTCGCCGCCTTTCCCATCAGCTTTCGGATATTTTTACCCGCCGCCTTTTCGAGGTTCGAGCCCATCATTTCCATACCCAGCATAAACACGACTATGCCGCCGAGTATCAAAAACAGGCTGTTTATTATTGTCATTACTGCCGCTGCCGACATAAATTCACTCCGACTTTAAAAATTCTCGCATAATAAGTTTAACAATCAAACGCGTATTTTGTCAAATGAAATTTCATTTCTCGCAAAACTCTTCCGCTGGCGACGCGAAATGGTTTCTGCGAATTGAGGGCGTTGCCCTCTTTTTGCGATTATATGATAGCACTCATATTATCTGAAATCGCAAAAATTCACCTACCGAGGTGCTATCGCACAAATTGGGTTGCGCTGCGCAAAAGCGTGGTTTTGCTTGCTACGTTAATTATTTGTAATTAAAAAAGTTTTGAAAAAGCCGCCGTTTGTGATAATATAATTTACGAGGTAACGAATATGTTCAATATAGTTTTGGTCGAGCCCGAAATTCCGCAGAACACGGGCAACATAGTGCGCACGTGCGCGGCGACGGGCTGTAAGCTCCACCTTGTAAAGCCTCTCGGCTTCGAGGTATCGGACAAATATTTAAAGCGCGCGGGGCTGGACTATTGGCAGTACGCCGACATCACCTACTGGGAAAATTTCGACGAACTGCAAAAGGCTAACCCCGACGGCACCTTCTACTACTTTACCACCAAGGGCAGAAAGCGCCACTGCGACGCGCAATTCAAAGAGGGCGACTTCCTCGTCTTCGGCAAGGAAACCAAGGGCTTGCCCGAGGAACTACTCATTCAGCACCCCGATACCTGCCTGCGCATACCAATGATGGGCGAGCTGCGCTCGCTCAATCTGTCGAACTCGGTTGCAATCGCCGTGTACGAGGGCTTGCGCCAGCTCGACTTCAAAAATTTCAACATTATGGGCGAATTGCACAATTTAAAATGGTAGCGGCGTGTCGCCGCAGCCAAATCCTTTAATTGCTTGGTTGTAGCAATGGCTTGATTTCAGCAAAACTTTACGCTTTACTTTTTTCTGCACATATTATATAATACTTATATGAGTAAAAATAAATTGCCTGAAAAAATCGTGGTTGCCAGCGGTAACGCGCATAAAATCGAGGAAATAAGAGCCATTTTCAAGGGCGTCGAGCTTGTGACCATGCACGACGCGGGCTTTGACGGCGATATCGAGGAAAACGGAAAAACGTTCAAAGAGAACGCGCTTATAAAGGCGCAAGCCGTTTTCGATAAACTGCGTCTGCCCGTACTCGCAGACGATTCGGGGCTTTGCGTTGACGCGCTCCACGGCGCTCCCGGAGTATATTCGGCGCGCTTTTCGGGCGGCACTTCCGCAGACAACCGCGCACTTTTATTAAAGCGTTTGGACGGCGTATCCCACCGCACCGCACGCTTTTCCTGCTCGGTGTGCTACATAGGCGCGGACGGCAAACCGCTGTTCGGCGAGGGCGAAACCCGCGGGCGCATACTGTTCGAGGAAATAGGCGACAAGGGCTTCGGCTACGACAGTCTGTTCTTTTCGGACGATTTACAAAAGTCGTTCGGCGAGGCGACCGAGGACGAGAAAAACTCGGTATCCCACCGCTACCGCGCACTGTGCGATTTAAGGAGTAAGCTGTGAAGAAAATAACGGTCGTTTCGGACACTCACGGCAACGCTTCGGCGATACAGAAGCTGTTCCCGATTTTTGCCGAAAGCGATATGATAATCCACCTCGGCGACACCTCTTCGGACGGTCAGATTATAAGACGGGAATTTCCCGACAAGACCTGTCTTTTAAACGGCAACTGCGACTTATCCAAGCTCGGCGAGGACGAGCTTATTATTAAGGTCGAGGATATAAAAATTTTCGCCTGTCACGGCGATAAGTACGGCGTCAAGCGCGGGTACGACAACATAGCCTATAAAGCCGAAGAAGAGGGCTGCAAAGTGGCTTTGTTCGGGCATACTCACGCACCAATCGAAAAAACGGTCGGGCAAATCACGCTTTTCAATCCGGGCACTTTGCGCCGCTACGCGACGAACACCTACCTCTATTTGGTAGTCACGGGCGACAAGGCGACAGGCAAAATCTGCACTTTGATTTAATGAGGAAATTATGGAATTCAAACACGCATTCCACGTCTTCGTGGATAACTTTTCAACTATCTATAAATTACTGGTTTACAGACTGATTGTGCTTGCTATCACAATCGGGCTGAGCTGCGCGGTGCTCGTACCTGCCGTCGGCTGTATTTCGGATACGGTGCAATACACGGATTTACAAACTTCGTTCTCTGCGCTTTGGTCGGACGTAATCGCTTTGAACACCGCCGATTTACAAGCGCGCCTGCAAGCAGTAAAGGACGCGTCAATCGCGTTCGAGCACCTCTTGTCGGACAAGTCGTGGCTGGTTGCAACCGTAATCGTATGTATGTGCGTCGTGTACGTTATCGACAGATTTTTGGTCGGCGTGGGCAACTACGTTACGGGCGCTCTCGTGCACGACAAAATGGTTATGTACACCAAATCGTCGTTCACATTCACTCTGTTCAAAAACATAAAACAGGCGGCAATTTACGCCGCAATTTTCGCACCCATCACATTCGTTTACGACGCAATCTGTCTTGTAATTATGTGGGCGATAATTTCGGTAGGACTTAAAGGTCTGTCCTTTACCCTCATTAAAATCTTTATCGTTGCCGTACTCTTCCTCGTGTTCTCGGCGGTCAAATTCGTGTTCATCACCGACTGGCTGCCCGCGCTCATAGACGCCAAGATGAAACAGCGCAAGGCGGTCTTATACACGTTTGCAAGAAAGGGCAAGAACACTTTGGAGGTGCTTTCCAACTCGCTTGTGTTAAAGCTCATCGTGTTCGCGCTCAACGTTGCGGCGGGCATATTTACGTTCGGCGCGGGACTTTTGTTAACCCTGCCCGCAAGCTGTCTTATATTATCCTCTTACTGCTTCGTAAACTATTTCGACAGAAACAAGAAGAAATATTTCGTCGACGAATACACGGTAATCGGTCCGAAAAAGGAAATGCTCGTCTCCCGCGAGGAGTTTTTCAAGGGCGACGAATAAAAAATATGCGGCTTGATGCATAAAATTTTCAAATCCCCCCTTTACAAAAGGGGGTTTTTTTTATATAATAAAAAGGACGGAAACGTCTAAAAATTTAAAAGTGTGCATAAAAAGTACACGGGGGAGTAAATTTATGGATTTTGAAAAGGTTTACGAGAGCTGGCTCGAAGACAGCAGACTTAACGACGAAGCCAAGCGTGAACTTGTCGCAATAAAGAATAATAAGGAAGAAATAGAATACAGCTTCGGCGCGGAGCTCGAATTCGGCACGGCGGGTATGCGCGGCATTATCGGCTACGGCACGAACAAGATGAACGTTTACACCGTATCCCGCGCAACGCAGGGTTTAAGCGAATTCATTAAGGGGCTCGGCGAAGAGGCTATGGCAAAAGGCGTGGTCATCTCCTACGACACCCGCTTGAAGAGCGACGTGTTTGCACGCGCCGCCGCGGAGGTGCTTGCCGCCAACAATATCAAGGCGTACCTTTTCAGCGACGTGCACCCCGTGCCCATGCTCTCGTTTGCGGTAAGGTGCCTCGACACTGTTGCGGGCATAATGATAACCGCCTCGCACAATCCCAAGCAGTACAACGGCTACAAGGTTTACGGCGCGGACGGCGCTCAGATGAGCCCCGAGGACACCAAGGTCGTAGTTGACAGCATACAGAAAATTACCGACTACCTGTCCGCTCCTACCCCCACCGCCGAGCAGAAGAAAAAGTACATAGTGCCCGTACCCGCAAAGGTCGACAAGAAATATTATAAGGAATTGCAGAAGCTCACCCTTTCCAAGAAAGCGGTTAAAAAGTGCGGCAAGGACCTCAAACTCGTATACACCCCCGTACACGGTTCGGGCTATATCCCCGTAACCACGATACTCAAAAAGATAGGCATCAACGCGACGGTCGTCGAAGAGCAGACCAAGAAGGACACCGACTTTTCGACTGTTGCGGTACCCAACCCCGAATTTAAAGAAACCCTTTCGATGGGCATTGCGCTTGCAAATAAGATAGGCGCGACCGTCGTATTCGGCACCGACCCCGACAGCGACCGCCTCGGCGTTGCGGTCAAGAACAACGAGGGCGAGTTCGAAGCGCTTTCGGGCAATCAGGTCGGCATACTGCTTCTGGACTACATCTTAACCCGCCTCAAAGAGGACGACGCACTGCCCGAGAACGCGGCGGTTGTAAAGTCGTTCGTAACCACGGGCATGGCTAAGGCAATCTGCCAGAGCTTCGGCGTAGAGCTTTTCGAAACGCCCGTCGGCTTCAAGTTCATAGGCGAGAAGATTAAGCTCTGGGAGCGCGACCACTCCCACACCTACGTGTTCGGCTTCGAGGAGAGCTGCGGTTATCTGCGCGGCACTCACGCACGCGACAAGGACGCGGTTGTTGCTTCCATGCTGTGCGCGGAAATGGTTTGCTACTACACCTACAAGGGCACGACCGTATTCGACCGTCTGAACGAAATTTACAGAACGTACGGCTACGTACTCGACTGCAACGTTTCCATTCAGTACAAGGGTCTGAACGCAATGAAGGAAATGAACGCTGTCGTCGACGCTTTGAAGGCTCAGCCCGTAGAGAAGTTCGACATTTACGAGGTTGCCTCCTTCCGCGACTACTCCAAGGACGAAAAGACCGATTTGACCACGGGCGAAAAATCGCCTATCGGCAGTCCTAAGTGCAACTGCGTATACTACGAATTGAAGAACGGCAGTTTCGTTTGCGTTCGTCCCTCCGGCACCGAACCCAAGCTGAAAATTTACTACTCGATTAAGATTAACAACTCCACCAACGGCAAGCAGGACGCGGAAGCGGCTCTTGCTAAATTACAGGCGGCGGTACAGGAATTGCTCGACAAGGTAAAGGAAGCGTAATTTAAAATAAAGTAACAGCCCCGCGGCTTGCGCCGCGGGGCTGTTTTTATTCAATTAAATTTATTCTACATTCCAACCCTTGCGGTTTGCCTTGAACCACTCGGTGTCCATCAAAAGCGTCGTGTTGTTCGAGCACCACAGCTTCAATTTGTCGTCTGAGTACATAAACACTATATCGCCATTCATCGAGCCGAACTTGCCGCCCTTATAGTCGATACACAGCGACGTCACGTAGACCTCCGCCGTATACTTGGAAATTCTGTCTATAAACGCCTGCGTGGGGAAGGTGTTGTCGTGATTGGTCGTGTACTCGGTTGCGCCCGCACAACAGCAAATCGCCACCCTCTTGGGCTTTATAACCTTTAAAAGCTTTTCGGTCGAGCTGGTCTTAGAACCGTGGTGACCGCCCTTGAACAGCTCCACCTCGGGCAGAGTGTTTCTGTCAACGAGATACTCCTCGCCCTTGCCTTCCAGATCGCCCGTGAAAAGATAGTGCGACTTGGTATTGTTCGCGGCGGTATGCGTCAGCAAAACGCACACCGAGTAATCGTTCTCGTCCGCCGTTTCGTGTTCGTAATAATAATTGTATAAAATATTCAATGTGAGCGAACCGTCGCCCTCCGTGTTCAAATCGTACGACCTCTGCGCACCGTCCGAGTTATTCCAGCATTGCAGTGCGGTATAGGCAACCGCGCCTTTGCTCTCGGCGTATGTAACGGCGCTCACGTATGAATTGTAAATGCCGCTGGAGGTGTTGTGCCCCGCAAACTGAATGACCGTGCCGATATCGTAGGTATACAGAATACCGTTTTTATTGTTACCCGAACCCGTGCCGACGAACGCCGCAATGTGGTCCTGATGCGCGTGGGTTGCGATAACGTACTCAATCTTGTTGTCGGTAACGTAACGCGACAGGTATTCGTTGATTGTCGCCGCGCTGTTGGTGCGCGAGCCCGCGTCGATTAAAACCTCGGTATCGCCGCACTTGATAAGCGTGCAGTCGCCCGCGTACTTGTTGCCGACCTCCAAAAAGTGAATGGAAAATTCCGAGCCTATAATTTCGGTCTTGTCGGCGCTCTCGATATTCTGCGGCTTCTTTGCGGCAGTGCCCGCAGGGTCGTCGTCGGTGCTGTCGTTGTAATACAGCTTGGTATATTCGAGGTAAGCGTCGGCAGCTCTTTTCCACAGGTCGGGAAAACAGAAATACACGATAAGCGCGGCGGCGATTATAATTACCAGAATTATTGCAACCGCCGTGATAACTCCCTTTTTGTGAGCTTTCGCAAACGCTATCGCCTCTTTCTCCGCCCTGCGCTGCGCCGAGGTACTTCCCTTTTGCAGAGTGCTCTTTTTCTTTCCGTTACTCTTTTTATTTGCCATAGTCAGATGTCCGTTCTCAGATTATAAATTTTTAAGCTGTTCCAAAATCTTTTCGCGCATTTCGCGGAATTTCTCAAGCTTGGCTCTCTCGGCTTCGATAAGCTGTTTGGGCGCTTTCGCAACGAAGCCCGTGTTGTTCAGCTTGCCGTCCGCCCTTCTTATTTCCTGCGTTACCTTGTCAAGCTCGCCGTTCAATCTCTCGCGTTCCTTGTCCGCGTCGATAAGCTCGCCCATAGGCACGTACAGCGTACCTACGCTCGTGACCTTTGCAACACACCTCTCGTCGAGGTCGTCCTTGCTTGCAATGTTCTTGACCGTCGCACAGCCCGCAAGCTTTGCAATGCAGTCGGCGTTTGCGGAAATGAGCCTCTTGTTGTCGCCGACGATATAAACGTTGACCTTTTTAGAGGGCGCGCAACCCGTTTCGACCTTGACCTCTCTGACCGCCTTAATGATTTCCATTACGCCGCCGAAAGTCGCCGCTTCCTTCTTATAGGAAAGCTTTGAATTGTATCTGGGGAAGTCCGCAACCATTATAGACCCCGTAGTATGCGGCAACGAACGGTAAATTTCGTCGGTTATGAAGGGCACGA
>CAMWWH010000057.1 GCA_947177975.1 uncultured Clostridia bacterium | reverse complement strand
GCGGGGCGCTTTCCTTTTATAAGTCAAATGCAATTGCGGTGACATCGTCGTGAAGCTCGCCGCAGAAGTTCTTTAAATTGGTTTCCAAATTCTTTATAAATTCCTCGCCCGTGCGCGAGAGTGACAGCGTTTTCATAGCGCCGTCCACGCCGAACATTTCGCCGTAGCGGTTCTTGCTCTCGGTCACGCCGTCGGTCAGTAACACGAGGATATCCCCGCTCTTATAGGGTATGGTATCCTCGAAATACGCCGCATTGTCGAACCAGTTGGAAACGGGCGGAGAGTTCAAATCGATACGCGTAATGCCGCCGCCCGACTTCAACAGAATGGGTACGTTGTGCCCCGCCATCGAGTAGGTTATACTGTCTTTATCGATGCGCGCCGCGGCGACCGTGATATAATTTCTCTCGTCTAAATTCAGCTCCGAAAACTTGGCGGCAAGCGCGGAAATGGCTTGAGCGGGGGAGTAGGCGGATTTGTCGTAAGCGGCTTTGACGAACGCCGTCAGCATACCCGCGGAAATGCCCTTGCCCGAAACGTCGGCAATCATACCGCAGGCGGAATTTCCGACGGTGAACACCTCGGGCAAATCGCCGCCTATGTCGCGACAGGGGATATATAAATAGGAATAGCGTTTGCCGCCCGCCCACTTGCCCGCGGGCAGAAGGCGCTGTTGGATACTCCTTGCGGCAACTAACTCGCGCGCGATTTCAAGCTCCAACGCGTCGTCGATGACGCCCATGCAAAGACCGCCGCCCAAGGGCTTTACGGTCAGCGAAAAGGCGACCTCGCGCTTTTCCTCGCCGCCCATTTTAAGGTAGACGCGGCGCGAAATTTCCTTCGACGAATAGAAGGAGTCCTCGAACGCGGTTATAAGCGAACAGCCTCTCGCGCAGTCGTCCTTGCCGCACTTAGCGCATTTTGCACAGCCGAAAGCGCCGCCCAGGCTCGTGCGGCGGAAAGCCTGCCCGAACAGAGCGGAAAAACTCGCGTTGCAAAAAACCGCTTTTAAGTTTTGGTCGACGACGACAATCGCGGAAGGTACTCCGTCGATTATGCGCCGATAGTATTTTTCTATCATTGATAATCACTTAGCCTTTACAGGCATATAAAATTTGAGTTGCCCCGATACTATGTGCGCGGTAAGCGGTTTATTCTCGTAAATTTCGCCCTCCGCCTGAATGGGTGCAACGCCGTCCACGGGGGTAATGCGAACGCTCTTGCATTTGACGTGCGTAACTTCCCTGACCTTGTTTACCTTGCCGGAAGTCAGCTTTATAAAGGCAATCAGCGTTCTGAATTTCGAGAGGTAGTCGACCACAACGAGGTCGATATATCCGTCGTCGATTTCCGCGTCGGGGAACAGCTTTATGCCGCCGCCGATTTGTCTGCCGTTGCCGAGGCACGCTATAATGCCCGTGTATTCGCGCTCCTCGCCGCCGTCCCAGCTCGCCTTAAAGGTGGAAGCCTTGTAATATTTAAGGCTCTTCAAAAACGCTTTGAAATACTTGTTCTTGCCCGTCGCCTTGCCCGCGTAGGCGCGCTGTAAGACGTCCACGTCGATACCCATACCGACTGCGTTAA
Organism: uncultured Clostridia bacterium; assembly: GCA_947177975.1. GTDB lineage: Bacteria > Bacillota > Clostridia > Christensenellales > Borkfalkiaceae > Coproplasma. The sequence continues at coordinate 7,310 of CAMWWH010000057.1, read as the reverse complement.
TACTCCTCAGTCCGCTTTCGAGTTCGATAAAGTCGATAGGGGTGGGTTCGCGGAGAGCTATGATTTCCGCGGCGGCTTTGACGTCGTGCGGGATGTGCGCGGTCACGGCAAAGTCGTTGCCCGAGCCGAGAGGGATAAGCCCCAAGGTGCAGTTTGCAGGGTCCTGTATGCCGTTTAAAACCTCGTGCAGAGTTCCGTCACCGCCCATTGCGATGAGGTTCGCGCACTCGCCGTTTGCGGTAAGCGACGCGGCAATCTCGCCCGCGTGACCCGCGTACGAGGTGGAGTGTACCGTGATTTCTTTGCCTGCTTCTTCGAACACTTTCTTCACGGTTTCAAGTTTTGCCGCGGTCTTTTCGTCGGTATTATGACCGTTTAAAATCAAATGGTACATAGCTTTTTTTCTCTCTCGTGTAAAATTTCGCATTTCATTATACAATATTTTTGAAGAGATTGCAATAGTTTTATAAATCTGCTATAATGTAAAAACTGAAATTGAAGGAATTCGGCGAAAATGAACGCAACGTTACCCCGAAAACTTAAAGATTTAGCCGCCGCTTTGAATAAGCCGCTGTACGCAGTGGGCGGCGTCTGCCGCAATTTTCTGTCGGGGATAAAGTGCGACAATACCGACTGGGATATCTGCGCACCCCTTTCCGCAGACGAGGTGTGCTCCGCGGCGAAAGCGGTGGGGTTTACCGTGTCGGCTGTATATAAGAACACGGGCACGGTCTTAATGAGCGCGGACGGCGAAGAGTACGAGTTCACTTCTTTCCGCACGGACAGATACGTCCGCGGCACGCACTCGCCCGTCGAGGTGTTTTTCACCGACGACATAGCAAGCGACGCGCGCCGCCGCGACTTCAAGTGCAACGCGGTCTATTACGATATCGCCGCGCAAAAATTCGTCGACCCGTTAGGCGGTATCGAGGATATACAAAACAAGCGCGTGAGCACGGTCGTCGACGCGAAGAAGGTGTTCGGAGAGGACGGCCTTAGGCTTATGCGCCTTTGCCGTATCGCCGCGCAAATCGGGTTTACGCCGACGGAAGAATGTATGGACGGCGCGCGTAAAAACTGCGGGCTTATCGACGATATTGCGGCGGAAAGAATCTGGACGGAGCTCAACGCAATCCTGCACGCGGACTTAAAGTACGGGATTGCGGGGGCGCAGTATAAGGGGCTTAAACTGTTGAACGAAAGCGGTGTTCTCGCGCGTATTCTGCCCGAGCTTGCTCTCGGCGAAAATATGTTTCAGCGCGCCGATTACCACAGTCACGACGTGCTCGAACACTCGCTGCGGTGCGTGCTCTACGCCCCGCCCGAAATCCGCCTTGCCGCGCTTTTGCACGACGTCGGCAAGCCGTACTGTATGAAAAATTTCGGCAGGTACGCGAGGCACGAGGAGGAGGGCGCGGCTATTGCCGAAAGCATTTGCAGAAGGCTGCGCGTTCCCGTCAAGGTCACGAACAGAGTGTGCGAACTCGTGCGGTGGCATATGTACGATTTGTCGGGCGAGGCGTCTGAGAACAAGGTGCGCAAGTTTATAGTAAACCACCTTGACATTTTCGACGATTTACTGCTTTTAAAGCAAGCCGATTTTTCCGCGTGCAAGGACGATTTATCGCCTGCGCCGTGCGTCGAAAAATGGCAAAAGATATATTCGGCGATGCAAAAAGAGGGCGTTCCGCTGACCTTAAAACAGCTTGATATAAGGGGCGACGAACTGATTGGTGCGGGGATATGCCCCGACGAAACGGCAAAAACGCTGAAAATGCTTCTCGGAGAATGTGTAATCGGCAACGTTTTAAACGAGAAAGAAAGGTTAATAAAATATGCACTGGCGCGGCGCGGGCAGTAAATTATTGACTGTTCAAATAATTTGATTTTTCCCACGCGCGTATAGTATAATTGATAGACAGTAAACGAGGTAATTGATTATGTCAAGAGGCGGTTCTAAAATCGTAACCGGAATAATATGCTTTTTTCTCGGATTTATATTCGCAATCTTAGTCGAAATCGGAGCTGTTTTCGGCGTGTACTGGTTCGTTATGAATAACGACATCAACACCGTAATGGCGGCAATCGGCATACCCAACACCGACGACAGGTATATCAACACCGACAAGGAAAACGGCGGCGTTACAACGTTAAAGGAGCTTTTGTCGGGCGTTCAGGGACTTGTTTTCGAAAACGGCGAGATTGCAATCGTCGGCAAGAGCTTTGACGATATCAGCAATCTTATTCCCGCAACGCAGATGCTGTTAAACACCTTTTACGGCATAGCCGACGACTATATCGAGCTCGACCACGAAGCGTTCGAAAGCGAGCCTTTGATGAACCTTGCGCAGGTTTTAGCCGACAGTATTATGAATATCAAGACGGCGGCTCTTTTAGAAAAGTTAGGAGTTATCGACGACGGCGCAAATCTTCTGGTCAGGTCTTTGGTTATGGGCTCGGAGTGCGACTACGCTACGGTCGAAGGCTCGCAGCTTAAATTTCCCGTAATGTACGACTATTACGCCTACGACGAAAACGGCGATTTTTACTATAACTGTAATAATAACGCGGGCGCGTATCCCGAAAATCTGTACGGCAGAGAGGAAGCTTTGCTCAATTCTTCGGGCGAGAGATACTTGCTTTACTACGTGCCCTGCAGGGTTACGGCAAGCGGGATAGAAGAGGCGGAATATATAATCGGCGAGTATACGGACGAAGAGAGCGGTAAGACTTTTCAGATTTTGAAGTACGGCGAGGACACCGATTTCATTGCGGTGGAGTACAATAACGGCAATTTCGTAATCGACTACGACGACGTGTACGGTGCGCTTAACGCGAACAGTGTGGACGCTTCCGACAGATTTACGGGCTATTCGTACTACGCTCCGTATGCGAGAAATTATTACTATACGGGCTATTACCCCGACCCCGAAGACCCCGACAAGGAAATCGAAATACTGTCGTTAAAGACGTACTGCGGCAAAAATTATTTCCGCAATAACGACGGCAACATGATACAGCTCGACGCGCTTACGCTCAGCGATATAGTCTACGACACGTTCGCGCCCCTCGATTCTATACTCGTTTCCGAGGTCATAAACGACGATAAAGACGGCAAGGGCGAAATAGGAAAGATATTCGGCACGACCACGCTCGGCGCACTGCTCCGCGGCGAGGGCATAGACGAAATTATCGACGATTTGGAGGTCAGCACTTTCGTAACCAACATTTCGCCGACCAACAAAGTAATGTGCTATATCGCTTATAAAATTTCCGATTTGCAGGATAACGGCAACGGCACCTATACGGCGGTCTACGACAGGGATGGCGAAGACGAGCAGGTTGTAACCGTGATTGTCGAAGACGGATTTGTTTCCGAGGTCGTCGGCGTCGAGGGCGTTAAGGTCAAGGACGTAGCCGCTCTCGCAAACAATATGCCGATAACCGTGCTTATGGACGTGCCCGTCGACGAGCCGATTATGGCTTATCTCGGCTACGGCGTAAAGGGCATCAAAGCACAGACGGGCGACGGATACAGGTACGTCGGCAAAGTGAACGACGGCGGCGAAGACAGGGACTGCTATATTGTAATCGACGATACCGACGGGGTTGAAAAAATCGCCGCGGTGTGGTATTACGACGACGGCGGCAACATGGTTTACGTCGGCGGCACTAAGGTAAATAACGTTGCAAACCGCGTGAACGGCATTACAAAGGATTTGACGGTCGGCGATATCATTTCCGACGAAGAGCTGGAAAAGAGCTCTATGCTCCGACAGCTTAAAAGCACGAAGCTGTCCGAGCTTTCCACCGCAATCGACAAACTGTTTATCCAAAGGGTGTACGCCGAGGAGGTGTACGGCGTAGCCGAAAACTCCGACCCCGTGCTTGCGGACGAAAACGACTTCCACGCGGATTGGCTGTACTATATAAAGAAAGGCGACGATTTCGTGCTGGCGAATACGTCAGACGAGCCGCCCGCAGACAGCGCGGCTTACGACAACGCGCTCGGGCACATAACGCAGACGGAGTTCGAGAGCGGCACGTACTACACGTACGGCGAAGCTAAGGGTATGTGGCGCATAATCCTGTACAATAACGGCATAGAAAAGGCGTACACGATGAACAATTTCAACAATATGGTCAACTCCTGCGCGGTCAACGTGTACAATTCCTCGCTTTACGACTTGCAGAAAGCGGGAGTTATCGACGAGAGTAAGGATTTGAGTAAGACGTTTAACGGCACGGAGCTCGGCGAAATGACGCTCGAAGAGCTGATAAATATGGTGCTGGATTTGCCTTCAACCTGATTTTATGCGTTTAAAATCGTTTGACAAAGAAAAATTATTACTGTATTATATAAAAGCGCGATTTTTATAAGCGCACATTGCCTTGCATACCGTGAGTGGTATGCCGATTAAGTCCGGGAGGTGAAAAAATATGAAAACTTACGAAATGCTTTACGTTTTGGACGCAGCAGTAGCCGACGAAGCTAAGGAAGCTCTGGTTTCCAAGTTCGAGGGTATCGTGACGTCCGACGGCGGCAAAGTCGTTTCCACCGACAAGTGGGGCGTGAAGAAGTTGGCTTATCCCATCAACTATAAGTCCGACGGCTATTACGTTTTAATGACTTTCGAAGCCGAAAGCGCAGTGGTTAAAGAGCTCGACAGAGTTGCAGGTTTAACCGCGGAAGTTTTAAGAAGAATGATAACGAAAAAGTAAGGATAAACAGATGAACAAGGTTTTTTTAATCGGTAATCTCACGCGCGACCCCGAACTGACCGAAACGAGCGGCGGCGTTTCAATCTGCCGTTTTGCGATTGCGGTCAACAGAAATTATTCGGGCGCCGACGGCGAAAGAAAGACCGACTTCTTCAACGTAACCGCATGGCGCGGTCTTGGGGAAACGGTTTCGCGCTACGCCAAGAAGGGCAACAAGGTTGCCGTTTCGGGCACGATTGAACTCAGAAATTACGAGGACAGCACCGGCGCAAAGCGCACTGCGGTCGACATTATCGCGCAGGACGTTGAATTTTTAACGCCGAGAAATTCCGACGGTTTCGAGGGCGGCGAACCCGCGCCCGCACGCAGCAGCGGCAACAGAGGTTCGGGCAAGCCCGCATTGCAGTCGTTCGACGACGACAGCGACATTCCCTTTTAATCAGGGCTATTATTTAAGGAGTAACAAAAATGGAAGAGAAGACAACTGTAAAGAAGAGCTATAAAAAGGCTCCCCGCAGAAAGGTCTGCGTTTTCTGCCAGGAAAAGGTGGCGGAGATTGACTTCAAGGACGTAAACCGTTTAAAGAAGTTTGTCACCGAGTCGGGCAAAATGCTTCCCAGAAGAATGAGCGGTAACTGCGCAAAGCACCAGAGAGAGCTTTCCAAGGCAATCAAGCGTGCGCGCGTTGCGGCGCTTCTTCCTTTCAAGGGCGAGTAATTTAATTTTGATAAAATTCAAAAGGACAAGCGTTTTGCTTGTCCTTTTTAGTGTTTAATTTTTAGTTTTTTCCGGTATCTCTGCCTATCAGTTCGTCAATAGAAATTCCGTAAAAGTCTGCAAGTAATTTGCATTGATAAATATTGGGAATACCTTTATCGTTTTCTATCCAGCTGATAGTGTTTTGCGGTAAGCCGGTTGCTTCCGCAAGTTGGGTTTGCGTGATACCGCGGTCAACTCTTATTTGTTTTATCTCTTCGCCGAACATTATGTACCTCTGTCATTAAAATAATATCAAAATATTGATATTACGGCTTGACATATCAATATCTTGCTATTATAATCAAGATATTGATAATTGTTGAAGAGGTGGATTATTAAAGAGGGGAATAAGCATTGTTACGGTTGCAGATATTACAAACCGTACTACACGAAAGGAAACGTTCAGTTTGATAGATGCGATATAGGGCTTTGCGCGAAAAAGAAAATTACAGTTGAAAGGCACGAGGTCTGTGAAAATTACAATTGTATGTATTATGGGCGCGTCGACCGAAGACAAGCGGCATTGGTGGCGGTAGTCGAACATATTAACCTTTTGTCTGAGCTTAAACAGATTTTAGAGGAAGATGACGAAGAGGCTATAGAGGAACTGTTTTTTGATTTTAAAAATCGCAAACGTTAAAAACGCATAAGAGCGTCTTGACTGTGATTTGGAATTACGCACCTTTAAAAAACTAACCGCCCGCGCGATTACAATCGCGCGGGCGCGTCTTTTCAGTTCGCTTTCCAGCTCCATAAACTGTTGCCGCTCATAAGCTTTCCGAAGATATATTTACTGCTTGCGCTTTCGCACATTATGTAAATTCTGCCGTTTAAATACACGATTTCTTCGCTCATCGGCGGAGCGGTAACACTTGCTTTAAGGCACGCGCCGTCAAGGTAGTAAAGGGGCACATTTTTGCCGCTTAAAGTCAATTGCCCAGCGGATATGCCCGATTTATCGTAGAAATAAAGGTGCGAAGCCGCAAGTCCGTACGAGGTTGAAAGCACTATTTCGTCCTCGGTAAAGGTCATACCCTGCACAAGTCCCGCGGTGGAGTACGCGGCTACGGGCTCGGGCGAAATATAAAAGGTGTCGGCGGCGCTGTCGTCTATGTCGAACACGGTTATAACCGCCGTATTATTATCGCCGTTGGGCGTAGTTATACGCTGCCAGTCGGGAGTTTCGTAGTTGCCTTTGCGGTAGAACGAGCCAGTGTAAAACTTGCCTTCATATACGTTGCAGTAGGCGGGGTCTAAGAGAGTTTTAACCTCGCCGAGCTTTTTGCTTACGCTCCTGTGATTTATCAAATCGTCGAGCGCGAATACGTCGCAACCGTCGTCGCCCGTGATATAGAAATATTCTCTGTAATGCGCAATGCCGCCTGTGTGCCCCGTGTAGTTACTGCCGTCTTTGTTTTTAAGCAGCGTGCACGTGGCTTTGCCGTTTTCGTCGATATAATAGACCATCGAGCATTTGCCCTTGGAAGCCGAATAGCCGCAGGTTATAAACGCGTTTTCATCCTCTAAATAGTCGAGCCCCTGTCCGACGAAATTTTTACGGACGGGCATTTCGAATTCCGCCCGCGCACGCTTGTAAAAGTCGGCAAAGGCTATTTTTTCGCCCAGCCGTACGGCGGACAGAAAAACGGCGATTATCAAAACGGCTACGACCAGCGCCGTTAGAAAGACGGTCGCGGCGGATTTCTTCTGAGCTTTCTTTTTCATATCGTTTCCTCAAAATCTATTTTATCACAGATTTATAAAAATTCAATCATAATTTTATTTGGGTCTTTACAAATTGGTAAAATGTGGTATAATTGAATAGATAA
>CAMWWH010000056.1 GCA_947177975.1 uncultured Clostridia bacterium | reverse complement strand
TCGCGGTATCTTCGTCTAAGACGGCTAAGGCAATCGCGGGTGTCGAGCCGAGAGTTGCAATGCTCTCGTTCTCGACCAAGGGAAGCGGCAACGACGACAAGTTCTTCAAGTCCGTACCCAAAATGCAGGAGGCGACGGCGCTTGCAAAGGAAATGGCTCCCGACCTCGCTTTAGACGGCGAATTCCAGTTCGACGCGGCGGTTGCTCCCGAGGTGGGACAGCTCAAAGCACCCGGCTCGAAGGTTGCGGGACACGCAAACGTATTCGTATTCCCCAACATCAACGCGGGCAATATCGGCTACAAAATCGCACAGCGTTTCGGCGGCTATATGGCAATCGGTCCCGTATGTCAGGGCTTTGCAAGACCTCTGAACGATTTGTCGAGAGGCTGCAACGTAGAGGACATTGTTGCTACGGTAGCAGTTACCGCATTGCAGGCAGAGTAATTTCAAGGAGAGAAAATAAATGAAAATATTAGTAGTTAATGCGGGAAGCTCCTCGCTCAAATATCAGCTTATCGATATGGAAACCGAAGCCGTACTTGCAAAGGGCGGCGTTGAAAGAATAGGCTTGCCCGGTTCGCTCTTAAAGGCGAAGGGCAACGGCAAGGAAAAGGTATACGAAAAGGATATGCCCAACCACAAGGTTGCAATCGAGCTTGTGCTTCACGCATTGCAGGATAACGAAATCGGCGTAATCAAGTCGATGGACGAAATCGGCGCGGTAGGTCACAGAGTGGTAGCCAGCGGCGAATATTTCAAAAAGACGACGCTCGTAACTCCCGAGGTTTTAAAGACCCTGGAAGAAAAGACCTTCGAGCTTGCGCCTTTGCACAATCCCGCGGCGGCAACGGGCTTGCGCGCTTGTATCGAGGTTATGCCCAAGACGCCCATGGCGCTCGTGTTCGACACGTCCTTCCACGCAACGATGCCCGAAAAAGCTTATATGTTCGGTATCAAGTACGAGGACTATAAGGAGTACGGTGTAAGAAAGTACGGCGCGCACGGCACCAGCCACAAGTTCGTTTCCAAGGAAGCGGCGAAGTACCTCGGCAAAAAGCCAGAAGAGCTTAAAATAGTAACCTGCCACCTCGGCAACGGCTCGTCGATTTCGGCGGTAGACGGCGGCAAGTGCGTGGATACGTCAATGGGCTTTACGCCTCTGGACGGCGTGCTTATGGGTACGCGTTCGGGCTGTATCGACGCGTCGGCGGTCGAGTTCCTTGCAAGAAAGAAGGGCTTGAACCACGCGGATATGGTAACTTATCTTAATAAGCAGTGCGGCGTTGCGGGTATTTCGGGAGTATCTTCCGACTTCCGCGATTTGGACAACGGCGCGAAAGAGGGTAACGCAAGGTGCGCTCTGGCTCTCGATATGTTCAATTATCAGACCAAAAAGTTCGTCGGCGCGTATGCGGCGGCAATGGGCGGTCTTGACTGCATAGTATTCACTGCGGGTATCGGCGAGAATTCCCCCGGCGTGCGCGAGGGCGTATGCGAAGGCTTGGAATTCCTCGGAGTTCAGCTCGACAAGGCGGAGAACGCTAAGCGCGTCGACGGCATACACGAAGTATCGGCGAAGGGCAGCAAGGTAAAAGTGCTTGTTATCCCTACGAACGAAGAGCTTGTAATCGCACGCGAAACTGCGGAACTTTTATAAAAAAGCGCAATTGCGGCGTATTTTGAGTTGACAAAGCGCGCAAACGTAATATATAATCTTATAGTCGGCTCAGGGTATGATTTTAGAGATTAAAAAGCTAATGGCAAAGGGCGCGTACTCGGGCGAAATTTCGTTCGACTATCAGCCCCCGCAGGACTTGAATTTACTTCCGCTGTGTAAAATCGACGGCGGAGTGAAGGTGGAAGGCACGTACGAGATTTTCGACGGCGGCGAAGTCGAAGTGACTTTGAAGCTTTCGTATAAGCTCGTAGGGCAGTGCAGTTACTGTCTTGCGGACGCGGAAGAGCAAATCGAATACTCGACCGAGCCGTTGTTGTTCGTAACCGATAAAGACGATGCGGACAACTACGTATACGACGGCAACAGACTCGATTTGTCGCAAGCCGTTGTAGACGCATTGCTTTTCAGTCAGCCCGAAGTCTTGCTTTGCGATAACGGCTGCAAAGGCGAATAAAGAATTAAGAAATTATTGAGAGGTGAAAGATAATGGCAGTACCCAAGGGAAAACAGTCAAAGAGCAGGACTAATAAGAGATTTGCAAACTATAAGGCTGCGGCTCCTACGCTTGTAGAGTGCCCTCATTGTCACGAGCTTATGCAGGCGCACCGTGTGTGCGGCAACTGCGGCTACTACGATAAAGTAGAAGTCGTTGCTCAGGCAGACGCTAAAAAGTAATAATTAAAGAAAATAAAGGTAAGGCGGGCATTATTGCCCGCTTTTGTCATTATTGCATATGGGAAAACAAATCAACTATTATCTCGAATATAACGGTTTTCTGAAAATTGCCGAAGCCGCTTTACAGAGGGGCTGTGAAATTCTGAAAGTAGTCGACGGGAAAGTTATTCGCAGCAACGATATATCCGCAATTACCCCCGATTGCTTTAACTATTATTTTCACTATCCGCTTGCAGGCAAGGTAAATATAAAGGTTTATTCGAGCGGGAAAGAATACGTAGACGGCGGATACAATCCGTCGGGTAATACCGTAATCGAAGCAGGGTTTTCGCGCATTTCGGACAAAGATAAAAAAATCGGACGGGCAAGGCTTTTTATAGTCAGCGGTTACTATGCCGACAACCACGAGTGGATTCCGCGCCCCGACAATATGACGAAGCTTTATTGTGCTCTCGAAAGGGTGGCAAAAAAAGTCGCTTTGCGCACTGAATGTAAAATCGAATATAAAAAGCCGAACGGAGACGTCGTTATGCGTAAATATATCGACTACGTTTCGCCTTTTTGTGCGCAGTTATTAGCCGACGGTTACAGTAGAGGAGCAATTTGACACTACCCCGAATTTCCTTTACAACGGCAACGCAAAATGATATAATATACATAAGGAGTGTATAAATATGTATAAAATCGTTAGAAAACGCATTTTAAATCCCACCGTTACGATGATGGATATCCTCGCGCCCATGGTAGCAAAAAAGGCTCAGGCGGGTCAGTTCATCATTTTGAGAGTGGACGAGGACGGCGAAAGAATACCCTTGACCGTTGCGGGCTACGACCGCGCGGCGGGCACGGTTAAAATAATATTCCAGATAGTCGGCGGCACAACCATGCGCCTCAATGCAAAAGAGGAGGGCGAATATATTAGCGATTTCGTCGGACCTTTGGGCTGTGCAACCAAGACCGACGGCGTTAAAAAGGTGTGCATAGTCGGCGGCGGCGTGGGCTGTGCAATTGCGTTGCCCGTCGCTCAGCGCTTTAAGGAGTTGGGTTGCGAAGTCCATTCCATAATCGGCTTCCGCAACAAGGATTTACTGATATTGGAGGACGAGTTTAAAGCGTGCTCCGACAAGCTCACGATTATGACCGACGACGGCAGTTACGGCAGACAGGGCGTCGTCACCGTGCCTTTAAAGGAAGCAATCGAGGCGGGTGAAAAGTTCGACGAGGTCATAACGATAGGACCGCTTATCATGATGAAATTCGTCGTTGCGACGACCAAGCCCTATAATATCCCCACGACCGTATCTATGAACCCCATAATGATAGACGGCACGGGAATGTGCGGCGGCTGCCGCTTAACCGTGGGCGGACAGACAAAGTTCGCGTGCGTTGACGGCCCCGACTTCAACGGCTTCGAGGTCGATTTCGACGAGGCTATGTCGCGCGCTTCCGCATACGCGGAGTTCGAACAGCGCGAAAGGGACAAGTGCTGTAATCTCTTTAAAAAGGAGGTAAAGTAAAATGGCTATCAATCCTAAGAAGAACGAAATGCCCGTGCAGGAGGCAAAGGAGCGCGCCCGCAATTTCAAGGAAGTTGCGCTCGGCTACACTCCCGAAATTGCCGTTGCCGAGGCGAACAGATGCTTAAACTGTAAAAATAAGCCGTGCGTTAACGGCTGTCCCGTAAATATTCAGATTCCCGACTTTATCACTAAGGTCAAGGAGGGCGACTTCGAGGGCGCGTATCAGGTTATATCCCAAAGCTCGTCGCTTCCCGCGGTGTGCGGCAGAGTCTGCCCGCAGGAAACGCAGTGCGAAAGTAAGTGCACGCTCGGCATTAAGTTCGAGCCCGTCGGCATAGGCAGACTCGAAAGGTTTGTTGCCGACTGGCACAACCAAAACAATCACGGCGATATAGAGCTTCCCGCACCCAACGGTCACAAAGTTGCGGTGGTGGGCTCGGGACCTTCGGGCTTGACGTGCGCGGGCGACCTTGCCAAAAAGGGCTATAAGGTGACCGTTTTCGAGGCTTTGCACCTTGCGGGCGGCGTGCTCGTTTATGGTATACCCGAATTCAGACTTCCCAAAACAATCGTGCAGAAGGAAGTGGAAACGCTTAAAAAGTACGGAGTAGACGTTGAAACCAACGTCGTTGTCGGCAAGACGATAACCATAGACGAGCTGTTCGAGGACGGCTACGAGGCGGTGTTCGTAGGTTCGGGCGCGGGACTGCCCCGCTTTATGGGTATCCCCGGCGAGAGCTTAAAGGGCGTGTATTCGGCTAACGAGTTCTTAACCCGCAGCAACCTTATGAAGGCGTACAAGGACGACAGCCAGACGCCCATACTTCGCGGCAAAAACGTGGCGGTAGTCGGCGGCGGCAACGTCGCAATGGACGCGGCGCGCACGGCTTTAAGGCTCGGTGCTGACAATGTCTACATAGTTTACCGCCGCTCTATGGACGAGCTTCCCGCAAGAAAAGAGGAAGTCGAGCACGCTCAGGAAGAAGGTATTAAGTTCGAAATTCTGCGCAACCCCGTCGAGCTTATCGGCTACAACAATCCCGACAATAAGCGCGACCCCAAAAACGGCAGCGTAATCGGAATGAAAGTAATAAAATGCGAGCTTGGCGAGCCTGACGAAAAGGGCAGGCGCCGCCCCGTGGAAGTGCCCGGCAGTGAGTACGTAATCGACGTCGACTGCGTAATTATGTCGATAGGCACGAGCCCCAACCCGCTCATCAAGAACACGACGGCGGGACTCGAAGTCAACCGCCACGGCGGAATTATCGTCGAGGAAGAGACTGGCAAGACCTCGAAAGAGGGCGTATATGCGGGCGGCGACGCTGTAACGGGCGCGGCTACGGTTATCCTTGCAATGGGCGCGGGCAAGACTGCGGCAAAGGCTATCGACGAATATCTTTCGAAAAAAAAAACAAAATAGTAGAATGGTTATGCAGATAGCACTTGAAAAAATGACTGACTACGCCAAGAGCGTAAAAATTTACAACGACGGCGAAACCACCGTTTACAAGGTGGGCGAGGACAAATTCAATATTATCTGTACCGAATGGAAGAATATGATATTCGGCGCTCACGAAATGCCCGCTTTCGGCGTAAGTCTGCACCGTGAAACGGTTAAGGCGGTACAAAACGGCGTATGGGCGGAGTTCAGCTTCGGTAGAGAGTTGGAGTCGGGCGGTATGCCGTACGAAAAACTGCTTGTAAACGTTCAGCCCGAGTGGAGCGGCTTCAACATTATAAGGTACACGGCAAAGCACGGCTACGACGGCAGATGCTTTTACTACGACCTTGTAAACAAGGATATGAGTTCTTTTTACGACTGCTTGACAAAATAAAAAGGAAGTTTTACAAATGAAAGACGCTGAAAAAACGGTGGGACTAATGGCGGATAAAGCAAAGATTTGCTATCTGTCGTACATAGACGGTAACGGCTTTCCCTGCACGCGCGCAATGTTAAGACCGCGCGAAAGAGAGGGGATAAAGACTTTTTATCTGTCGACTAACACTTCGTCGAACAAGGTTGCAAGTTTAATCGCAAATGCGAATATGGGCTTGTATTTCGTCGATACGCGCTTTTACCGCGGAGTTTGTCTTACGGGAACGGCGGAAATTCTGACCGACGAAGAGAGCAAAAAGCGCATCTGGCGCACGGGCGATACCATGTACTACAAAAAGGGAGTATCTGACCCCGACTATTGCGTAATCAAGTTCACCGCAACCCGCGGCAGATATTACGCAGGTTTTAAAAACGAAGATTTCGAGATATAAAGAAAAAGCCCCGCGGCAATTTCGCCGCGGGGCTTTAAAATTTATTTATTTTGTTTATAGGCTTCGATAGCCTTTGAAAGCTGGTCGGGACAAGACGTGCCGTTGCGGCAAATCGTACCCTTTAAAATTGCGGCAACCTCGTCGATGTCGCGCCCCTCGCAAAGCTTTGCAACCCCCTGCAAGTTTCCGCGGCAACCGCCGACGAACGAAAGGGAGTGCATTTTATTTTCTTCGTCAACCTCGAATTCTATTATCTGCGAGCAAGTCCCGCTTGTCTTGTATCTGAACATAAAAACCTCATCAGTCGCAAAGATTTTCGTAAATTACCGAGTACAAATCGGCGGCTTTTTCTTCCCACTTTTTATAAATCTTGTTCGCCGTCTTTCTATCGGGCACGACGAATTTGACCTCTAACATAGGCTGAACGGGAGCGAGAATTTTTAAAAATACCGTGTAAGTGCCGTCCTTGTTCTGGTAGTAGTCCGAGCGGCATTCCTGCCTGTTCTTGTACTTGGCGCTGTTCTTTTTTACGAACCGCGAAATCTCCTCGCGCACGCTCTTTGGAATATTTATATAAAAGTTAGCCAGCGTCTCTCTGCCGTCGGGGGTAATGGAGTAGAGGGTGTCGTCGTCCTCGCTGACGACGTAGATAAAGTTGTCGTCAATCAGCTTGTGGATAACGTTGACGCAGTCCATATAGCCCATCCAGTCGTTGGAGGTGGAGCACATATCGACGATAGTCCTCTCCGACAGAGCGCTTTCCATCTTGTCGAAAACGAATAAAATTATTAACTTGTTAGTAGGCGTTTCCGAAGACTTAATCATAGCTTGCCGTAGGTTTTCCCCGATTATATAAAAATGCTAAATTATTATAACTAATATTTGCTTTAAAATCAAGATATTTGGGCGAAAAATATTTTATTTTGCGTTTATTTGTGATATAATGTACAAAACGAAAGCGAATGGTGAAAAAAGTGGAAATTACGAAAACTCAGCTTACCGATTTTCTGGATAAGTGCGAAGAAGCCAAAAACTGCAAATTTATCATGGCGACGACCAAGATAAAGGACATATTGAAAGCGATAGTCAACAGCGCGGACCTTTACGAGCTGTTCAATACCGTCGCCGCCAATTTCGACTATATCGCAGCAAAGCAGAAATGCTTTGTCGAGGCGGAGGGTATGTACGGCAACTGCAAGTTGGTTCTGCCCGATACGATAGGCGACAGGTTGGCGTTTATCTTCTGTCTTTTGGTGGAGTTTGACCGCAACGACATAAATTTCAATGCGTTTTTGCAAAAATATTACCCCAGCGACGGCAGTTATTACGCAAGTTACCACCTTTTCTGCGACGAGGTTATAGGCAGTCTCGAAGCCATAATATGCGATATTTTCCAAGACGTGTTGGAGGAGCCGCAGCAGGCGCTTCCGCAGCCGCAACCGACCGCGCAGATTCCGTACGCGCCCGCACAGCCCGTCGTGCCTGATATGAATATGGCGGCGCAGATTAACACCGTATGTATGCTGATTGAAAGCGAGAAGGAAAACCTCGAAACGTCAACCCTTTCCGACGAGGACAAGGAAGCGGCTTATTCTATGCTTGTCAGCCTTGCCGATGCGGTAAGGGCTGGTGACGCCAAACTCATAAAATCGCTGACTTGCGGATATAATTATCTCGTAATGCAGACGGTATTCGTAAGCGACACGCTTGCCGTGTTGTTCGAAGCGTTGGGTGATTACATATCGAAATTATGAATTTAACCGAAAAAAAATTATCGTCGAAATCAATTTACGACGGAAAAATATTAAAGCTCACCGTTGACGAAGTGCAATTGCCCGACGGCAAAAAATCGGTGCGGGAGTGCGTCCGTCACTGCGGCGGCGCGGCGGTACTGCTTGTCGAGGGCGGCAGAGTTGCGCTTGTAAAACAGCACCGTTATCTATACGGCAAGGATATTTACGAAATTCCCGCGGGCAAGTTAGAGCAAGGCGAAGAGCCTTCAAAAGGCGCGGCTCGCGAGTGTGAAGAGGAGACGGGCTACCGCGCGGAAGTGGAAAAACTTCTGGAAATTTATCCGTCGCCGGGGTATACCGACGAGGTAATTCATATATATCTTGCAAAGAACGCGGAGTTTGTCGGTCAGCACGTCGACGACGGCGAATTTTTAACTTGCGAATTTATACCGCTTGAAAAGGTTGTTGCAATGATAGAGAGCGGTGAAATATGCGACGCAAAGACTGTTGCCGCGATTTACAAATATTTGAGTATTAAATGAGAACGTCAGAATAAGAATGAAAGTAATAGTAACGGAAATCGATAAAGATATTTTATCAAAAATGATATCCGTATTCGGGCTCGATTCACAAATAAGTATTTTGGAAGAAACGCAATTACCGGAATATTGTGATAAAAACTATTCGATTGAAAAGCCGTATTTTATCGAAGAAAATATTGTTGATTTAGACGGGTTGATTTCTCTATGTAACGACGTCGATTACGGCAGAACGCCTATCAGACGGCAAGTTGATTGGAATGAATTTTGCGGGTTTTGGGAGCTTATTTTAAACGTAAATAAATTAAGGGAATTCGGCGAGCCGATAACGGATATCGAATACGTTTATAGAAAGGGCAAACAGCTCAACTTGCCGATAGAATTAAAACGCGCCTCTGTGGAGTTGGGGTTTTATCCCGATATAGATTACTTCGTAATAATCGGAGAATCCGAAATGGGAAAGATGCTTTTGTATCAGGAGGAAGGGGAAACAGAGTTCGTTTTCTATTTGGAATATTCCAAGGGCGGAACGCATTGGCACCCGCGCGATTACACGGAAGCCATTAAAGATATGATTGCTTTTATGAAAAACGATAGAGACCATTTTGCAATATATAATTTTTGATAACATAAAGATAAAGGGGAGCACGAAGTGCTCCCCTTTAAGTTTAATGAAGAAGATTATCTTTCACGAAAAAAGATTTGCGTGAACAATTTTAGTTGCAACCGCAACCGCAGCCGTTGTTACCGCCGCAGAACAAGTTGTTCAGCGTGCCGTTTTTCCACATAC
>CAMWWH010000055.1 GCA_947177975.1 uncultured Clostridia bacterium | reverse complement strand
GACATCGACCTCAACGCACCCTTCATCGTGTCCAAGGCGGTTATCCCTTCGATGATTAAAAAGGGCCACGGCAAGATTATCAATATCTGCTCGATGATGAGCGAACTCGGCAGAGAGACCGTTTCCGCATACGCGGCGGCAAAGGGCGGCTTGAAGATGCTCACCAAGAATATCTGCTCGGAGTACGGCAAGTTTAACATTCAGTGCAACGGCATCGGACCGGGATATATCGCAACCCCGCAGACCGCGCCTCTTCGTGAAAAGCAGCCCGACGGCAGCCGTCATCCTTTCGACAGCTTCATTATCGCAAAGACCCCCGCAGAGCGCTGGGGCACTCCCGAGGATTTGGCAGGTCCCGCAGTATTCCTTGCGTCGGACGCTTCCAACTTCGTAAACGGACATATCCTCTACGTTGACGGCGGTATCCTCGCATATATCGGTAAACAGCCGTAATCAGCGGCGTGTCGCCGCGGCCAAGTTCTTTAATTGCATAGCGATGAACGGACTAAGCACAACAAAACAGAGCGCCCGAACCGCGTTGCGGTTCGGGCGCTTAAAATTTATAAATTACAACTCAAAGACTATTCTTTAATATTGCGCGGATTTCCTCTTTATTGAGTACTTTGTAGCCGCCGTCCATAACTAGCGTGCTCTCGACTATGCCGTCAATCATATCCGCGGTCGCGCCGCAGTCGGTTATATTCATAACCAAGCCGATTTTCTTCATCCAGCTTTCCATTGCCGAAAGTCCCTCTTCGGCAATCTCCTTTTTCGTTTTGCCCGCAGGTGCCACCTGCCACACGTTGACGGCGTAGCGCGCAAACTTGTCCAGCCCGTAGGGCATAATAAAGCGGTAATAGGGGAGAGATACGGCGGATAGCGTCATTCCGTGGGTCGCGTCGGTGTGCGCACCGATCGCCTGACCGAGCATATGCACTTCCCAGTCGGTGGTCTTGCCCTTTGCAACCAAAGTGTTCAGAGCCCACGTAGCTATCCACATAATGTTCGAGCGCGCCTCGTAGTCGGTGGGGTTTTCGACGGCGACGTTCGCACTGTGAATGAGAGAGCGGAGAAGCCCTTCCATAATGTAGTCGCTCGTGTTGTCGTCCGTGCCCGAAAAGTACTGCTCCAAAATGTGCGACATAATGTCGTAGATACCCGAAACCATCTGGTATTTGGGCAGGGTGTAGGTAAATTCGGGGTTGAGTATCGAGAACTTGGGGAAGACGTTTTCGCCGAACACGTGCCCGATTTTAAGCTTCTGCGCGTGGTTGGTGATAACCGAGCCGCCGTTCATTTCGCTGCCCGTGCCGACCATAGTCAAAACGCAGCCGACGGGGATTATATCGCAGGAAACGTCCTCGAAACGGATAAAGTATTTATCCCAGGCGTCGTCGTTGCAGTGAACGGATACGGAAACGGCTTTTGCGTAGTCGCATACCGAGCCGCCGCCCACGGCTAAAATGAGGTCGGCTTTCGCGGCTTTTGCGCGCGCAATTCCCTCGTTGAGCTTGTCGGAGGTGGGGTTGGGCATAACGCCCGCGTCCTCGTAGATATTCTTGCCGTTGTCCTTTAAAATCTTTATGACCTTGTCGTAAATTCCGTTTTTCTTTATCGAGCCGCCGCCGTAAACGAGCAAAACGTTTTTGCCGTATTTGGGGAGCTCTTCGTTAAGACCGTCCAGCGCGTCCTTGCCGAAGTAAAGTTTGGTGGGGTTGCAGTATGTAAAATTGCCTAACATATATAAGCCTCCTTTTAAAAAACATTATAAATGCGGTCGGCAATTTTTGCAAGTTATTTTTTCTTCCAGCCGAAAGTTTCGCTTGCCTTGAAATTGTAGATTGGGGTAATCCTCTTTTCAATCTTGACGGTAGGGGTTATGTTGTCGACAATGTCTTCGAGCTTCTTATACGCCATAGGGCTTTCGTCCAAAGTCTGGGGCGTTACAGACGTCGAGTATATGCCCGACATTTGCTCTTTAAACTCTTCCATAGTCAGCGTTGCAAACGCTTTGCCGCGGCTCATAAGCCTGCCCGCACCGTGCGGCGCACTTTGGTTCCAGTCCTTGTTTCCCTTGCCGATACAGATGAGCGAGCCGTCACGCATATTGATGGGTATAAGCAGTCTTTCGCCCTTTTTGGCGGACACTGCGCCCTTTCTCAAAATCATTTCGTCGGTGTCTATATAGTTGTGAATGGTGGTAAAGCAGTCAGCCGCGGTAAGATTTAACCCCTTTAAAATTTCGTCGACCATTGCCTTTCTGTTGAGTACGGCAAACCTTTGAATTATCTTCATATCGTGAATATAGTCGTCGAAAAGCTGTCCCGAAACGTAAGCCATTTCGGGCGGAATATCGGTTTGCTTTGCCTTCATTTTCTTTATCGTCGACTGGATTTTGTTGTTCTTTCCTTCCGCTTTCAGTTTGGCGATAGCCGCCTTAATCTGCCCTTCGGAGTTGCCGCAAAGGGTGCGGTAGGCTTCTTTTTGGTAATACTCCGCGACCTCTAACCCGAGGTGACGGCTTCCCGAATGAACGACGAGGTATTTGTTTCCGTCGTCGTCGGTATCGACCTCGATAAAGTGATTGCCGCCGCCGAGCGTTCCGATTGATTTGTTTGCAAGAGAAATATTTACGTGCGAAAGGCAACGCAAGTCTTCGAGGTTTATCTGCGAATGGAAGGGGTGTGCCGACTTTCTGCTGGTCATACCCGAGGGTATGCGCGCGTAAATAAGCTCGTCGAGTTTACAAAGGTCGAGTTCCTTTTGTTCGAGTTGAACGACCTCCATACCGCAACCTATATCCACGCCGACCATATTGGGCACGATTTTGTTTTTGATAGTCATCGTCGTGCCGATAGTACAGCCCGCGCCCGCGTGCACGTCGGGCATAATACGTATTTTCAAACCCTTGAACGCGGCAAAATCGCAGGCCGCCTGAATCTGAGCTATCGCGCCCTCTTCGATAACGTCCGTAAATATTTTTGCCGTATTGTATTTTCCCTGTATAATCATACCGGCATCACCTCCTTAAAAAATTTATACGGTTATAACCCTGTACTTCCCCGTAACGTTTTGCCGGTGAACCTCGGGATCCGATTTCCCGACGTTATGGCAATAACAAGTTTTCGCACGCAAGCTTTCAGCCTTTTATATCTTCAAAACATTAAACTTTAATAAAATAACCGACAACCGAAAAGCTTTAACCCTTGCAATAAACTGCAACGATAACAAGCGCCTAACCACAGGTATTCTGTGCGTGCCGAAACTAACGTGCGGGAAAAAGCTTAAACTTCTATGTAATTAGTCAGATTTGCTCTGTCAATCGACACCTGCAATTTGCAGATTTTTCTGTGCAGAGCTTCCATTTCCTTGATTATCTCGTCGGGGTCGTAAAGACACTCGGTGTATTCGATAACCCCGTTATAGGTAATCGTGCGGGAAAGCTTGTTGTGGTCGCTCAATTTGTCGAGTTGGTCGTATTCCGCGTTGAGCTGCGCAAGGTAGACCAAAGCTTCGCCTATGGTAATGCCGAAGTCGTCGACGACGGCGGTGCAGTTGCACACGGCAAGCGCGTGCTTTATTGCCCGTATGCGCTCGTCGATTTCCGCAACCGAATTGCGGGTGGCGGCGTACTCGTAATTGGTCTGAACCTTTTTTTCACCCTCTTTATACGAAATCCTGCTGCGGGTGTTTTCAATATAAAGTATGTTCTTTTTCTTCTCTTCAAGTTCTTTTACGGCTTTCATAGCCTCGCTGTTGCACATTTTCATAATGTTGTTTCCTCCCGAAATTTGTTTACGCATTGATTGTAACAATAAAATTTTGCTTTGTAAATACGCAGTTTTGTTTTAATTTTTGCCCCCTTGATTTCGGCTGAAATATGCGGTTTTTAATTAAAATTATGATAGAATACTGTTAAAATATATATATTTTAATATTGCATTTGCCCCCTTTTTATGGTACAATATGGAAAACAAGGGAAAAATTATTATGGAAAAGCTGAAAATTTACGTAACCGAGCGCATCGCTAATATTTTAGATAAGGACGCGGAGGGGTTCGAGTTTTTTAAAAAGGACGGGCGCACGGTCAACAAAAACGCGCTTCTGACAAATTTAATCGTCAACTATCACAACGGCTTTATGCAGCAGCAGACCGAGCTTATGAATTTTTTCAAAAAGAAAATTTCTTCGACCGCAACGGTAACCGAGAAGGTGCTGAACGGTCTTTGCTTCGACCTGTGCGAAAAGCTGAACGAAAGGAGTGCCGCGCCCAACGGCGAAAAATACGACAAGCTTGTTTCGCTCAAACCCACGAAGGAGTCCGAGCCGATAATCGATTATATAGAGAGCTATTGCCTTGCGGGACGGACGCTTTCGGAATATTTCAGAAATATGTTTGCGTCGTACGCGGCTTTGCCGCAGGACAAGCGTGAGTTGATTGTTTTCAAAAAACAGTACGACGCGGTAACCAAGGCGATAAAGGAAAAGAAGCGCGTGTTCATAACCACGCGGTGGGGGTTCAATCAGAAAATCGATTGCGCTCCGTACGGTATTGCAAATTCGAAGGAGGAGTTGCACTGCTACGTTCTCGCCGCAACAAGAAGCTGCAACCCTATAAGGCTTTCGAGGATAGTGAGCGTAACGCAGCTTGCAGTCAACGCGGAATTTACGCAAAAGCAGATTGACCTGTTCGAAAAAATGAAGACGTACGGTCCGCAGTTTATTTACGCCCCCGACGAGGAAGAGGTGCTTGTCGAGCTGACTGCAAAGGGCATCGATAAATTTAAAAGAATTTACGTTCACCGCCCCGTTCCGGTTAAAGTGGAAAACAATTATTATTATTTCAATTGTTCCCATTCGCAGATTGTGCAGTACTTCGTAAGGCTGGGTGCGGACGCGAGGATTGTGTATCCCGCGCGGGTTCGCGACCAAATCTTCAATTTTCACCGCCGCGCTTTGGACAGATATACCAGAAAATAAAAAACTCCCGAATGGTGCGACACCGTTCGGGAGTTTTTCTGTTTATATATTTTATCTGTCGCTTTCGACTTTTTCCAACGAAATGATATAACCGTAATCGTTAACGGTATTTCTGATAAACGTTGCGTCTACCTGCATTCTCGTATGAATTACCGCATAATAAATCAATTCGCCGTCAACGCGGTCGACTTTGAATTGCGTAAAGCTCGTTATTTCGAAGAGGTCTTTAATCGTCTGAGGGCAATCTTCCGTCGGGCTCTTGAACGTTATTCTTATTTCGTTATAGTGCTTTTCCTTGAAAAGGCGGAGGGGCAGGTGCAGGAAAAGCTGTACCAGAATTATCAGTATGGTAGCGCCGAGCGCAATGTGGTACATTCCCGAGCCGGCAGTCATGGCTATTGCCGCCGTCAGCCAGATGCCCGCCGCGGAGGTAAGACCGTGTACGGCGACGTTCTGTCTGTGCATAATCATACCCGCGCCGATAAAGCCTATACCCGAAACGACCTGAGCCGCAACGCGCGCGCCGTCCGATACGGCAAAGCCGTATTTGGATACGATTGTAAAGAGAGCCGAACCCGCCGCAACCACGACGTGTATTCTTATTCCCGCAACCTTAAGGCGGAGCTGGCGTTCAACGCCTAACGCAAACCCCAAAACAATTGCGAATAAAACTCTTAAAATACATTCCAGCCAGAACAGATTTTCAGGCAGGAGCTCAATTACGAGCATAAGCAACCTCTTAAATTTATCTTTAAGTATATTCTATTACGATTTTATCACAAAAAAACTATAAAGACAAGTATTACTTTAAAATTGGATTGTATTCCCTGTCAAAATTTAAGAATTTCTTAAAGATTTCCGTAGGGTGAAATGCTATAATTAAGGTGGAGGAGCATTATGAAATATAATTGCCTTATCGTTGACGACGAAAAACTGCTTGCCGACAGCACGGCTGAATACTTCAATCTGTTCGGCGTAAGCACGACGGTTGTTTACGGCGCGGACGAGTGCCGCAGTTTTTTTAAGGACAATACCGCCGAGCTGATTTTATTGGATATAAACCTCGAGGACGGAAGCGGTTTCGATTTGTGCAGAAAGCTCAGGCAAACGACGAACATTCCCATACTTTTCATATCCGCGCGGACAAGCGACGACGACAAGATTGTCGCGCTCAACATAGGCGGCGACGATTACGTGCAAAAGCCCTATTCGCTCGGCGTTCTGCTCGCCAAGGTCAAGGCGGTTTTAAAGCGGTTCGGGAAAGCTTGCGACGCGGGATATTCGGACGGATATTTGACCGTCGATTTTGCGGCGAAACAGGCATATGTGGGGGGCAATCTTATAAAACTGACCGCGTTGGAGTACAAATTGCTGTCCTATTTAATCGAAAATAAGGGCAAGGTCGTATCGAAAAAGGAACTGTTCGAAAGGGTGTGGGAGGACAAATTCACGGGCGACGGAACGCTGAACGTGCATATACGCAGACTGCGCGAGGCGATAGAGAAAAACCCGAACAATCCAGAATATATCCTTACCGTCTGGGGCGACGGCTATAAATTTGCGGGAGGCAATCAATGAAAAAGCAACTGTTTTTAATAGGCGCAATTCTCGTGTTTATAGCCGAAATAATAGTGCTCATAATTTTCGCCGTGCAGTCGCCCGACTTCTCGCAGGACACGGTTGCGGTAAACGAAGTCGTGCAGTCGGTAACGCGCGATTTCGATAATTTGGGAACGCATAAAAGCCCGAACTCACTCGACTACGTAGTGCTCGACGAGGGCGGCGCCGTTATCTACAAAACCAAATCGGGGCTTTCCGAAAGCGAGAACGCGGCAATCGCGCACAGGGATACGGTGGTCGGTATCGAGCGCGGCAAGGTCATAATTTACAACGACGGAGTGCAGACTCTGCAATCGGGGAAGCGGACGGCGATGAGCGTTCTGGCGGTTGCAATCGCTTTATCTTGCGGTATATGCGTGGGGTACGCAGTCTATATACACTATACGGTTATAAGACCTTTCCTCAAACTCAAAGGCTTTGCCGAGCGCGTAGCGTGCGGTAATTTGGATATTCCGCTCGAGATGGACAGACGAAATCTTTTCGGCGCGTTTACCGAAAGCTTCGATATAATGCGTTCGGAGCTCAAAAAAGCGCGCATTGCCGAGGCGCAGGCACAGCAAAGCAAAAAGGAGCTGGTCGCTAAACTTTCACACGATATCAAGACGCCCGTGGCAAGCATTAAAGCCGTGTCAGAAGTCGGGCTTGCCGTTGCAGGCGGCGAAAAGGACAGGGCGAACTATACGCAGATAATAGGCAAGGCAGACCAAATCAATACGCTTGTAACCAACCTTTTTACGGCGACCTTGGAAGAGCTGCAACAGCTCACGGTAACGCCGACGAATATCGAGAGCGGGCGGGTGAAAACTATGCTCGAAAACGCAGACTATCTGCACAAAGCGGATATTCCCGAACTGCCCGAATGTCTGGTCTTTGCCGACGGCTTGCGGCTGCAACAGGTGTTCGACAATATCTTTTCAAACTCGTACAAGTACGCAAAGACGGCTGTCACCGTAGCGGCGGAAAAATCCGACAAGTATATAAACGTAATTATAGAGGATTTCGGCGGCGGAGTACCGAAGGAAGAATTGCCCGTACTGAAAGAAAAGTTCAGGCGCGGAAGCAACTCGGCGAATACCGAAGGCGCGGGGTTGGGGCTGTATATTTCCGACTACTTTATGAAAGAGATGCAGGGCGGGCTGGAAATAGACAACGGAGAGCACGGCTTGAAAGTGACGGTTACTTTGAAGCTGAGCGGCAGGATTTAAGGAATTTTTAAGAAAATTTTAAAGACTTTAAGGTTTCGTTAAGGTATAGTACGGGGGTAAAGGAGAAATTTTATGAAGAACGTACTTCTTAAAACCGAAAATTTAAGTAAGACTTTCTCTAACGGAGGTCAGCAACAGCACGTCCTGAAGAATATCGATTTGGAACTTTATCAGGGCGATTTCACCGTGATTATGGGTGCGAGCGGCGCGGGCAAATCAACTCTTTTGTACGCCCTTTCGGGTATGGATACGCCAACCCTCGGCAAGATAACGTTCGGCGATAAGGTCATATCCGACCTGTCGCAGGACGGACTTGCGGTGTTCCGCCGCGATCACTGCGGCTTCGTATTTCAGCAGATTTATTTAATCGACGGAATGTCGGTTACGGACAACGTGCTTGCCGCGGGGCTTTTGGTAAACAAGGACAAAAAGGCGCTCGTGGCAAGGGCGAAGGAGCTTTTTGTGGCGGTGGATATTTCCGAAGAAACGCAGAAGAAATTCCCCGCGCAGATTTCGGGCGGCGAGGCTCAGCGCGTGGGGATAGTGCGCGCACTTATCAACTCGCCCGAAATACTATTTGCCGACGAGCCCACGGGTGCGCTCAATTCCAAGACTGGACTTGACGTTTTAGACACTCTCACCAAGTTCAACGAGCAGGGGCAGAGCGTCGTTATGGTCACTCACGATATGCGTTCGGCGCGCCGCGGCAACCGTATTCTGTACTTAAAGGACGGCGTTATTTTAGGCGAGTGCGATTTGGGCAAGTACTCCCACGGCGATACGGCAAGGCACGAAAAGCTTTCCGCGTTCCTAAAAGAAATGGGGTGGTAAAATGAGAAAGCTATTTCTTATCGCCCGCTCCAATATGCGCAAGGCGAAGGGGCAGACGGTTGCAATCGTCGTGCTGATTTTAATTGCCGCGCTTATGCTCAATCTGTGGCTTATGCTGTCTATGGACTACAAGGCAAACTTCGACAGGTATCACGACAAGCTCAACGCCGAACACGTCACGGTTACCGTCGACGACGGGGACGGCGAGGTGCGCGCATTTTTAAACCAAACGCTCGCCGATGACAGACGCGTATCGCAGTACAGACTTGACGACTGTCTGCATATGAATGTAAACTTTCCCTATAACGGCAGCGAAATGGGTGGCTGGGCTTTCTTTTTGGATAAGGATACGGCGTTCACCCGTGAAGTAGGCAGAGCGGAGTTAGTAGAGGACGGCAAGTTTGACAGCGGAATTTATCTGCCGATGATTTACAAGACCGACGATATCAAAGTCGGCAAGCCCATTGAAATTACCATAGGCAGTCATAAGGTTGAGTACACGGTTTGCGGATTTTTCAACAGTGTAATGAGCGGCTCGCACAACTGCGGTATGGCAGAATTCATTCTTACCGGGGATAAGTACGCAGAGCTTGAAGAGTCGGGCTATGCGCCCAAAGCCACGCTGTGTTCGGTGCGGATTAAAAACAAGTCGGAAAACTTAAACTTCGAAGCCGA